>CAYZYS010000088.1:0-8794 GCA_964482605.1 uncultured Bacteroides sp.
CATCTCCTGATTCCCGTAATAATCTTAATCATTCCGTTATCTTTTCTTATCTTCAGCTGATCAAGGTAAGCATCTCTTTTAATCTCCACAATATCGCTCCCTGTTTTTGTGTATTGCACGAATTTTGGTAGTGTTATTTTACCACTAAATTATTTTCACTTCAATATCCATTACTATTTAAAATTGAAATTTAAAGTGGCAATGATATATTGAATATTTTTGACACATTTGACAATTTTATTCAATTATTAACATTTATTGACAACCTGCCCAACCCCCTCTAAGATGCATTAAAAAACAGGTTCTTGACCGGAAAAGGCCGCAAAAAAACCCACCCGCGCATGGTCTATAACCATTGCCACGGATGGGGCTTTCTAATTCTGTATTACTTGGCAAATTCTGTTGCTCTTGATTCACGAATGACATTAACCTTAATCTGACCCGGATATTCCATTTCAGATTCAATCTGCTTGGAAATATCCCTCGCCATCAATACCATATCGGCATCGCTTACAACTTCCGGAACTACCATGATACGAATCTCCCTGCCTGCCTGAACAGCGTAGGATTTGTCAACTCCCTTATAGGAGTTTGCAATATCTTCTAATTGTTTAAGTCTGTTAGTGTAATTTTCAATTGTCTCTCTTCTTGCACCAGGCCTTGCTGCCGAAATTGTGTCAGCAGCCTGCACGATGCATGCAATAAGGCTTTCAGGTTCAACATCGCCGTGATGCGCCTCAACTGCATTGATAACAACCTGTGATTCCTTGTACTTCTTACAAAGTTCAACACCAATCTGGATGTGTGAGCCTTCCATCTCGCGGTCAATGGACTTTCCAATGTCATGCAAAAGTCCTGCCCTCTTGGCAAGCCTGACATCAGTGCCCACCTCAGCGGCCAGAAGACCACTGAGCTGTGAAACCTCAATTGAATGCCTGAGTGCGTTCTGACCATAGCTTGTTCTAAACTTCATCTTGCCTAACAGTTTTACAAGCTCTGGATGCAATCCGTGAACGCCTGTCTCAAGTGCGGCAGCTTCACCTTCCTCCCGAATCAATGTCTCAACTTCTTTTTGCGCCTTCTCAACTGTCTCCTCGATTCTTGCAGGATGAATCCTTCCATCCAGGATAAGCTTCTCAAGCGCAATCCTTGCCACTTCCCTCCTAATCGGGTCAAAGCTTGAAAGGACAACGGCTTCAGGGGTATCATCAATAATCAGCTCAACACCCGTAAGTGTCTCAAGAGTACGGATGTTACGTCCCTCACGCCCAATAATGCGTCCCTTCATCTCATCGCTTGGAAGCTGCACGACAGAAATGGTGGCTTCTGCCACATGGTCTGCAGCACATTTCTGAATTGCAGTAACCACATAGTCCTTCGCCTTCTTGTCTGCCTCCTCCTTCGCCTTGGATTCCATGGCCTTAATCATCACAGCAGTATCGTGTTTAACTTCTTCCTCAACAGTCTTTAAAAGATATTCCTTTGCCTGTTCAGAGGTTAATCCTGAGATTCTCTCAAGTTCCTGTTGTCTCTTTTGCTCAAGCTCTTCTACCTGTTGCCTTGTCTTGTTAAGCTCTTCTTCCTTCCTAGCAAGATGCTGGTCTCTCTTCTCAACCGCCTCGGACTTCTTGTCAAGGGCTTCCTCCTTTTGAAGCACGCGCTTCTCATACTTGGAAACCTCGGCACGCCTCTCATGGACTTCCTTGTCCAGCTCGTTGCGAACTCGAATCTTCTCTTCCTTCGCTTCTATGCTGGCTTCCCTAGTCATTGACTCAGCAGTTTTCTTTGCCTCGTCAACAGACTTCCTCGCTTCGTCCAACAGCTTATTGGCGCGCTCATTGGCACTGCCGATAATTTCATTGTTACGCTTATCAATCGCTGTCTTGGAGATAAACCAGGTAACAGGTGCAACTATAATCATTGTGACCACCACAGCCACTATGACTGGCAAAATACCCACAGGAGCACCTCCTTATTAAATTTTCATTGTACAGACATACAACGTCTTATATAATATACTTTTTTTCCTCTTGTGTCAAGTATATTTAATACAGATTAACTGGCATCTGACAGCGATTGACAGCGACGCAATCACCCCTCCACTTCAACGAACGCCCTGTTTATCGTGTCATACCCAAAGCCCTTCCGCGCAAGGTATGCCATCAGCCTGCCCTTCACTTCAAATGTAAGCGGCCCGTCCCCCAGCTTCTTTCGCAAAAGCTCCGCAGCAAGCCTGACCTCGGCATCATCATTGATGTCATAATAGTCAGCCATTGCTTCTTCTATGGTTGACTCGCCCATGCCGTGGCTGCGCAGATATTCCGTCATCTGCCGGCGGCTTTTTGTGTCCGCTTTACTCCAGACGTAATTTTTTGCATACCTTAAATCATCAACAAGGCCATGCTCCTTCACATAGTCAAGCACCCTTGCTGCCACGTCCGTTGGATAGCCGTTTTTCCCAAGCCTTTCCAAAAGCGCCCCCTCGCTTAAATCCCTTCTTATGAGCAAATGAAGTGCCCTGTCCCTGCACCTTGGATACACCACATCCTCAATGAACCTGTCATACTCCGAATCCCCCAGCTCCATTTCACATTTCAACCCAAGACGTGCAACCTCACTGCAATAAAGCGGGAAGCTTATGTCACCATCATCAAGGACTATCATTTTCTTTTTCTGGTTGTAATCATCAATGGATGTAATCTTATGCATTCCCCTCTCCCCTGTCATTTTTTTAATACCGGATTGGTAAACAAACGTACCAGAAGCGGTATCACCATCAAAACCCACACAATTGGCTCAGCCACGATTATTGCCCAATACTGGTAATGCGGAACAAGCAAAATGACAACAAGCACCTTGCCGACCAGCTCAATGCTGCTTGAAACAATCGGCGTTATCCTGTCGTCAAAGCCCTGCATCGCATTGCGGATGATGCATATCGCCGCAGGCACAAAGTAAAAAAGCGTGTCAACCCTCAGGTACAGTGAGCCCGTCTCAAGAACGGCAGCCGTGTCCGAGCCCGTCACCAAATGAATCAGCCACGGTCCGGCAGTCCATGCAAGAAGCATCATCCCAATGGACCATACCCATGCCATCAATATGCACTGCCAAAGCCCTTTCCGTATCCTGTCATACTTTCCCGCACCCATGTTCTGCCCGCAGAAGGTTGCCATGGTCATTCCAAATACGCCAAATGTTATGTTGAAAAATTCCGTTATCTTCCTTGCCGCGGAATGTGCCACAATGATATCCTCACCAAAGGTGTTGATTGCACTCTGCAGGGACACCGTGCCAAGTGAAACTATTGAATTCATGAAGCCCATGGAAAAGCCTGACGCCAGCATTTGCCCCGCAAGCCGTGAATCAACCCTGCACATTGAAAGCGGAAAGCGTATTGCCTCATACCGCCTGAATCCGTATATTGTACAGGCAAGCGCCGATATGAACTGTGCAAGCAGCGTTGCCGCCGCCGCGCCGACTACCCCCATGCCCACGACGCCCATGAAAAAATAATCACCCACGATATTGAGCACAACCGCAAGTGCAAGAAACACAAGCGGCGTAACCGTGTCACCCATGCTTCTCAATATCGAAGCCATTGTATTATACCAGGCCGTTACCAGCATACCCCCAAGAAGCACCGATATATACGCCCTCGCCTCATCAAATATGCCGTCAGGCGTATTCAGTACCCTCATGAGCGGAGTTATGCCAATGAGGCTTGCCACCGACAGCACAACAGACAAAACCACTGCAAGTGTAATTGATGCGGCAACGCTTCGCTTTATCCCCTTCCTGTCCCCCGCACCGAAAAACCTTGCGGTTATGACGGAAAAGCCATTGGTAAGCCCTGTCATAAAACCAATTATCAATGTATTGATTGGCGTTGTCGCCCCGACAGCCGCCAGTGAATTTTCGCCAAGGAACTCCCCCACCATTCGCACATCCGCAAAGCTGTACGTAAGCTGCAGCATTTGCATCAGGAAAATGGGTATGGCAAACTGTAAAATCACCTTGGTAATATTGCCCTTCGTTAAGTCCTTCATATGATTCTTATTTTTAAATCCTTTTTAAATTCATCCCGCATTGCGCACTGTGATTGTGTACTTCAAATCCCCCGTGTAATGTCCGTCAGCATCAAAGCAGTGTGTTGACGGATTATACAAAAATGCGGTAAGCGTCACGTCACCGCTTATCTGGTCATACTTCTGCCCTGCGGTAAATTTAATCGATGTCAGGAGCGTGCTGTCATCATATGCCTTCTGCTCCACGTGGCTGTACCACACGCCGGGTGTCTGGTGATAATCGTCATACATGTAAAATTCCATATAAGCCTTGTACTTTTCAGTATCCTCCGGCATGAGAAGCATTTGGTCAACCTTGGTGGCACCACCGTCGATTGAAAACTGCACCTCATAGCCAATGCGATAATTCGACGCATCAGAGGCACCAAACCATATGGGCTCCCACAGGTACTTGAAAATGCTGCTTCCCGTGAGGGTTGCCTTATTGGAGTTAAACACCTCGAAGCACATTATGTCCTTGCCCTTCTCCCATTTTCCCGAATAAATGCCATTCACCAGCTCACGGTTTCCAGTGGCTTCATTGTGTATGTAAATTCCGCAGGCATTCACCACGTCCGCCTGTGCCACGGCCGCACTGCCTGATTCGGCAGACGAGGAAGCGCCCACGGTGGAATTGCCACCCAGGTCCGTCCCGCTTGCAAAAACAGTCTGACCCCCAGCCCCATCACCTGATGCACCCTCCATTGCCACAGTGGTTTCAACAGAAGCCGAATCGCCATCCGCACCTACATTTCCCGCACTATTGCCTGCGCAGCCTGCCAGCATCACGGCACCTGATAACACAACAGCCGCCCCGTACAACATTTTTCTCATAATCACCAATCAGTGCCAGTCCGGCACCATCCTCCCTGCCAATCATATATTTCAACACATCCACGGGCTTTCGCCCCGTGCATCATAACACAGGATAATATCCTTCAAGGTACTCCCATGTCCCCCTGACCATGCGTTCAAACAGGCTGCGTCCGTCCTTGAGGGTAAGCCCCGCACACAAGCCCTGGTCCATGAACGCCGCAAATATCCTGTCAAAATCCCTCGCCTTAATGCCCTCATACAGTGCCTCAACATTGTTACTGCATCTTTCAACAAGGTTGAGCACGGGAATTGGCAGATGCTCCGACGTTATCGGCGCAATGAAGCCATTGGAGA
Source organism: uncultured Bacteroides sp. (assembly GCA_964482605.1). GTDB lineage: Bacteria > Bacillota > Clostridia > Lachnospirales > Lachnospiraceae > Bacteroides_F. The sequence goes on from CAYZYS010000088.1 coordinate 5,235, forward strand.
ACACAGCATTTGTCTCAACTATGTGGCCATCCGGAAGCTGCTGCATCTGCCCGCTGTTGGGAAGATTTACGTTGGTCACCTTGTTTGTAAGCCCCAGTATGGCACGCATTATGTCCACCGCCTCCTCCTGTGACTTCTCAACCCTCACGGGGATGCTTCCATCAGCAAGCCCCTCCGATTCCTTAATCCTGTCATTCATCTGCCGTATGCGGAAATCAACCGTGGTCAATGCAAATTTCCACTCCTCCACCTGCTGCGGATTCTTGAGATACCAGCCATTATTGACAAATTCCGCAAGGTGCCTGTCACCTGCGGCAGCAAGTATTCCATACCTTTTGTACATATCCATCTTTACACGGTTGGCATATGCAAATGAATCTGTTTTGTATAAATCTGCACTTCCGTGTTCATAATGCCCTGATTCATAAAATTTGCCAACATAGGAATCAAGCAGGTCCATTATCTCAATGTCGTGGTACGTTGCGGAGGAAATCCAGGTGAAGTGGTTAATCCCCGCAACATCCGTGGCGATTGACTGCCTTGTCACCTCAATGCCCGTCTCCTCCTTCAGCACATCACACAGGAAATCCTGTGTATGGAACACCTCGTGGCAGCAGCCGAATGCCTTGATTTGCGGAAACACATCATAAAGTGTCTTGACACATATGCTCATCGGGTTGGTAAAATTAATCACCCATGCATCAGGGCACACCGCCTGTATCCTCCTGGCAAAATGCTCATATATCGGGACCGTCCTCATCGCACGGAGCACACCCCCCGGGCCTGCCGTGTCACCCACGCTCTGGTAAATGCCATATTCCTCCGGAAGGTGTACGTCAACCCTCATCTGCCCAAAAGTTCCCGGCAGTATTGATATCACCACGAAATCCGCGCCCGCAAGCGCCTCGTCCAACTGGTCATACACCACGTAATCCCATTTTGACACGGTCTCCGCCGCCTCATTAATCCTCTTTCCGATTTGCTGGTTCCTCACGGCAGCCGCACGGTCAATGTCATACAAGCCGATTTCGCCCTGCATGTCCAGATTAAGCGCTAGGTCATACATGAAAACCCTTGCCCACATCTTGGAACCACCGCCAATGTATGCAATCTTGATATGCGCCAAGTCTATGCGCTTATTTGAATGAATACCCATGCCCATCTTCCTCCTTCTGAAGAATCCTCTTATGTAATTTCACAAGGCAATGATTAAAAACAGCACCCCGGCGCACACATAACCGAGCACAAGCCCTCCAACGGCATCCGTTGGGTAATGCACGCCCGCCGCTATCCTTGTAAGTGCCACAAGTACCGACAACACCACCATTATACCACATATGATGCACCACATAAGGCACATTGCACCATTCCACATGTAATCCAGCACAAAACCCGCATCGATGAATGCTGCCGCTATTATGCCCGCCGCATAGGAATGCCTGCTTGGAAATGATTCCCCACGTCTTTTCTTCACAAGGAGTGTATCAATCCCAAGCCCTGCGGCATACGGCCTGGTCCTGTCAATCATTTTGCGCAGCACCGACAGAAGCACGAACACCGACAGAGGAACGGCAACAAGACCCACAAGCCCGCCGTCAACGCCCGAAAAACCATCCCCAATGAATTTGATTAAAAAAACATACACCAAAAGTATGCCATAAGCACCAGCCATGACAAGGGGCAGGATTTTATACATGTACCTGAAAGCCACCGTACATGCAGGATGTGCGTAAAACCACCCCCTGAGCCTGCCATACCATGCCGCATACGCCTTTAGCCATTCCTCACGGTGACGGCTGTAATATTCCCTTAAACATTTCATGCAGCGGCTTCTTAACCTTCTTTCTTGTAATCTCCACCAGTCCAAGCCTGGTCATGCCCACAACCGTCGCCTGCACTGGGTCAAGCCTGAGGAGCTCTGACAAATATGCCAGCAGCTCCTTGTTTTCCTGTGGGCTTTCAAGGTTGATGAAGTCAACTATTATTATCCCCGAAAGATTCCTCAGCACAAGCTGCCTTGCAATCTCCTGTGCCGCCTGCCGGTTGATTATCATGTACGTATTCTTCTGGAGCTTCCTGTTGCCGGTGAATTTACCCGTGTTCACGTCAATGACAGTCAGCGCCTCCGTCGGCTCAATGACAAGGTACCCTCCCGACGGCAGCCACACCCTTTCCTTCAGTGCGGCGGTAATCTGTCCCCCAAGATTGTACAGCTTTTCGAGCGGAAGTGTCGGGTCATCATACAGCTCAAGCTTTTCAACCGAGACGGGCTCATTCAACAGCAGGTAATCCCTGATTGTCGCGTAAACCTCCGGCAAATCCGTTATTATTTTTTCAAGCCTGCTCCCACGGAGATTCTTCACATCCTCAAGGCATCCATCATCCCCTGAGTACAGCCTTGTAAATGCCGACTGCACATTTGCATGTGAAAGCATCGCACACAGCCTGGAGCACAGCTTTTCAACCTCCGCCCCAAGCTGCTCCATCGAAGCATTTTCCGCATTGGTGCGAACTATTATGTCAAGCTTCAGTCCCTGCACAACCCTTGCCGCAAGCTCCCAGTCCGCGGTCTTTTCAAGCCTGTTAAGGCAAAGCCGCACACATGACTTCATTGTGGAGCGAAGCGCCTCATCACTGATTTTCTTTGATATGAAAACCGATGATTCCGTCAGGTCATCCATCCTGACCGACACAGCCGCAAGCCTGCCTGATATGCTTATCCTGCTTGACAGCGTGGGCTCCTTGGTCTTGACAGCCTCCCTTGTCACCTGCACCAAAAGCAGGTCGCCCTGGCAAACCCTCTGGTTATTCTTTGGGTTGAGAAATATGTGGTGCTGGTTGTCGCTAAAGGCGTAATAACCCTTCTTTCCCTTCTCATATTCAATAAATGCCGCACCAATGTTGTCACTTACATTTTCCACCCTGCCAACATACACATTGCCAAGTATGGTGTCATCTGACAACAACTGTGCCGACCTGACCGACAGCTCCTCACACACTGCACTGACGGTTGCGTCCTTGATTTTGGTAATAACCAGTCTTTGCATACCCATTCCCACTCTTATAATCAATAATCACCAAGCTGCACCGCAAAACCCACATTTAAAACAAACCCAGGGTGTGACAGCATCTTAATTCATGCACCCTGGGTATATAATTAAATTCAACTATGACTTATACGTAACACCAAAGACAATACCGCCCAGAATCAACAACCCAAGCCCCAGCCGGAAATTAAATATCCATGATATTCCAGATGCCACAAATATCACGGTGACAACCAGCGTCCACAATCTTGTATGATGCTTCACAGGCATAATCCCCTTCTCAATTAATGTTCAATAAACCTTCAGTCGCACCCTAACTGCTGCTGCACAACCTCCAGCGCCTTCTTAAGAAGCTCGTCAATCCCCGCAGGGTTCTTTCCGCCTGCCTGCGCCATGTTAGGACGGCCACCGCCGCCACCGCCCACAATCGGGGCAACTGCCTTTATGAGGTTGCCCGCATGAACACCCTTGCCAATGGCATCCTCAGTTGCGGTTGCAATGACATTTACCTTG
>CAYZYS010000089.1:0-8495 GCA_964482605.1 uncultured Bacteroides sp.
GTTATGCACAACCTGGTCAGGATATTGGCTGGGGCACTTGTGGACGTGGGGCTTGGACGGCTGCTGCCGGGTGATGTCGCACACCTGCTTGAATCGGGCGTGAGGGCTGAGGGAGGGCAGATGGCCCCGGCAAAAGGACTTTGCCTAAAATACGTCAAATATTGAATAATCTGAATCTTTTTGGTATAATAAACTATTCGTTGTGCAATTAGGACCATTCATGTGGGGAATGGAAATGGGCGGGAGGTCATATGGGAACGGATGAGATTTTTGGAATACTTGAGATTGAGCCTACCAAGGATGAGGGGAAGATAAAGCAGGCATACAGGAACAAGCTTTCAAGAACCAATCCGGAGGATGACCCGTCCGGCTTCAAGAGGCTGCGCCAGGCATATGAGGATGCCTGTGCCTATGCAAGGTCAACGGAGCCCGACGCGGAGGAGACGAGGGACACGAGCCCGTCAGGCTTGTGGGTTGAAAGGGCAGCCGAAATCTATGGCAACATGACAAGAAGGCGTGACCTTGGGGAATGGAAGCGGCTTTTTGAGGATGAGCTTTTTTTGTCCCTGGACGGTGAGGAGGAATGCAGGGAGAAGCTTCTTGTGTTCATGATGAACCACATATATTTTCCAACCGATGTGTGGAAGCTGCTGGATGAAAGGCTTGGAATCAGGTCTGGCTTTGCAAGGCTGCGGGAGAAGTTTCCCGTGGATTTCCTTAATTACCTGGTACATAAATGCAGCCGTGGTGAGGACGTTGATTTTGAACTGTTCAGGGGTGCGCCTGATGCGGATTATGATTTGTTCCTGCAAAAATACAACCAGGCGTGGAGGGCACTTGAAAATGATGATGTGCGGCTGGCACGCCAAATGCTTTCCGAGATGGAAGGCCTTGGCATAGAGCATCCGCTTACGGAGTTGTTAAGGTCAAGCATACTGGTTGAGGAAAAGGACATGCCTGGCGCCGTTGAATGCCTGGCAAGGGCGTATGGGAAGTATCCTGGTGACATGACGACTGCATTTAACTATGGGCAGCTGCTATGGAAAAGCGATGAAATGGATGCGGCAGCGGAGATATTTCTTAAAATCAAGGCTGACACTGATGACCACTATATGTCCAATTATTACCTTTCACAGTGGTATTATGGGAAGGGTGACTACAGGACAGCCAAGAAATGTGCCGAGAAGGTCATGGCCGTGGGCAGCGGTGATGAATTTTACGAGCTTACGGGGAAGATTAATTCCCAGCTGGAAAAGGAATACATAACAAAATATACCCAGGAGGATGACATTGAATCTGCAATTGAGCTTTCCTGGTGTTACCTGCAGGATGGCAAGTTTTTTCAGGGAATCAAGCTGGCTCGCGGACTTGAGGGAAAGCTGCCGGACGGGGAGGTGCTGGCATACCATGGGCTTCTTGCAAAGCTTTACCTTGAGGAGGCGGAGTACGAGGAATGCCTTGTGCATACTGAGATTTGGAGAAGGGGCTTAAGGGATAAGATTAAGTCGGAGACAGGCTCGGAGCTTGATGATGACATTAACCGCCTCTACCAGACCTATGCCATCAGGACCAATGCTTACCACATGATGGGCTTTCAGAGGAAGGAATGCTTTGAGAGTGCCGTGGCGGAGGTTGAGGCTTATGAAGCGCTTGACAAGGAGCTTAAGACCCAGTGGGTGAAGGGCGTCAGCATATTCCTTGAGAAGGCACAGGTGCTTCTCGACATGGACAAGGTGGATGAATGTATTGAATATTGTACATGGCTTTTGGAGGAGAAGCAGCTTTATTCGGCAAGTGCAATACTTGTGGATGCATACGCCAGAAAGCTTGACGCAGGCGGTGTGGTGAATGCAGGAAGGGAGTGCATGGGGCATTTTCCACAGTATCCGAGGGCTTATGAGCAGGTTGCGAAGGTGTTTCTTGACCTTGAGTACAAGGAGGAGCTGGACAAGCTGCTTGCGGAGGCGGCGGACAATGGGGTTGAGAGCCAGATTCTTGATGCCTACGGGTATTTGTCCGATAAGCAGGCTGCTGATACGTCGGGAATACGCGAAAGTCTGGATGAATTTGAAAAGAAGTACAAGACCCCGTTGCTTGAACGTCATGACACAAGGTTTTATGAGGAGGGATATCCGGAGCTTACAAGGCTTTTGCATGAATATCCATCCAATTACATGCTGGTTGAACGTGGCAGGTTTTCCATGGATGCCAAGGATTATGACAGTGCCATGAGGGATTTTCACAAGGTGCTGGAGCGCAGGACGGATGAGCAGTTTGCATTGAATAACCTTGGGTGTATATATAAATATACTGGTGAATATGAGAAAGCCCTTGTGTGCTTTAAGAAGGCAATAAGGTACATGGATGAGGAGCCGAATGTGCATCCTTACGCCAACCTTGCGCATACCTATGAACGCATGGGGGAATACGGCCTTGCCGTGACAGCCTATGAATCAGCAATCAACCGTTTTGAGGACCATGGCATGTGGGATGACCTTGCGGTGGATTATGCAAGGTCAGGGCAGGCTGACAGGGCAAAGGCGGTTGTGGATGAACAAAAGGGCGATTACATTGGGACAATTGATGAATACATGTATTTTAATGATTTGCATGATGTGTACCTGTATGCTGATGATTTGCAATCGCTTGCGGGGAATCTGGAACGGGAACGGAAATCATTTGTCCACATAATTGACAAAAAGAAAAGGGAAAGGGCCATGAACAGCTATTACCTTAGAAAGGGAAAGCTGGATGTGGTCAACGGTGATTATTCCAGGGGGCTTGATGAATTGCGGAAGGCTGCGTCAACCCTGGGGCAGGATGGCAATGGCTGTGAGGCGGATTATGTGCTTGGCACAATGATTATTGTGCTGACGCTGCATGAATATGCCAAGAACTGCGGCTGCGTGAAGAAAAGGGGGCTTCGCACAATGTTCCATGCGGGTGACGGGAACATAAAGGAGGAGCTTGAAAAATGTGCCGATGGGCTTGAAAAGGAGCTGAGGCCAGGCTCCATGGACTGGAACCGTGACCCATATTTTTATTATGAGAAGCAAAGGTGCTGGAATGAATTTCTGGTTGCATTTGCGAGGGATGCGGCGCCGGATTTGCTTGAGGGCATAATTGAAAGGATGGATGGGTGCCATATGTGCAGAAGCTGCGAATTTCCATCCTGCAATGAGCTTGGAATCGCAAGGGGAATGCTCCTTGAAAGGCAGGGAAGGCTGGCGGAGGCCATTGGGGTTTATGAGGCTGTCCAAAAGGAGCAGCCATTTGAGTGGTACAGCAAGATGCGGTTGAGGTACCTTGCGGATGTTGACTGGAATTGAGGAGAGCTATGGTAGTAGGAATTGATTTGGGAACAACCAACAGCCTGGTGGCTTATTTTACACCGGAGGGGGCAAAGATAATACCAAATGGGCTGGGAAAGAACCTTACGCCGTCGGTTGTGAGCGTGGACGAGGAAGGGAATGTGTATGTTGGGGAGACGGCAAAGGAGAGGATGCTGCTTTTTCCTGATACCGTTGCACAGACCTTTAAGCGCAGCATGGGCACTGACAGGGAGTACACCCTAAGCGGCAGGAAATACAAGCCGGAGGAGCTTTCAAGCCTTGTGCTCCGTGCCCTGAAGGAGGATGCGGAAAGGTACCTTGGCGAGGAGGTCACTGAGGCCGTGATAAGCGTGCCTGCGTATTTTGATGACAAGAGGCGCAAGGCGACGAAGCGGGCAGGTGAGCTTGCCGGGCTTAAGGTTGAGAGGATGATATCGGAGCCGACTGCCGCGGCAATTGCATATGGCCTTTATGAGAAAAACAAGGATACAAGGTTTCTTGTGTTCGACCTTGGCGGCGGAACCTTTGACGTGTCGGTGCTTGAGCTTTACCAGAACATACTTGAGGTGCGTGCCGTTGCGGGGGACAATTACCTTGGCGGTGAGGATTTCACCGAGGTCATGCAAAGGCTGTATTTAAACAAGGTCGGTGTGGAGCTTTCGGACCTTGACGAGAAGACGCTCATGCGCGTCCACAGGCAGGCGGAGATTGCAAAGCGCGGAATCAGCGGACAGGGAGAGGTTACATTTACATGTAACATGGGCGATGGGGAAAAAAGCGCCGTGATTAAGGAAAGCGAATATGAGGCTGCCTGCGAGGAGCTCCTCGGCAAAATCCGTGAACCCGTGAAGCGGAGCCTTTCGGATGCAGGGCTTTCCCTCAAGGATGTGGATGAGATTGTGCTTATCGGTGGCGCAACTAAGCTTGACATAATCAAGAGGTACATAATCAAGCTTTTCAGGAAATTCCCTGAGACGAACATTAATCCTGACGAGGCGGTGGCACTTGGGGCGGCAATCCAGGCTGCCATGAAGGAGCGCAAGGAGGAGGTTAAGGAGGTAATCCTAACGGACGTGTGCTCATTTACACTTGGGACGGAGGTTGTGATGGAGTATGAGGACGGCATTGTGGAGGACGGGCATTTTTGCCCGATAATCGAGCGCAACACCGTGATTCCGGCAAGTCACACCGAAAGGCTTTACACGGCAAGGGACAACCAGACCAAGGTGAGGGTTCGTGTGCTTCAGGGTGAGAGCCGCTTTGCGAGGAACAACCTGTTCCTGGGCGAGCTTGAGGTGAAAGTCCCGAAGGCGCCAAAGGGTGAGGAGAGCATTGATGTTACCTACACCTATGACATCAATTCCCTGCTTGAGGTTGAGGTTAAGGTTGTGTCAACCGGGGAGACACAGAAAATGATAATCAAGGGTGATGCCAACACCATGACCGATGAGGAGGTCAAGGTGCGGATGGAGGAGCTTGCATACCTTAAGATTCAGCCGAGGGATGAGGAGCCCAACAGGCTTGCGCTTCTGCGTGCGGAGCGCATGTATGAGGAGAGCATAGGGGACACCAGAAAACGGATAGAGGCGGGCATAAGGAGCTTCGAGGAGGCGCTCCGCGGTTCTGACCGTGCAAGGATAAATGATGCAAGGAAGGAACTGTATGACATAATCAAGGACGACGAGGAGTTTTAAGGCGCCAGTGAAACTGAGGTTAGTGTGAAAAGTCAGGCTGATGTGCCGATTTCAACGGCATGAGCGCCTGCGGAATGGAGATTGTCATGGTTGAGGATATGAAAATAAAGGATTTTCTTGAGGTTCTTTCTTCAAAGGAGCCGGTGCCGGGCGGCGGCGGTGCATCCGCACTTGTGGGTGCGGTTGGCGATGCCCTGGGACAGATGGTTGCCAACCTTACAATTGGCAAGAAAAAATATGCGGATGTCGAAGAACGCACAAAGGTGCTTTTAGGGCAGCTTGGGGGCCTGCAGGGTGAACTGGTGAAGCTTGCAGACGAGGATGCCAAGTGCTTTGCGCCTCTTGCAAAGGCATATTCACTGCCCTCCGGCACTGATGAGGAGAAGGAATACAAGGCAAGGGTGATGGAGGAGAACCTTGTGCTTGCAAGCCGTGTCCCGCTTGACATCATGGAACGGTGCATGGATGTGCTTGGCATATTGGACGAGCTTTCGCAGATTGGAAGCCGCATGGCGATAAGCGACGTGGGGGTTGCCGTACAGTGTGTGCGTGCGGGACTTCTCGGCGCAGTCATGAACGTGTACATTAACACCAAGTCCATGAAAAACAGGGGCATGGCCGAGGAACTTAATGCGAAGGCGAAGGCAATGGTGGAGCAGGGGACGCAAAAGGCAGACCTGGTGTATGACAGGGTGCTGCAGGGGCTGCTGTAACGCCTGTGGAATTGAGGTTAGTGTGAAATGGAGGCTGTGATGGAGGTTTTGAAGGGTGCCCATGTATCAGGGCTCATAAAGGAACAGGTTGAGGAAATGCTTGGTGAATTGAATGGTTATGTTCCCACACTCGCCATAGTGAGGGTAGGGGAAAGACCTGATGATGTGTCATATGAAAAGGGAGCCACCAAGAAGCTGACCACATGGGGGCTTAACGTGAAGTCCTACGCTTATCCTGAGGATATAAGCGATTCCGAATTCAAGAAGGAATACGCCGCAATCAACAGGTCTGGGGACATTGATGGCATATTGCTTTTCCGTCCGCTGCCAGGGCACATTAACCAGAAGGACATAGAAGCCATGACAGACCCCGCAAAGGATTTGGATGGAATCAGCCAGGTGAACATTGCAAAGGTGTTTGCAGGTGACACGGACGGCTTTGCACCATGTACGGCGGAGGCTGTGATGGAACTTTTGAGGGGCTATGAAATCCCAATCAGCGGGAAGAACGTCACGATAGTCGGCAGGAGCATGGTGGTTGGAAAGCCGCTTTCAATGCTCATGTTAAAGGAAAATGCAACCGTGACCATCTGCCATACCAGGACGAAGGACCTTAAGGCGGAATGCAGGCGGGCTGACATACTGGTTGCCTGTGCAGGGCGTGCAAGGATGCTTGATGCCTCATATGTGGGGGAGGGCGCTGTCGTGGTGGACGTCGGCATTAATGTGGACGAGGAAGGAAAGCTGTGCGGTGATGTGGATTATGGCACGCTTGATGGGGTGGCATCGCAGGCGACACCTGTTCCGGGTGGCGTTGGTGCAGTGACCACGGCAGTGCTTGCGAAGCATCTTGTGCAGGCGGCTTTGCGAAGACGTAGGTGATTAGTGATACGGCTGTTTGTGACGCAGGCGCCACAAAGTAGCCTTGATGCCATCGGCGGGAAATGCCGGCGGAGTGGAAAAAGTGTGAGGGGTTGACGGAATGCGGAATGAACATGGGAAAATCAAAAAAGAAACCTTCTACATTCCAGCGGATGATGAGGAGTATGAAAGGATTAAATCAGCACAGAGGGGCAGGAATTTAAGGCGCAGGCTGCCGGACTGGCTTGGGCGGTGCGTGCAGGTCAGGGGTTTTGTTCCGCTGTCCGTATCCATGGCTGTTCTTTTGGTTGTGTGTTGCTTTTTTGGCATTTACAGGCTGCTCAACAGAAACTCATTCGATTCAAGGGCGGCAGTTGCGCCGGTGTATGATGACCAGTATGCCGAGGAAGGGGCCACGGCTGCCGTTGATGTGTCAGACAGGGATAGGAAGGTCATTTGCCTGGATGCAGGCCATGGCGGCAGTGATGCGGGCGCTGAGTATAAAAAAACATACGAGAAGGACCAGTGCCTTGAGATGGTGAAGCTTGTGCGCACTGAGCTTGAAAATGAAGGCTATACGGTGGTTCTCACAAGGGAATCGGACACGAATCCCTCCCTTGACGAGAGGGTGAAGCTTGCGGAGGATGCCAATGCCTTGGTGCTTGTGTCCATACACAGGAATTTCTACCAGGGGGATTCAAAGAGCGGTGGTAACACCGCAAAGGGGATTGAGTGCTGGATTGGCGCCAGCAATCCTGCGGATGCCAACCAGTTGTCAACCAGGATATTAAATGAGCTGATGAAGCTTTCACTAACCACCAACAGGGGGGTTAAGACAGGTACAATAAACAATGCGAACCGCAATTACAAAATCAACACAAGCAAATGCACAAGCTGCATACTTGAGCTTGGCTTTATCACCAACACCAATGATGACGTGCTTGTGACAACAAAAAAGGCGGAATGCGCCAGGGCGATAGCACAGGGGATAATAAGCTACCTGGGCTCGCTGCAGTGAAGGCATGATTGATGTATGAAACGGAGGAATGATGGGACATATTAACCAGAAGAACATTAGGAATTTTTGCATAATCGCACACATTGACCATGGCAAATCCACCCTCGCGGACAGGATTATAGAAAAGACAGGGCTTCTCACCAGCAGGGAGATGCAGGACCAGGTGCTTGACAACATGGATTTGGAGCGTGAGAGGGGAATCACAATCAAGGCGCAGACCGTCAGGATTGTGTATCACGCCAAGGACGGTGAGGAGTATATATTTAACCTGATTGACACCCCTGGGCATGTGGATTTTAACTATGAGGTGTCAAGAAGCCTTGCCGCCTGTGACGGGGCGATTCTTGTCGTGGATGCGGCACAGGGCATTGAGGCGCAGACCCTTGCAAATGTGTACCTCGCCCTTGACCATGACCTGGATGTTTTTCCCGTGATTAACAAGATTGACCTGCCAAGCGCCGACCCTGACAGGGTAATCAATGAGATAGAGGATGTTATAGGAATCGAGGCGCAGGATGCCCCAAGGATATCCGCAAAAATCGGTCTTAACATAGAGGATGTGCTGGAGCAGATAGTTACGAAGATTCCGGCGCCAACTGGCGACCCTGAGGCGCCGCTTAAGGCACTTATATTTGATTCCGTATATGATTCCTACAAGGGCGTCATAGTGTTCTGCCGCATTAAGGAGGGCACTGTGCGCAAGGGCACCAGGATAAGGATGATGGCAACGGGCGCTGTCGTTGACGTCGTGGAGGTCGGTTACTTTGGCGCAGGGCAGTTCATCCCATGTGATGAGCTTAGTGCAGGCATGGTGGGATACATAACCGCCAGCATTAAAAATGTCAAGGACACTGCGGTGGGCGACACCATAACTGAT
>CAYZYS010000090.1:0-8493 GCA_964482605.1 uncultured Bacteroides sp.
TCTTTCATGATGATGATTCCTCCTTGTTTTTGATGTTGTCTTCCCGGCACAGGAACACAAACAGTTTTGAGTTGTTGAACGGGATGCATTTTTCGCAATCAGAGTTCAGAATCCGTTTCCATTCCTCCCAGAGCAGCCCGTCTGATTCCCTTGTGTCCATGAATTTCCCATAAGGGCCACTGTATGTCACCTTCCCGTCCGTGTCGAAGATTGTGATTTCCCCAATGTCAAACTGGGTTTCATAGCCTTTCAGGATGTTTTTTACTTTTTTCATGTGGACTCCTTTCCGCATGGCCGGTGTCCCTGTCCCATCATGGCGTGTCCATGCCAGGTCCAGGGATTGGGACTATGCAATGTAAATGCTTACCGGGCTGCCGGTGTCGAAGGCATCCATTATGTCCTTTTCATCCTTTAGTGGTGTGCCATCAGCACGGGTGAATGAGACATAATACGAGGAACGCCTTAATTCATCCAGCGTCACTGCCCTTTTTTTCATCCTGGTCAGGTGTTTCCCATAGTCATACAGGCTGCACTTGCGGCTGCCGATTTTCAGGTCGAAATAGGGGGATTTCCCTTCCGGCTTTCCCCTTTCCATGAAGCCTCCTGCATACCTGTCAAATTCATCCACTGTGTAGATTTTTCCGTCCCAGTCACCCGGGTTTCTGCCATGGTCGTCATTGTTGCTGCCGGCAAGGCTCAGGTGAAGCAACCTCCCATCCGGCAAATTCACTATTTTTGTCTTGAAAATGATGCTGTAACTCATGGTCTTTCTCCTTTCATGGCCTCTTTCCTGATTTCTGCCCTGACTTTTTCAAGTTCTTCCTTATAAAGATTCTTTTCTTTTTCGCTCCTTGCAAATCTTAACAGGTCATAAGCGAACTTTTCCCTGACACATAGTGCCTCCAGTTTCGTCATTCCTTTCACCTCCATCAATTTTTTCATCAGTCTTCAGGGTTATCACATTGTTCAAACCCAATCACATATACCCATGGATTGGCTTCCCAACCGTACCGGTCAAGGTCAGCTTTCTTGATGGTGGAATTCCAGATTTCTTCAAATTGCTGTCTTGCGGCACATGGACCTGTCAGCATTCCGCTCATACATCCCTCTGCTTGTGCCTGCTCCTCTGTTATGTCCTGCAATCGCTCCACTCTCACATCCGTAACCTTGAGCCATATTCGGGTGGCTTCTTTTGGCATAAAGATTGACGGTACCCACCCGTCCTCGGCAAATTTAAGCAATTTGTGATACGTTTTCCCTTCACAATCATAGTCGATTGGAAGCTCTCCACCGGCTCTATATTTTATCATTGCACCGTTATCATAAAATTCTTCCAAAGTCCATGTCTCCTGGACATAGAGGACATCTCCCGGTTGGCATGGCGGCGCCACCCTTGGTGGCTCATTTTCAAAATATCCGCAATGTGGGTATTTTACCACCCGCCTTGTTGCCGTCTTCCAGCCATCCAGTATTGCCTTTACCATGTTGGTGTTGAATAATATTGGTTTTGTTTTCATGAAGCCATCCTCCTTTTCATGATTTTCATGGTTTGCCATGGTGTTTCCTCCTTTCTTTCCGTTACGGGCGAGAAATTTCAAGTAGTCTCTGGATGAGGGTTTCACATTCTGACATCCTTTTCATGGCTTGCCTGTTGTCCTGTACAGCCTGCCGAAACCCTGCACTGTCCGGGGCATCAGCCAGCTCCACAATCCTCTTTGTTGTCCTGTCAGCTTCGTTCGCTGTCTCAAGTTTCACTTGGTGGAGCATTGACCTGATTGCCACGGCCTCTGCGGAGGTAAGTGCCTTTTTCTTGAGCTTCTCGTTCTCCCCACGGAGTTTGTCTGCCTCTGCGGAGAAGCATTCAGCCGCCCTCTGGAAGTATCCGGCGTCTTTCTCTGCCTTTTCCGCCCTCTGCTTCATGCTGCAGCCGAAATCATTGCTGATGTTGTCCTCTGCAATCTCGAAGCACCCCTCGAATGCCATTGCAATGTAGCTGTCAGTTCCAAGCCCCCCTACGATTTTCCTGATTTCCTCCAGCGCCTTGCGCTCCTGTTCCTTGCTTGCTGCCATGTTGTTTCCTCCTTCCTGCCCGTTACGGGCAAAAAAATTAATCCGGTTGTGTGCTCCACTAACCGGATGATTGTCACGGGACTAGTATGCGTTGCAGGGTGCCTTGGTTTTGGCGTCCTGGCCGAATGCCGCCTTCACCTGCCTGTCCCGCCTGGCCGGGGAGGGGCAATGGCGTCATGCCTGCAGTATTGCCTGCCTGAGCCTGACCCCGATTCTCCTTGCCAGTTCAACGGGCACGGCGTTCCCGATTTGCCTGTATTGGTCCGCAATCCCGCCACAGAAAGCCCAGTCATCCGGGAATGACTGGATTCTTGCGTATTCCCTGACGGTGAATGGGCGGGTTTCGTCAGGGTGGCACCGTTCCGTCTGTTTCTGGGACGGGCTGCACGTGAGGGTAAGGCATGGCTCGTCCCAGCCGATGCGGCATGCCATCCCCCTCCTCCCGCCGCCTGAATGCCATGACTTGCCCATGTATTCCCTTGCGGTGTCCTCCGGGAGGTCAACCCAGCACCCGTACGGGGGAACCTGTGCAAGCACCTTCTTCTTTCTTTCGCTGTATTCCATGCCCGCGCTTTCCGGGCAGTCCCTGAGTGCCTCACGGAGGGTGGTCATCCCTGGCTCCGGCTCCGGGTAGCTGAAGCTGATGCCATCCCTGGTGCCGACAATGACAATCCTCTCCCGCTTCTGTCCCACCCCATGGTATGCCGCGTTCAGTACCTTCCACTGGACATGGTACCCAAGTCCCTCAAACACGCCGAGTATCGTGGCAAGCGTCCTGCCCTTGTCATGGGAAACCAGCCCACGGACGTTTTCCGCCATGAACATCCTTGGGCGGGCCTCACTGACGCACCTTGCAAATTCATGGAACAGGGTTCCCCGGGTGTCACTGAACCCCAGCCTTTTGCCCGCATGTGAGAATGCCTGGCATGGGAACCCGCCTGTGACGATGTCAACCCTGTCCCTGTACCCGGTGAAGTCCACATTGCGGATGTCTTCACAAATTATGTTCCATTGTGGCCTGTTTGCCCTCAGGGTTTCACAGCACGTCCTGTCTGCCTCAACGTATTCCAGCGTCCTTATCCCTGCCTGTTCAAGGCCGAGGGCCAGTCCGCCTGCGCCTGCGAAAAGCTCGATTGCGGTGACTTCCCTGCCATCATCCATGGCAGGACCCCCGTTTTGGCATTCATCCATCTGTCCAATGTTGTCTGCCGTCAATCCACGCAATTCTTCCATGCCATGCCCATCCTTTCCGAAATTGCCTGTATCACTGGGACGCATACCGTGTTCCCGAGCAGGTCAAAGGCTTCTTCTGTTTTTACGATGGATAAATCGTAATCCTCCGGATAGCCGCATAGGCGCTGGCATTCCCGTATGGTAAGGTGCCGGATGCCGTCACCATCCATGACGCCAAGCCTTGCCACGTCTGTTGCCACCAAGGCTGGGGCAAGGCCATCCGGGTCCAGTATCCTGGAAAACTCAAATGATAATTTCCCTGCCACAATGTTGTATCCCCTTGGCTTTGTTTCGTCCGGCACCCTTCTTCCGTTTACCGCCCCTTTTGGGTGTTCATATGCCAGGTAGCCTTTTTGCTCCAAGTCAGCAAGCATGTCATGCAGGTTTGGCACGTCAAAGAACGTGCGTATCTGTCCTTCCGTGAGGGGCATCCCGTCCATCCATTTGATTCCGGCTTCTTCCGCCCATTTTTTCCTGCGGCGTTCCCTGAGCATTGCATTAAGCAATGTCCGCTGCTGCTTGGTTGTGGGTCCTTTTAATTCAATGTCCCATGAATGGATGTTGCCGTCCCCGCCCCTTTTGTCATTTATGGATTTTCCCGCAAGTTCGTCCATCTTATGGTTTTTCAAAAGCAGCTTTGTGAATTTGTCATTTATGGTGGGCAGTCCATGCTCAAGGATGTCCTTAAGCACGGCAGTATGCTCTTCAAACGAGGATAAATCCAATGCGGCGTGATGCAGCATGCCGGTTAGGTAAACCCGCTTCCTTGACTGCGCAAGCCCAAAATGCCGGGAATCCAATAATCTGTAACTTATGTTGTACCCGAGGTTTTCCAAATGGCGTAAAATTGTTGCAAGCGTTTTGCCGTCATCATGGTTTATGAGTCCTTCAACATTTTCAAGGAGGAATCCCTCTGCGGGTGTGCCATTGTCAATTTTGCTTTTCAATATTCTTTCAATCTCAAAAAACAAGGTTCCCCTTGTGTCGGCAAATCCCAGGCGCTGTCCTGCGGAACTGAATGGCTGGCAGGGAAATCCTGCCAAGAGGAAATCGAAATCAGGTATTTCACCGGATTCAATCTTGGTGATGTCCCCATGTATTGTTTCCTGCCCGAAATAGCCGTTGTATGCCTTGATGGCATGGTCTTTTACTTCTGATGAAAACACGCATCTTGATTCAATCCCTTGTGCTTTCAGTCCCCCGGAGAACCCAAGCCTGATGCCACCCAATCCTGCAAACAGGTCAATGTATTTGACTTCTTTTTCCATGTTTTATCACTCCTATAATCGTTGCCTGGCCTTGCCGTCCCGTCTTTCCCCATGGGCATGGCCGTTTTTCCACCCCTCATGGGCACAATCATGGAAAGGCGCCGTTTTTTGGGTGGGGCGGGCCGTTTTCCACACGGGGCGGTTTTTCCCCCTGAACCACCCCAAAACCACCATTGTTTTGCCCAAATCCACCCTGTTTTCCCGTTTTGGGTTTCCGGTGTGGGCTGCCTGCCCGTGTGCCTGCCATTTCCATATGCCCATGTGCCTGCCATGCTTCTATGTCCGTGTGTCTGCCCTGCCCCGGCCACGGGTGTCCCTGTCCGGGGATGCCCCGTATTGGTGGGGGCGGCTTCACGTTCCAGTATGTGATGTCCGGCGGGACCTGCTTTCCATGGCAAACCCATGGCAAACCCGTGTTCCCATACGGCATGGCGTTCATCATTTACCGCTTCCACCATCCCCACATGGCATGGCTTTCCCTCCCGCCTTTGTCCCCTGTCATTTCCACCCGTCCCGCCACTTCCCGTTCCCGGGTGGGTTCTCCCATTGTCCCGGTGTGGCGTCAGGGGTTCTTGTTGGGAGGTTTGGTACGTTTTTGTCCCGGCTGCCCTGTTTCCCGTCCTGGAAGGAAAGTTACCCTCCTGCTGCCATAATCCGGTTCCTTGCCCCCGCCCTTGCTTCCATTGGGAGGTTTGGTACGTTTTGCCCCGGCTGCCCTATTGCCCGCCCTTGGAGGGGAATGGATGTCCCTGTCATTTTGTCCCTGTCATTTTGTCCCTGTCATTCTGTCACTGTCCTCCTGCCCCTGTCCTCCTGTCCCTGCTACCACATGACGGCTTTGCCACATGGGGACGGAAGGGGTTTGTGCCAGACACCACATTGGACCGGGCAGATGGCGTTGGCATGGTGTCCTGTATTGGGATGGTGTTCCGTATTGGGAGGTTTGGTACGTTTTCCCGGATGGGGGCAGGCAACAGATGGTGGGATGCAGTGGCATGGGTTTTTGCCATGGGGGATTGCGGTAATTGGCACTCCCCACCGGGGGTAGGTTTGCCACAATGTCCCCATGGGCTGGGGGTGGTTTGCCACGGGCAGCCTGTTTGGGAACATGGCTTCCGGTCATCCCGTCTGCCCTGTGCCGTTTTCCCATCCACGCAAGTCCCACTCCATGCAAGGCCACTCCATACAAAGTCCCATTCATTTCAAGCCCCATTCATGGCAGGCCCCTCCACCCAAAGTCCCCCATCCATGGCAATCCCCATTAAAAAGTCCCCTTCATCCATTACTGTGCCGGGGATGAGGCCATGTCCTGTGCCATGGCAAAGGCAATGCGTGGGAGGAGGCAACTGCCCTTTTCCCATTCACGGATGTCTTTTGGCATGTGCCATCCCTGTTGGGTGTGCCATCCCTGCGGTGCATGCCATCCCTGCGGTGCATGTTATCCCTGTGGGGTGTGCCATCCCTGTGGTGCATGCCATCCCTGCGGCATGTGTCCCTGTAATGGGGGAAACACGCCCATTGGCATTTTTCCCATGTGTGCCTGCCCTGCCCGTACATGCCTGTCTTGCCATTCTGTTCATGCATGCCTGTCCTGCCTATGTGCGCCTGCCCTTTTTTGTTTCCAGTGCCACAGGGAAGGTGTCATGGGGGCGGTGCCATAAGGGCGGTTTTACAGGAAAAACCACCGCCACCAACAGGGAAACCCACCGCCACCATGTCATGTGTCCGCCATGGACCGGCACTCCCGGGGCTTTCCACTGGGGCTTTCAACACTGCAGGGGATGTGTCCGCCATGGGGGGCATGCCTGCCATCATGCCCGTTTGGTGTGTGGTTTTTGTCCCAACTATACTTGTGTGTTTTTTCACCCAGCTATACCTGTGTGGGATTTTCCGCACCAAACGGGGGAAACCGGTGCCATGCTGTCCGTTTGGTGTGTGGTTTTTGTCCCAGCTATACTTGGGTTGTTTTTTACCCGGCTATACTTGGGTCGTTTTTTCCACACTAAACGGGGAAAACAGTGCCATGGGGGCTGTCATCCGGTGTGCCATGCCCCTTGTGATGCACCTTTTGGGGTGTCAGGTGATGCCTTGCATGCTGCCTGCGGACTAATTGTGGGTAGGTTGCCTGTGGACTGTTTATGGGCTGGTTGCGGACTGCTTATGGACTGCTTATGGATTGGTCATGGGTTGCCTGCGGGCTGTTTATGGACTGTGCCGGTGGCTTGGTTCTTGTGGCGATACGGGTTGCATGTGCCTGGGCATGTGTCCATTGTACGGATGGACGGATATGTTCATGGACATTCTCATGGGCATTCTCATGGGCATTCATGGATATGCCACGGGCATGGGACACTGATGAATGTCATGCCGGCATGTGGCATGGCATGGGTGCATTGGTTCTGTTTCCCCCAGGTTTCCGTATTCACTTCTGGTTCCCCGCATGGGATTCCGCCTGAACCCCCCGCTTGTGTCTCGCCCTCTTGAAACCCCCGCTTGTGCCTCGCCCCGTGGTGCCGCCCATTGGGGATTGCCCTGTTTTCCCGTCCATGAAGGGAATGGGATTTCCCAACCCATGTCCGGTTTCCACTCTTCCCGTACTGCCGCAGGCTCATGTGCATATGGGGAATGGATGGTTTGCCACGGGCTTGTTCCATGCCAAACGCAATGCTGTCTGGATGGCTTGCCACGGGAATGCCTGCACGGGTGCTTACACGGGTGCTTACGGGACATCCCCCATTGCCCCGGTATGTCATCCCAGTGTATGCCTGTGGGCGGTTTGGCACGGACGGATGCCGCCTGTCCTGGTATATGGCACCGTGTTCGGTTTTTGTTCGATTACTGTATGCGGGAATGTATGTCATATATGCAGTGGTGTGTATGGTGAGTGTGCATATGGGGTATGCGGATGGCATCCCTTTTCCCTTTCGGGCATTCCCTCACTGCCCCAAACGGACGGCTGTTCCCCTGTCCCAAACATTTGCAATGGGCTTGGTGGGTTTGCCACACCCCATGTGTGCCGTACCCCCGTGTGCCAAACACATTTTCCCTGTCTCTCTTCCATTGTGTTCAGGGTTTGCCACGGGATTGTGATGGTTTGTGATGGCTTGCCACAGCGGCACGGGTTGCCCGATGGTGTATTGGGGTTTGCCACGGGTGGGTTTGGTACAATGCGATGGGCGGTTGGTATGACTGGTTTGCCACACTGACACCACCGCCTTGTTTTTGTGGTGTGTAACTTTTTCCACACCAAACGATGAAAGCTGGACAGGAAACCTTGCTGGGATATGGATTTTATGCCCCATTTGGTCAGGCATCACCATTTCATGGCGGAGGGTAACAGCCTTTGGCATGCGGGGTTGCCCCGTGTATGGGAATATGGTGGCAGGAATGGCAGACGGGAGGTGTGGGTGGAGTGGATGTCCTCAGTACCCCCTTGTTTGGTCATTGCCTTGTTGGTTGACTGGGTGTAAAACCATGTGGCAAACTATGGACGGGAATGTGTTGGGGCTTGTTCGGATTGGGGAGCTGACGTGAGATTTGGTGGGATGTGGTGGTTTGAGTGAAAGAATGGGAAGTATGAAGTTGGGAAATCGGTGGTTTGATGTGGTAAAGTTGTGGTTTTATACGGCTGATGTTTGAAATGTGCCTTATTAAGGAACGCGGTTTGAGAAAACCATTATCAGGGGATATGTTGCATTGACGGCATGACTCTTGCATTCTCCCATGTTTTTTGTATGCAAGCCTTCATGGTCTGGCATATGGAAAGTCATTCAGGGGTTCCGTGTGTGTTCCATATGGGCAAAAAAAAAGACACCCCCAGGTGCTCATTCCATGATGTCCTTCACAAATGGTCCGTGTATTCCGGCGTTGAGCCTCTCCTCAATGTGGGTGACGCCGTCCTTGCCGCCAAGCTCCGTCGGGT
>CAYZYS010000091.1:0-5427 GCA_964482605.1 uncultured Bacteroides sp.
ATCCAAGAGGGATGCCCTTGCAATGGCAAAAAAGGTCGGCTTTGACACAATGGACGCGTATGCAAGGCTCCTTGAGAGGCTCCAGTGCTTCTCACGTAAGTATTCAATAGAGCGTCGCCTGTTTGGCACAAGTGAGGGAATGGGCATAGACGAGATGATTGGAAATGACGACGTGACGGTGCTTGAGTCAAAGGGGCTTGAAAAGACGTTCAACAACTTCATCTTCGGCGTCATCACCTCAGGTTTTTACAAATACGCAATGGGACAGGAGAAGGGTTTTCTCTCTGATGACCAGTACGAAACCGTGCTTGTCATCGAGGAGGCAAACCAGGTGCTCACCGGCGACACCTCCGGCAAGGGTGACATGCAGCTTGCGGGACAGTCTGAGTTTGAGCAGATACTTGACCAGGCGGCAGGCTACGGGCTGTTCGTGTTTGCCATCACCCAGCAGGTTTCACTCATGCCAAAGTCAATCGTGGCAAACGCGGGCCTGAAGTTCGTCGGGAGGCTCGGTGCTGATGAGGACATAAAGGCCGCCTGCATCATGCTTGGAAAGGAACCGGTGAGGACGGACATAGACGTGTACAAGTGGATTCCAAAGTCACCTGTCGGCAATTTCATCTGCCAGTCAACGCGCGGGTATGACTACAAGGCCATGGACCCCGTGCTTGTGCAGGTCGCACCGCTTAACACGCCTGCACCAAGCAACCAGGAGCTTGATGACATCCTCATACAGAAGCAGGTAAGGAAACTCATCAAGGACAATGAAAGGGATGCCGGGCAGGAGGCAGCCGTCACGGCCTGACATGGCATGGCACTGTCATCATGAAAGCCACCATGAAAGAAAAAAACAACCCTGGGGTACAAACCCCAGGGTCTTTTTGCATTTTGGCCGTCTTTTTTGCATTGCTGGCATGGAAACCACGGCAACGCCGTTTCCACATCCACCCAAGGCATAATCGTCAGCTACCTAAGCCCGTATGATGTTGCCGCAAGCGTGACCTGCGTCATGCCGTCATAGCCCCATGTGGTGTAGCCAACCCTGTCAGTCCCAAGCAGGAAGTAGGTATGCCTGGTTTCGGGGTCCTGCCCGTCCCAGGTGCAGTCCACGTGGTACCACTGGCCGTCAACCATGACGATGTTCCATGCATGTGGGCCGCCGTTTGCCCTTCCCCTTGCTATGTAGCACGGAATGCCCATCCTCTCCATGTACCGCTGGAAGAGGAGCGCATATGCATTGCACACGCCCGTCCCATACGCAATTATTGAGTATGGGTCATACCTCATCATCGTGCCGTCATCCTCATAGCAGTAATCCGCAAGCCCGCACACATAGTCATGCACGTTCTTCACCGTCTCATAGGTTGTCTGGCCGGTGAGCACCGGGATTGTCATGTCAATGTACGCGTCAAGCAGCACCTGTTCCTCGGCAGTGCAGTAATACTCAATTGTGAAGGTCATGTCCGTGCCGCCTGTACTGGTCTTTATGCTCCCGGTGTTGTGTTCACGATATGTTGACAGGTCATTCCTTGCAAGCATGTCCCAAATCTCGTCATGCCATGCGGCTGCCCCCTCAACCGTGAATGACGGGTTTGCTGCTTCAAGGTTCCTTTGGACTTCTGCAATGACCGGATTGTCACTGTAATCCGGGACGTAGGCGCTTATTGCCCCAGCCGTTGCCACCATGTCCGTTGCCACGGTTTCCGTGGCGGCTGATTCTGTGCTTTCCGCTGACGGTTCAGGCGGGGTTGGCATTGTCCCCGCGCCAAGTATCACCACGGCCTCGCTTTCCTTTGCGAATGCCTCTGCCACCGTCATGTTCCCCGCAAGCAGCACCGCAGTCATCACCACTGCCATCGCCATTGCCATCCTGCGGATGATTCCGTTGTTTCCTGATGGGGACTTGGTGCCCCTGTTGTTTGTGTTTGTCCTTACCATAGTCGTTTCCTCCTTCTGCCATTTGCCTGGCACCTTTTGTTTTTTACTGTAATCATCATAACATCTCCTGGTTTTCCGTGATTTTGTGGCAAACGTATCATGATGGCATAACATGGAGGGCATGGATGCACGTGGCAAAGGGTTTGCCACAAGAATGAACAAGACCAATGGTTTGCCACAAGAATGCATGGCCATGGAAACAAAAGAAGTGGAGGAAAGATAACCAAAGGACACTTGAAAAAACAAGCTCCCCATGGTACAATTCGCTCAGGATGTGAACCGGGTCCAGGTCCCAGTTTACCCTCAGTGTTTTTCAAATGGCATTCACCTTAGTCGGTGGGATGCCATTTCTTTTTCGGCAATGAAAAAACGGCATGATGGCATGGGCTTTCCCATACTCACCAAACCGTCTTTTCCTTTCAGGATTATTCTTCCTTATAATAATGTAAACATTGCGCTGCCAATGGACACTGTGTGGTAATCATTCACCATAGGACGTTGCCGCAAGCGTGACCTGGGTCATCCCCGCATATCCCCATGTCGTGTAACCTGTCTTGTCTGCCCCCAGCAGGAAGTAGGTATGCCTGGTTTCAGGGTCCTGCCCGTCCCAGGTGCAGTCAATATGATACCACTGGCCGTCAACCATGACGATGTTCCATGCATGTGGGCCGCCGTTTGCCCTTCCCCTTGCTATGTAGCACGGAATGCCCATCCTCTCCATGTACCGCTGGAAGAGGAGCGCATATGCGTTGCACACGCCCTTGCCATACACAATGATTGAAAAAGGGTCATACCTCGTCATCGTGCCGTCATCCTCATACCAATAATCCGCAAGCATGCACACATGGTCATGCACGTTCTTTACCGTCTCATAGGTTGTCTGGCCTGTGAGCATCGGAATTGTCAGGTCAATGCATGCATCAAGTACCGCCTGTTCTTCCGCAGTGCAATAATATCCAACCGTGAAAGACATGTCCGTGCCACTTGTAACGGTTTTCACACTCCCGGTGTTGTGTTCACGGTATGTTTGCAGGCAATTCCTTCCCAACGCGTTCCAGACCTCGTCATGCCATGCGGCTGCCCCTTCCACCACAAATGATGGGTTTGCCACCTCAAGGTTCCTTTCAACCTCTGCAATGACCGGATTGTCACTGTAACTTGGGACATAAGCATATGCCACCGGGTACGATGGCTCCGGCATTGTCCCCGCCTCAATTGTCGCCGTGGCTTCACTTTCCCCGGCAAGTGCCTCGGTTGCCGCTGCATTCCCCCCAAGCAGCACTGCCACCAGCACCGCCGCCATTGTCATCGACATCCTGCGGATGCCCCTTTTGCTGCCTGACGGGAACTTAATGCCCCTACTGCCTGGATTTTCTTTTGTCCTTATCATATTATTCCTCCTTTTGTGATTTTCTTTTGTGGCAAACGCATTATTTTATGCTTATTTTAACATGATTTTCCATCTTTTTGAAGCTCCATTTTTTCATGTCCCACGAAATCACCACCCGTAACCGGACGGTGAGAGGATGACACCGCCTTCCATGGTGTTCCCCGTGCTTTCGCTTCCGGACAAAAGCCAGTCATGGCAGACATCCCCGTCTTCAGACAATGAGGCGTCCCATGTGCAGTCCACGTGGTACCACTGGCCGTCAACCTCCACCACGTTCCACGCATGCCATTGGCCACCCTTGATGCCCGTCACGACATAAGACGGTATGCCATATCCCTCCATGAATGCCTGGAATGCCTGTGCATATCCCGTACACACGGCCATGCCATTGTAAAGTGCCTCCCACGCACTGTCTGACCACTGTATTCCCCCTGGGTTTTCCAGTGCCCCATAATCATACGCGACCGTGGAGCAGATGTAGTCGTGCACGTTTGCCACGGTTTCGGCGTCACCATCAGCCACTAATCCAGCGGCAAGTTCCCCAACACGCCCAAAGACCGCTGCCTTTTCGTACATGTCATCCCTCCACGCGGGAACCAGGTCAGCCCCGGTGCCGTCACATTCATCATCAACCATGGAATAGCCCTTCAGGTTGAAATCATCATACGTCATCCCCTGCATCCCATAGGAAAAGGCAAATTCCCTCATGGCAAGCCCCATTTTGTAATACAGCACCGACGCGGGCGTACCTGACGTAAGGTGTATCCTGGACGGGGTTGAGTCCAGCAGGGAAACAAGTTCGTCAAAGCTGCCTGCTGTCTTCCCGTCCATGTGGCTTGTGGCTGCCTGCCATGCGGCAATCCCGTTTTCCGACGCCATCACGGCATTGGACGGGCACACGCATAAGGAAATGGCAAGCATGATTCCACATGCCACCCTCATGGGACGTACCCTACCTGGTTTCCACTTCATGCACCGGCCTTGCTTCATGTGCCAGTCCTGCCTTCCGTGCCTGCCATGGCATTTTCCATTTACCTTCATGCCGCCTGTAATTGGCATGGAATTGTTTTTCTTCCATATTGACGTGATTTTCTTCTGCATTTTTTTGACCTTCCTTTCAAATGGGTAAAATGGCTGAAAACAAACAATATTAAGTATGTGAGGGGTTTTTTACGTGAAATTTTTTGTGGCAAGTACGTTTGCCACAAAATCAAGGTACGTGAAAACATGACATAATATGCCCAGACGGAAAATCCTGACGTGACACCCGTAAAAATGACGGGGAATGGTTTGACATACTATTGAAAACAATATCATGCCAAAAAGGAGGGCAAAGTTTATGGTAAAAGTATTTTCAAAAACACTTGGCAAGGAAGTTGAGGTGATGGTGTATGACATCATCACCGAGGCAAGGGGCATGATGGAGGAGAAACAGACGATTTCCCTTCATTCACTCCAGAAGGTGGCATTGGAAAATGGAATCAATGTCACTTACAGGAAGGAAATTGAGCCTATGATTTCCAAGGATTTGTCATACGCCGCATATGCGGCAACGGCAACGTATGGCAACACCAAGATTGAACGCATTGGCTCAATACAGTTGGTTGAGGGCAGGGAAGACATGACTTCGGCAATGACCGACGTGTCAAAACAGTACCTCATCAACATGGCCCACAACCGCGCCTTTGAGGCTGCGGTGATATGCCTCCTCAACCTTTCCGGTGATTTCTACGGTGAGGATGAGCTTAAGGCTGAGAAGCGGGCTGAGGCCACAACCGTGAGGTCCACGGCTGACGCAAAGAAGCCGAGGGAAACCTATGAGGCTTACAGCAATTCCCTCAGCGAGGGCAAGGTTGCGGCTGACGCACCAATCCCTGCTGACGAGGCGGCGCCAGTGGTCATCCCTGGGGCAAAACCTGAACCTAAGGTGGAGCCTAAGACAGAAGCAAAGCCTGAGGTCAAGGCTGAACCAAAGCCTGCGGCCAGGACGGAGGACAAGCCAAAGACCCGCCCGCTTCCAATGGGACAGGAACCTAAGACGGAGGTGAAGCCTGCGGTGGCTGACGTGAAGCCTGCGGTGGCTGACGTGAAGCCTGCGG
>CAYZYS010000091.1:5527-8352 GCA_964482605.1 uncultured Bacteroides sp.
CTGCGGTGGCTGACGTGAAGCCTGCGGTGGCTGACGTGAAGCCTGCGGTGGCTGATGTTAAGCCAGCCCCGGCAGTTGAGCCAAAGGCAGAAGCCAAGGCAATTGAGCCAATGCCTGAAGCAAAGGCTGACGCAAAGCCTGAGGTTAAGGCAGAGCCAATACCTGAGGTTAAGCCTGAACCAGTGCCTGAGGTTAAGCCTGAGGTAAAACCTGAAGTTAAGGCTGAGGTCAAGCCTGAGGTAAAGCCTGAAGTTAAGGCTGAGGTTAAGACAGAGGTAAAGGCAGAGGTAAAGGCAGAGGCTAAGACAGAAACTGAGGCCAAACCAAAGGCAGAAGACAAGACAGAAACAAAGACAGAGGTTAATGCAGGCGTGGCAGGCACGGGTGACACCGTGGAAACACGCGTGACGCCTAATGGGTCCAGGATTACCGACCCGAAGTTTGACAAGATTATCAACTTCGCCCGCATAAAGGGCCAGCCTGTACGTGTATTGTCGGAACCAAAGTGGCACAATCTCCTTGAGATTATGTGCAAGTGGAACCCATCCACAACGATGGACGACACCAGGAAGCGGGAATTTGAAGAACTCCACCCGCTGTTCACGGAGCTGTATTTCCTTGTGCATGGTGAGGAATTCATTGAAGACAAAGAGATGGTCCAGATGGCAAACCTTGGCTTCAGCCAGGGTAGCCTTAAGTCCAGGTAAGGAGGAAAGGGAAGGGACAGGCCATATTTTCATGGTCCTGTCCCTTTTGCATGAAAGGGGGAAAACATCATGCTTGACGTGACGGGAAAATGGTGGAGGCCTGACACCATGAAGAACATCATGAAAAAAGTTTACAGGCCGGGAAACACGTTGGTGTTCCTTGACACTGAGACAACGGGGATTTCCGAAAAGGACGAGCCTGTGCAGGTCGCAATGTGCCGGTTCCGCGTGGGCGGCACGGACGAAAACCCGGAACTTGTGCCTGACGGGGAAATGGATACGTACATTAAGCCATCCGTCCCCATGACGGACAAGGCAAGCTCCGTGAATGGCATCACCGACGCATTCCTTTCAGACAAACCCACCGCATGGGAGGCATTCCCCGAAATCCACGCATTCCTTGGGGAACATCCAATGGTTGCGTCATACAATGCAGGGTTTGACATTAAGATGATGGAAAGCCTGTATGGCAAGAACGGGATGTCCCTTGAGCCGTCCGTGGTGATTGACGTGCTTGAAATGTCACGTGACGTGTATGCCAATGAACAGTCACACAGGCTGGGCGACATTGCCATCACCCTTGGGGTTGACAACAATGACCATGCCCATGACGCCCTTGCGGACACAAGGTGCATGGTGAGGGTGTTCGGCGTGCTGGCAAGGGAGTATCTTGGCGGCCCATGCTGCCGCGCTGGTGACGAGGCTGCCGCCGTGAACTCCATATCTTACTTCAAGGGACGCAACTGGAAGGGTGATTCAGTGTACATAGGCACTTCCAGGGGGACGCTTGTGTATTCCTGCTTCCACAAGGCCATAAAGGCATATGATGCAGGAAAGGACAAGGACAGGAAACAGGCTGACGTGGCAAAACTGCTGATGAGCCACATATGGGCGTATGTGGAAATGGCCACGGGCAGGGACATCAATACCCTCAAGGATTTCAGGGGCACGATGAGAAAGGAGGACCTGGATGCTTTTTTCAACGGTCTTAGGGCTTAAAATGGCAAAATACGGCACCGGGCTTGTGTTTTTCCTGTTTGCCGCAGCCACGGACATCCGTGAACGGAAAATAAGGACATGGGCATTCCCATTGATGGCATTGCTCGTCATCATGGCTGACGTGGCACTGTTTGCCACCGGCGGCATGGATGAAACACCTGCCAGGTATGCGGCCGCACATGGGCTGGGAATGGCCGCAGGGTTTGCGGTCACGATACTTCCCGCCATGCTTGAGGTGAACGGGAAGGTGATGCTTGGAGGGGCAGACGTGCTGATGTGCACGTTCCTTGGGCTTGCCTTCGGGCTGTCCGGACTTGCGTGGACCGCAATTGCCGCAGTCGTTGCCTGCATGGCATATTCCATGGTGGGGTTTGTCCTTTGCGTGGCAACCCACAGGAAATTCAGGAGGGACATACCAATGGCACCATTCATGTGCGTGGGCTATGCCGTGTACATGGTTTTGTGTCTCATCCCGTGAATACCTGTCCGGAAATTGACAACCTGCCAGGACGGTTTTCAAGCCACCCCATTCGAGGGGTGGCTTTTTTTTTTGCCCCATGCAGGCACATCCTGCCTCCCCGGACTAAACACGTGGATTTTTTCATGTTTCCAAATTAGGCATGCATTTTACCGAAAATCCCCATAAATACCAGTGCATTATCAGACAGGGAACGACTATTGCCAGACAAATCATTGCGATTAACCAGTAATTTTGGCAAATAATCAGTATTATGGCAAAATCATGACAAAAAATTCATATATCATTGAAGCCGTGTTTGCGTTATATTTTCATTAACTTTTCACAACACAGAAAAAACCCCTACAATGAGGATTGGACACAACACGGTCATCGGCGGCAACCCCGGCCGGGAACACGCATAATGAAAAACACCTTCTGGACAGCAGTGGCATTGACGGAAAAGATTGATGGATTCCATGTACAATGTCTACCCATGCCATGGTCATACGGGCATCAGGGCACACACCCCTGTTTTTTCGCAAAACACTGGGAACATCCATACTGACAGGAATGGGATGTTTTTTTAGTTTTTAGGATTTTTCACAAATTTTCAATCCTGAATTTGTATTATCTTATGAAGGCATTTTTAGAAACCTACA
>CAYZYS010000092.1:0-3651 GCA_964482605.1 uncultured Bacteroides sp.
CATATATAAAGCGTTAAATTAACATCCCAAATCAAGATTGTGCAGGGAATTCCATCAGAGCGTATCCGTAAGTATTGGTCCGCCTTTGAAGGGAAGAAAGTACTGATTGGGGAGTAAAGCAAGTTGTAAGTAAGGCTTTGCTTGCGTGAAAAAAATATTTGACATCCCTCGTCATATGTGTTATCCTACTCAACGGTTGATCAACCATCGTTATTTAATTTAATATGAAGATGAAGTTTACTTACACCTTCAGGGCAAAGTGAGGATTTGGCAAATATCATGCCAGCTCCGATTCTTGACCGGCGGTATAGTCCGCGAGCCGTAACGGCTGATTGGGTTGGATTCCCAAACCGACAGTATAGTCTGGATGAAAGAAGGAGGTCATTATTATGACGGATTATGTTAAGTTATTCAATACCATCAAGAATAACGTGTTGTTTCTGATTGTTTCACTTGCAATCGTTGTATGCATCTATTTTGTTGCCTTCGCCATGGAAAAGCTCATTGAGAGAAAATATTCCATCAGCTTCAGGTCAAGGGATACCCAGGTAAAAAGATTAGTGGTAATAGCAATGTTTTCCGCAGTTGCGGCAATACTTATGTTTTGGGAGCTTCCGCTTTGGTTTGCACCGTCATTTTACAAGCTTGATTTCAGCGAGCTTCCCGCTGTTGTCGGGGCGTTTATGTTTGGTCCAACGGCAGGCGTGGCAATTGAGGCAATTAAGATTCTTTTGAAGATTTGCCTTAAGGGAACCAGCACGGCATTTGTTGGGGATTTTGCCAATTTTGTTGTTGGGTGCTTTTATGTGGTTCCTGCATCCGCATTTTACTTTGTGAAAAAGTCAAGAAAATCGGCTGCAATCGGCCTTTGTCTTGGCGGCATCACAATGACCGTGGCAGGAAGCCTTCTCAACGGTTTTTACCTTTTGCCAAAATTTTCCGAGCTGTACGGAATGCCAATTGAGACAATCGTGGCGATGGGAACAAAGGTCAATGCCAGCATTGACAGTGTGTTCTCAATGGTTGCACTTGCCGTTGTGCCATTCAACATAATCAAATCAGTGATTGTCGGCGTCATAACCTTACTGGTTTACAAGTACATAAGCCGACTGATTAAGGGACAGCATGCAATTATGGCTCAAAGACAGCAGGAGAGTGCATAAATAATAAATATTTGTCCATACTTTCATTGATGACATAACAAATCAGTTCAATGGAGGATGGAATGAAAAACAGGATTTTATGTGTACTTGCGGCTGCTGCCTGTGCAGGTGCCCTGACTGCATGCGGAAGCATGAACAATTCTGCCACACAGGGGACAACCGACAGTTCTACCTATGAGGCAACGACCAACGCCAACATGACAGAAGGGGCTTCTGAGCTTACAAGTGAGCTTGGCAGCGGAATTGGCGAGGTGGCAACAGACATAGGCAACGGAATTGGTGAGATTGTCACCGGAATTGGTGATGGAGTGGGAGAGATTGTCACTGGAATCGGTGACGGCGTCAGCGACATCCTTAATGGTACCACGTCAGGCACCAGGTGACTTGGGCAGGATATT
Source organism: uncultured Bacteroides sp. (assembly GCA_964482605.1). Taxonomy (GTDB): domain Bacteria; phylum Bacillota; class Clostridia; order Lachnospirales; family Lachnospiraceae; genus Bacteroides_F. The sequence goes on from CAYZYS010000092.1 coordinate 1,562, forward strand.
AATTAATTTAATGGAAATGGCGGATTTCATGTGATTGAAATTCGCCATTTTACATGGTATTATTTCGTTTGTGGCAAATGTGCGGCAGCATAAGCCGTATAAGAAATATATACAGGGACAATATTAATGACATTACAAGGAATGTCATGTTAAATGGTCCGGAATGGGTGGCTGTGATGAAGGATGGTTTTGTTAGGGTTGAGGTGTGTACACCGGATGTTGTTGTGGGAGATTGCATTGGCAATGCGGGAAGGCTTGTTGATAAGATTGTGGCGGCTTCCGGCATGCAGGTTGCCGTTCTTGTGTTTCCTGAATTGTGCATAACCGGATATACCTGCAATGACCTGTTTTTGCAGGATGCGCTGCTGTCATCGGCGCTGGATGGGCTTGGGCTTGTGCTTGATGCCACCAAAAACAGGCAAATGGTGGTGGTTGTGGGGCTTCCGTTGGAGCACATGGGCAAGCTGTACAATGTCGCGGCTGTGCTTCTTGACGGTAAAATACTTGGCCTTGTCACTAAAAAGCACATTCCCAATTACAACGAATTTTATGAGCGCAGGCAGTTTAGCGAGGGCTTTGGAAAACCCGTGGAAGTTACGGTGCTTGGGCAGCGTACACTGCTTGGTGCGAATATCATATTTGAATGTAAGAACATGCCAAGGCTGAGGCTTGGCGTTGAGATATGCGAGGATTTGTGGACGCCGCTTCCGCCAAGCGTTGGGCTTGCCATGGGGGGCGCAACCCTGATTGTGAATCCATCCGCAAGCAATGAGACAGTTGGAAAATCGGATTACCGCCGTGAGCTGGTTGTGGGGCAGTCCGCAAGGCTTGTATGTGCCTACGCCTATGCTTCAGCGGGTGAGGGCGAGTCAACCCAGGATGTTGTGTATGGCGGGCATGACATGATTGCGGAGAACGGAACGCTGCTTTCGGAATCACCATTGTTTTCCAATAATGAGATAATAAGTGACATTGACCTTGACAGGATTAACAGCGAAAGAAGGCGGATGTCCACCTTTGCCACCTGCCAGGATGATGATTACGCAAGGGTTGCATTTGCATTGGAAATTGAAGACTACCATTCAATTGCAAGGTACATTGACCCGCACCCATTTGTGCCGGACAATCAGGATGCGAGAAATTCAAGATGCGAGGCGATACTTTCAATCCAGTCAATGGGGCTTAAGAAAAGACTTTCACACATAGGCTGCAGCTCCGCGGTTGTGGGCATCTCAGGCGGGCTTGACTCAACTCTTGCGCTTCTTGTCACGGTAAGGGCATTCGACAGCCTTGGGCTTTCAAGGAAAGGGATTCACGCCGTGACAATGCCATGTTTCGGAACAACGGACAGAACCTACAACAATGCCATCAAGTTGATTGAAGGCCTGGGCTGTACGCTTCATGAGATTGACATAAGGGAATCGGTGAAAATGCATTTCAGGGACATAGGACATGACATTGATGTGCATGACGTGACCTATGAGAATGGTCAGGCGAGGGAGAGGACACAGGTGCTCATGGACATTGCCAATGAGACCAACGGAATCGTGATTGGGACGGGCGACATGTCAGAGCTGGCGCTTGGCTGGGCAACCTACAATGGCGACCATATGTCCATGTATGCCGTCAATTCGTCTGTTCCAAAGACTTTGGTGCGTTATCTTGTGGGATATTACGCTAAAAGCTGCGGCAACGATGCCTTGAAAAATGTGCTTCTGGATGTGCTTGACACACCTGTGAGCCCTGAGCTTCTGCCTCCTGGGGCTGATGGAAGCATTGACCAGAAAACAGAGGACCTGGTGGGGCCATATGAGCTTCATGATTTTTTCCTGTACCATGTGCTGAGATTCGGAATAATGCCGTCAAAGCTTTACAGGCTTGCGTGCGTTGCCTTCAAGCTGGATTATGAAAAAAATGTTATATTGAAATGGGAAAAGATTTTTTATAGGCGTTTTTTTGCGCAACATTTCAAGCGCTCATGCCTGCCGGATGGTCCGAAGGTGGGAACCGTGGCTGTGTCGCCGAGGGGGGATTTGAGGATGCCGAGCGATGCCAGTGTGCGGGTGTGGATGGCTGATTTAGAGAAGATG
>CAYZYS010000092.1:3751-8309 GCA_964482605.1 uncultured Bacteroides sp.
GTCATGCCTTGATTTCATCAAGGTAGCTTTCGCATATTGCGTTGAGAAATTCGTCCTTCTGCTGCCCGAAATGCCCATTCACGGCTTCCCTGATTGCGTCACATCTCCTGAAATAATACATTTCCTGCGGAAGCTCTTCCTTGCTGTAAGTGGCGTCAATCTGCTCTAAAGATAGATTTTCGCGCAGGTAAGCCATCACCTCGTCATTCTTGCTGTTATTCACGTCAAGGTCAAGCTTTATCTTCCTTGAGTACCTCATTGAAAGCACCCCGATTACCAGAAAGCCAAAAAAGAGCAGTACCATCACCACGTTAAAGAGTATCTTCGACGCGGTAGCCATTGAAAACACGGGTATCAGCCCTAAGTCATACACCACAAGGAATGCAAGCCCTGCTATTCCGCATATGAGAAATGTCCATGCGGATGAAAGGTTATCCCTGTATTTGTCACCCGTGTTGGCGTAAATGTCATCGGCCGTATTGTCCACGGCCTCATCACTGCCGTCATCAGGTGCACCATTCTGCTCCTCATGCCATGAATCCACAATGTCCCTTGCAAGCGTGAAGTCACGGGAGGGAACGTAAATCCTATGGCATTGCGAGGTGCCGTCATATTTCATTACCGCATCGTCAATTCCCGCCCCCTTGATTATTTCAAGCAATTTGTCAGCCTGTTCCTTGTCATTTTCGTAAGCCACAGCCTCAAAAGCCATAATTACCTCCATTTCCGGCAGCCTTGGGGCTGCTCAACCAAAACAACCCGATTATACAGCATAAATGTGAAAAATCAAAGTCCGAAAGGTTGAAATTGGTGAAAATCAGAAAAAGTTTGTATTTCCACAAAAACTCGTTTAAAATCAATGGTGCTTTAATATAATGTCCGAAAGGGAGTGGTGGCATGGGGCGAATTAAAAACATGCTGGTTGTAACCGGCGGCAGCATTGATGTTCCATGGGCTAGGGGATGGCTTGAAAGGGTTAATGCAAAAATGCCCTTTGATTACTGCATGGCGGTTGACAGCGGGCTTAATGCCGTGGATGCACTGGGACTTAAGGTTGATTACATCCTCGGTGATTATGACTCGGTATCATCAGAGGTGCTGGCAAGATACCGGCATACCGTTGAAACGGTTGCATTTCCGAGGGAAAAGGATTATACGGACACGGAGCTTTCAATCAAGGCAGTGCTTGAACTGATGAAGGGCGGGGGCGGGCGTGTCACCTACCTTGGGGCGACAGGCACAAGGCTTGACCATACCCTTGCGAATCTGGGACTTTTGCTGCAGCTTGACGGGACGGGCGTGGAAGGCTGCCTTGTCGACAGGCACAACCGCATACGGCTGCTTTGTGGCGGCGGACACCTTGAACTCAAGCAAAATGAGCAGTTTGGCAGGTTCATAAGCTTCCTTCCGCTGGGGGATGGCGTTCAGGGACTCACCGTGTCAGGGGTCAGGTATCCCCTTGAAAACCGTGACATCCCAATTGGCGTGAGCCTTTGCGTAAGCAATGAGATAACAGGTGAGGTCATGAAAGCTTCACTTGGGGCAGGGCGGCTTCTTGTATTTGAAACAAGGGACTAGTGAATGGGTAATTTTGACTTGATATTTCAGGCACATTGTTTTAAAATTAACGGGTGTATTTATTGCACTGGCAACATAGTTTTACTTTAATTACATGGAGGTCTTTATAATGAGCAACCAAACACAAGGTTTAGCAAGAGACAGGATTGCGTCTGTCCTTGATGAAAACAGTTTTGTTGAAATCGGTGCATTGGTTAAAGCCAGGAACACGGATTTCAACATGTCCAGCAAAGCAGCTCCGACAGATGGCGTCATTACAGGCTATGGCTCCATCAACGGCAATCCTGTGTATGTATACAGCCAGGATGCTTCAGTGCTGAGTGGTTCCATAGGTGAGATGCATGCCAAGAAGATAGTCAATATCTATGACAAGGCCATCAAAACTGGTGTCCCGGTCATTGGTTTGATTGACTGTGCAGGCTTGAGGCTTCAGGAATCAACTGATGCCCTTACGGCATTTGGAAGCATTTATAAAAAGCAGGCAGCGGCTTCGGGCATAATCCCGCAGATTACTGCAGTGTACGGAAGCTGCGGCGGCGGGCTTGCAATCATGACCGCAATGTCGGACTTTACTTTCATGGAGGCAAAGTCGGGCAAGCTCTTTGTCAACAGCCCGAACGTGCTTGATGGCAACTATGAGTCAAAGCTTGACACGGCATCGGCTGCATTCCAGAGTGAAAAGGCGGGGATTGTGGACTTTGTCGGTGACGCACAGGAGATTGCGCAGGAGATTAGGCGCCTTGTGTGCTTCCTTCCATCCAACAACATTGACAGGGATGGCGAGGAGACATCTGACAGCCTTAACAGGGTATGTGCCAATGCGGCAGGCAATGCTGCAGACCCGGCACTTGTCCTTGCTGAGCTTGCAGATGGCAATGAATTCATTGAGATTAAGAAGGCTTATGCAAAATCCATGGTGACAGGCTTTATCAGGCTTGGCGGACTGCTTGTGGGCTGTGTTGCCAACAGGCTTGCGCTTATCGGTGAGGATGGCAAGGCATCAGAGAAGCTTGATGCGGTGCTCACACCTGATGGTGCCCTGAAGGCTGCTGATTTTGTGAAATATTGTGACGCATATGACATACCTGTTCTGACGCTTACCCAGACCAAGGGCTTTGAGGCAACCGTTGAGGCCGAGAAGAGGATTGCCGATTCCGTGTCGAGGCTTGCACTTAGCTTTGCAGGTGCCACTGTTCCAAAGATTAACGTGGTGGTCGGTGAGGCATACGGGAGTGCATATGTTGTCATGAACAGCAAGTCACTTGGTGCTGACCTTGAATTTGCATGGGAGGATGCTTCCATTGGGATGATGGATTCAAGGCAGGCTGCTGAGATTATATATGGTGACGAGGTTGGGGCGGCAAGTGACCCTAAGGCGCTGATTGGCGAGAAGGCTGCAGAGCTTGACAGGCTGCAGGCATCCGCTGAGGCTGCGGCAGGCAGGGGAATTGTGGATGCAATCATCAGCCCGGCGCAGACACGCAAGCACCTGATTGCCGCATTCCAGATGCTTGATTCCAAGGATGAGACTGTTCCTTACAGGAAGCATCAGGATAAGTAGGACGGTGAGTTAGAATGAGGAGTGATATGGTGAAAAAGTTAAGTAAGGTGTTGGCGCTTTCCCTTGTGCTTGTCATGTGCTTTGCAACCTGTGCATTTGCTGCCGATTCATCCACTGCAACGGTGGCTGACGTGGCAACCCAGATTCAGCAGTTTGTCATTAGCTCTGCTGATGAGTATGCACAGTTCACCGAGGATGAATTGAAATATGTGGATGACAATTCACTTGGTTACAGCAAGGAGCTTGCCGAGGGTTTCCTGTCCTATGTTGAGTCAGACAGCCTTGGTGAGTACATTGGCGTTGGTGATGTCACGGTGAGTGACGACGGCAATGACCAGTACACGGCAACCGCACAGGTACAGTTTGAAAAGGCGACAGTTACCATTGTATATGAATTTAAAAGTGTATTGAGCCAGCTTGTGGTATATGATGTTGAGCTGTCCATGAAGAGCACGGGTGATAGCGGCTCCATCGGGAGTGTCATGGTCAAGGCGCTGCAGAATACCGTGATAGGCATTGGCGTTGTGTTCTGCATGCTTGCATTCATGAGCATAATAATTGCCCAGTTCAAGCATGTCAACACCTTTGAAAAATGGCTTGCATCCAGGAAGGGTGGCAAGGATGAGGCATCGGTCGGAATTGACAACGGTGTGGCGCAGATTGCCGAAACAGAGGCAAACCTCACGGATGACCTTGAGCTTGTTGCGGTCATAACCGCTGCCATTGCGGCATATGAGGGAACTGCAGCGGATTCAGAGGATGGTTTTACGGTTCGTTCCATAAGAAGGGTGCATTTCTAAAATGCAAAATCAGTATTTAAGATAATATGTGGCTGCCAATGGCAGTGGAAAGGATGTTAGATATGAAAAATTATACAATAACAGTTAATGGTAACGTATATGATGTTACGGTTGAGGAGGGCGCAGGAGGCGGTGCGGCTCCAGTTGCGGCACCTAAGGCTTCAGCCCCGGCTGCAGCGGCTCCAAAGGCTGCCAAGTCCGCAGGCGCAGGTGCAGTGAAGGTTGCTTCCCCTATGCCAGGCAAGATTGTAAAGGTGAACGTAAGTGTTGGCCAGGCTGTCAAGAAGGGTGATGTCCTCCTTGTGCTTGAGGCAATGAAGATGGAGAATGAGATTCAGGCACCGCAGGACGGTTCAGTTGCAAGCGTTGATGTTGCCGTTGGTGCAGCCGTAGAGGCAGGAGATGTTTTGGTTTCCCTTAATTGATTAAGAAAGGTGTTGGTATAGACATGGATTACGTTTTGACGACATTGGACAACTTACTGCACCAGACAGCCTTTTTCAATCTTACATGGGGCAACTATGTGATGATTCTGGTGGCGTTTGTTTTCCTTTATTTGGCAATTAAGAAGGAGTATGAGCCGCTGCTTTTGGTTCCAATCGCCTTCGGTATGCTGCTT
>CAYZYS010000093.1:0-8143 GCA_964482605.1 uncultured Bacteroides sp.
ATTAATATAAGCTTCCTGCATTGACGATTGGCTGTGCGTCATGGTTGCCGCATAATACCACGAGAAGATTAGATACCATTGCCGCTTTTCTCTCCTCATCTAGCTCTACAAGCTGTTTCTCATTTAGCCTTTCAAGAGCCATTTCAACCATACCAACAGCACCGTCAACTATCATTTTTCTGGCATCAACAATTGCTGAAGCCTGCTGCCTTTGAAGCATTACAGAGGCTATCTCAGGGGCATATGCCAAATATGTAATCCGGGCCTCGACAATCTCCAATCCTGCGTCCGTTACCTTTGACTGTATTTCTTTCTTGATTCTATCCGCCACAAGCTCCGCAGAACCTCTCAGGCTTCCTTCGTCTGCGTTGCCGTCTCCTGTTGTATCCACCCCTTGTGCCACGTCATACGGATAAAGCCTTACAATGTTCCTGAGTGCGGAATCACACTGCAAGGAAAGATATTCCTTATAATTGTCAACATTAAATACAGCCTTCGCCGTATCAGTCACCTTCCAGATAACGGCTATTCCTATTTCAACGGGATTTCCGAGACAGTCATTGATTTTCTGCCTGCCATTATTCAATGTCATTGCCTTCAATGAGATTTTTCTTGAAATGCTCTCAATTGATGTTCCGTTTGAACTTAACTGCAATTTTATCCCGCTGTTATTGGAGTTGGACGAATCACCGCTTTGTGCAAGCTTTGTAGATGCTGCCGGATTTACAGCCGTACAAAATGGATTGACAAAGTAAAAGCCGGCTTCCCTGATTGTTCCCTTGTAATTTCCAAACAAGGTCAGCACAAGAGCCTCCTGTGGCTTGATGACCTTGAGCCCAAGAAATGGAATCCAGCCCACTGTATCTATTACAATTCCCACCACAAGCATTGCAACATTTACGAAGTTCGTGTCGTCCTGCAGCCTTATTGCGCTTGCGATAATCAACCCCACGCCTGCCAATAATACCATTATGGTTAATATCAACACTGGCATTCCGTTCTTTTTGGTTGTGTAAATTTTTTCTTTAATTAAATTTTCATTCATGGATAGCCCCTCCTTAATATTTGTTTGATATCAAAATCATATCACTTTTGTTTCAAAAGTGCAATATTAATTTTTGGCTATTTTCATGAAAAAAAAGCTACCGGCTGCAAGAAATCCTTTATTCGGTACTCTTGCGGCTGGTAGCTCATTTTACAGGCTGTCCTTGTAGCTGTTGCCCCAGGCAACCATTGAATCAAGTATTGGCTTAAGTGACATGCCAAGGTCGCTTAGCGCATATTCAACCCTTGGGGGCACTTCGGGGTAGACGGTGCGTGTAATCAGCCCGTCCTCCTCCATTGACCTGAGACTGTCAGTGAGAACCTTCTGGCTTATGCCATCCAGGTCTTTTTTTAGTTCATTGAAACGCCACGGCCTTTGGAGCAGGTTCCTTATGATGAGCAGCTTCCATTTACTTCCAATCAGGGCAACGGTTGTTGCAACCGGGCATTCAGGGAGTTCTTCCTTAGTCAGCATGGCATCTTTTCTCCTTTCATTAGATTAAATTAGAATGTTGCATTAAATTATAATGTAATGGATGTTGTCTGTCAACATGCAATGGGGAGATTTGGGAGTTGCTTTGGACAAAGAAAATGATATAATTATTTTTACGGATATACGCAATGGACTATCAGGATTTATATGGAAAATGGCAAAAAACAGGGAGGAATCACATATGCTGGAGATAGGAACGAAGGCACCGTCATTTGAATTGCCGGACCAGGACGGCGTGCTGCATACATTGGAGGAGTACAGGGGAAGGAAGGTGGTGCTGTACTTTTATCCGAAGGACAATACACCTGGATGCACCAAACAGGCATGCGGATTTTCAGAGAGGTATCCCCTGTTTTTGGAGAAGGGTGCCGTGGTTATTGGCGTGAGCAAGGACAGCGTTTCGTCCCACAAGAAATTTCAGGAAAAATATAATCTTGCATTTACGCTGTTGGCGGACCCTGAGCGCAAGGTGATAGAGGCATATGATGTGTGGAAGGAAAAGAAGAATTACGGCAAGGTGTCAATGGGCGTTGTTAGGACGACATACTTGATTGATGAGGAAGGAATCATCATAAGGGCCAACGATAAGGTGAAGGCGGCAGATGACCCGCAGAAAATGTTAGGGGAAATTTAAATGAAGATTAATGTTGACGGATATGACATTGAATACAAGGAAACGGGCACGGGTGACGAGGTTGCGGTGATTTTGCAGGGCTGGGGAACAAGCCTTGGGATGTATGATTCAATGGCAGCCTGCATCAATGGGCGCTTCAGGGTGATACAGCTTGACCTTCCGGGCTTTGGGGCAAGTGATGAGCCAAGGGAAAGCTGGAATGTCGACGAATATGCTGACTTTTTCCTGCATTTCATGGAAAAGCTGGGCATTGGCAGGGCAACGCTCATAGGGCATTCATACGGCGGCAGGGTGATAATCAAGCTCGCCTCAAGGGAGTCGATCTCGCTGGAGCTTGACAGGCTTGTGTTGGTGGATGCGGCAGGAATACTGCCAAAGAAGACATTTGCCCAGAAAATGAAGGTGAAGCGGTATAAGCTTCTTAAGAGGCTGTTTTCCTTAAAGCCGGTGCATGCGCTTTTTCCTGAAATGATAGATGACTGGAAGGGCAGGCAGGGGTCGGCTGACTACCGCAATGCAACGCCGGTCATGCGGGAGTGCCTTGTGAAGGCGGTCAATGAGGACCTCACGGAGCTTTTGCCGAGGATACGGCAGGAGACGCTTTTGGTGTGGGGCGACATGGACACGGCAACACCGCTGTCGGACGGGCAGCTCATGGAAAAGCTGATTCCTGACGCAGGGCTGGCGGTAATCAAGGGGGCAGGGCATTTCAGCTTTGCGGAGCAGCCTGCCGTATTTCGTAGCATAATGCATTCATATTTCAGAATATAATGCATTGGTATTTCTATTGTATAGTGTGTAAAAATGTGATAGAATCCATATTGATTTTGAAAAATCGCCGCCATGGTCATGCCTTGGGGGTGGCCGGCGGTAAAGGATGGTGCGGAATGCTTATTATGGCTGTTGTGGCTGCAATAGTGTCAATTGCGGCTTTTTTTCTTGTTATGCGGTACAACCTGCACATGCTGCAGCTCAATGGGTATAAGAACGGTGAGCATATGCACTGGCTTAGGGAGAATGCCCCAAGGCAGTGGTATGCGGTTCTTTTGGTGCTTCCGTGCGTGTTGGTGGCTTTGGGATGTGGCCTGTTGGCGTGCTGTATCAGCAGTGTGTGCTGTGTGATATGCGTTTTTGTATGTAATTATTATCGTAAAAAGAATACTAAAAAAAGATTGGTCTACACTGCAAGGTGCAGGCGGCTTGTGGCAACTGATGTGGTGCTTTGCGTAATCGTGCTCGTGATAAGCGGTGTATTTGCGCCGGTTGCCCTGGTGCCGGTTGTGGTAAGGCTGACTGCCGTGTGCAATTTGCTTGCGTTTCTCCAGGTATTTGCGCTTGTTGCCGCCAATGTAATCAACCGTCCAATCGAGAAGGCTGTCGGGGATTATTACATCAATGATGCGAAGAAAATGCTTGCGGAAAACCAAGGCCTGACGGTGATTGGCGTTACCGGAAGCTATGGAAAGACCAGTGTCAAGTTTTACCTGCAGACGTTGCTTTCCACAAGGTACAATGTCCTTGTGACGCCTGAAAGCTTCAATACCCCAATGGGGGTTGTGAGGACAATCAGGGAATCCCTTAAGTCCACCCATGAGATATTTGTGTGTGAAATGGGGGCAAGGCATGTGGGTGACATCAAGGAGATATGCGATATTGTACATCCGAGGCATGGCGTCATAACCTCTGTCGGCCCACAGCACCTTGAGACATTTTTCAACATGGACAATATCAAGAACACCAAGTTTGAGCTGGCGGATGCCCTGCCGAAGGACGGCATGCTTTTCCTGAACGGGGACAATGAGTACATTCAGGATAAGGCAGATGGGTATGGCAATAAAATTTTTTACCACGCTGGGGCAGTGCAGGCTTCGGGTGGTTACCGTGCCACCAACCTGCGTGTGTCCCAGACGGGCACTGATTTTACCGTGGTGACGCCAGACGGCGGAACCTGTGACTACCACATGCGCCTGGTGGGGGCGCATAACGTGATTAACGTGGTTGGGGCAATTGCGGTTGCCAATTCCCTTGGGATACCCATGGATGAGCTCAAGATTCCGGTAAGGCGCCTTGAGGCTGTTCCACACAGGCTCCAGATGACAGACCACGGTACCTTCACAATCATTGATGACGCATATAATTCCAATCCGGTTGGCTCCAAGGCGGCTGTCGAGACACTCGCCATGTTTGACGGGCTTCGTATTCTTGTGACGCCGGGCATGGTTGAGCTGGGGGAGCAGGAGGAGCATTACAATTATCTTTTTGGCACGTATGCGGCAAAATGCTGTGATTATATATTGCTTGTGGGTGCGAGAAATGCTGCGGCAATCACGAAGGGGGCACTTGAAAATGGCTTTGCTGCCGACAGGTGCAGGACGTTTGACACCCTGCAGGATGCGATGAAGTACACCCATGGGATAACGACAGGGCAGCACAAATTCATACTGCTGGAAAATGATTTGCCGGATAATTACTGACATAACATGTGTTACTTATGGTAGAAAGGGGTAGGGAAAATGAAAACTAGAATTGCGGTTATGTTTGGAGGAAAGAGCGTGGAGCATGAGGTTTCGGTAATCTCCGGAATCCAGGCAATCATGAGCATGAACCGGGATAAATATGACATTACACCGGTGTATATCACCAAATCCAATGAAATGTACATTGGTGAAAATGTTGGCGACATTGAAAGCTACAAGGACATTGACGGGCTTCTGAAAAAATCACAGAGGGTCATCATAATAAATGAAGGCGGAAGGCCAACCCTTGTCCCGTATCCTGCAAAGCGGTTTGGCAGGGCTAAGGGCGTGGAGATAGACATGGCATTTCCGGTGGTTCACGGAACCAATGAGGAGGACGGCACGCTGCAGGGCTACCTGAAGACACTTGGGATTCCGTTCGTGGGCTGTGACGTAACCGCCTCGGCGCTTGGCATGGATAAATATTTCACCAAGACCGTGCTCAAGGACAATGACATTCCTGTGCTTGACTGTCTTGTGTTCACCCTCAAGGATTACAGGGATGTTGAGGCAATGGTGGCATCAATCGAGGGCAAGCTTGGGTATCCCGTGATAATCAAGCCTGCAAACCTTGGTTCTTCCGTGGGCATCAGCGTTGCAAAGAACAGGACTGAGCTGAATGCCTCCATTGATGACGCATTCAGGTATGCCAAGAAGGTGCTTGTGGAGCATGCCATAACCAATCTCCGTGAGATTAACTGTGCGGTGCTTGGCGATGAAAATGACGCAATCGCCTCGGAGTGCGAGGAGCCAATGCACACCAAGGACATATTGAGCTACGAGGATAAATATGTGAGCAACGCCAAGGGAAGCGGTTCCAAGGGTATGGCAAGCGTGGCGAGGAAGATTCCTGCCGACCTTGCGCCTGACAAGAAACGTGAGGTGCAGGAGTACGCTGTCAGGGCATTCCAGGCGCTTGGCTGCAATGGGGTGTCTAGGATTGACTTTATGATTGATGAGGACACGGGAAAGCTTTATTTTAACGAGATTAACACAATTCCGGGTTCGCTTGCATTTTACCTGTGGGAGCCTGTTGGCGTGCCATATTCAGAGCTCCTGGATAGGATGATTAACCTTTCCCTCAAGAGGGTCAGGGAGGAGGAGAGCCTCACGTTTACATTTGATACCAATATACTGAACACCTCGTCATTCGGGGGTGCCAAGGGCTCCAAGAGGTAGTTTGGTATGAAAAATCATGCCGAGGATTAGTAAAAATGTTATACAGCATAAAGGATGGGACAGTTTCCGTTGGTGGTGACAGGATACTGTCCCATGTTGATTTTGAGATTAAGGGAAATGAAAAAATAGCGGTTGTGGGGCGCAATGGCGCAGGCAAGACCACACTTCTGCGGGTAATCGCAGGGGAGCTTGACCTTGACAGGGATGACAAAAGGATGGGGCCGGGGGTCACAACCTCGCGCAGGGTCACGGTCGGTATGCTTTCACAGAATAATATTTTTGATATGGAGCAGACGCCGGAGGAGCTTATGCTTGGCAGGTGCAAAGCAGGGGGCAGGTTCACAAGGGAGCGCTTTGAGTATGAGATGGAGTATGACCGCATGCTCACGGGCTTTGGCTTTGACAAGGAGGATAAAAAGAGAAAATTCTCCACGTTTTCAGGCGGGCAGCTTACCAAGCTTGGCATGATTTGCCTGCTTTTGGAAAAGCCTGACATACTGCTTCTTGACGAGCCGACCAACCACCTTGACATTAAGACCGTGCAATGGCTGGAGGAATATTTGAGGGGATATCCCAATGCCGTTGTGATGGTGTCCCATGACAGGTTTTTCCTTGACAGGGTGGCGGATGTGGTGTATGAGCTTCAGGATGGTGCATTAAGGCGGTATGTGGGCAATTACACGGCATACAGGGAGCAGAAGGGAAAGCTCATTGCCGCATGGGAAAAGGCATATGAAAGGCAGCAAAGGGAGCAGGAAAGGCTTGAGGGGCTTGTGGAGCGCTTCAGGCACAAGCCGAGGAAGGCTGCATTTGCAAGGTCGAGGAAATCCATGCTGGCGAGGATGGAGACGGTGGAAAAGCCGATTGCTGACGAAGCCCACATATTTACGGGGGAGCTGGAGCCACTTGTTTTGGGTGCCAAATGGGTGCTGGAAACGGAGCACATGCAGATTGGGTATGATAAATGCCTTGCGGAGCTTTCGCTAAAAATAAGGCGTGGGCAGAAAATTGGCATAATCGGCGACAATGGCGTGGGAAAGAGCACATTTCTCAAGACGGTGGCAGGCATCATGGAGCCGCTTAAGGGAAAATGCACCCTTGGCAGTAATGTGACCATTGGGTATTTTGACCAGCAGACTGCGGATTTTCAGTCGGATAAGACGGTGGTAGGGCATTTCCATGAGCTGTATCCGTCAATGACGGACAAGGAGGCAAGGCAGGTGCTGGGGGCATACCTTTTTGACGGCAGGAAGGCGAACGTGAGGCTTGGAGCGCTTTCGGGCGGCGAGAGGTCAAGACTTTTCCTTTGTGAGCTTATGACGGCAAGGCCCAATCTCCTTGTGCTTGACGAACCCACCAACCATATGGACATACCGGCAAAGGAGACGTTGGAGTCAGCCTTCAGGGCATACACGGGAACCCTGCTTTTTGTGTCCCATGACAGGTATTTCCTGTCGTCAGTGGCGGATGCAATACTTGTTTTCCAGGGCGGTGAGGTCATGTACTACCCGTTTGGGTATGCGCATTACCTTGAGAAATCCAGGGAAAATGCGGGCGGAAGCCTTGCGGCAATGGTGCAGGCGAAGGACCAGGCGATGATTGCGGGGCTTAAGGCAGTTCCGAAGGGGGAGCGCCATGAAACAAGGCAGCTTACAACGGAGGAGGCGTATTTTGACTGGAGGAGAAGGCTTGCGGCAGAGCCAATGGAGGAAGCAAGGGGCAGGGCGGAGGCGCTGCGGCAGCAGTTGGATGGGCTTGGGCAAAGGCTTGAGCTTACGGAGTGGCTGCGGTGGCTTGGCGCATCCGAAAATGAGGACGTGGAAAATGCTGCTTCACTAAAGGCATTGTATGCGGAGCTTGAGGCTTCATATGCCACGGCGCTTGATGAGTGGACGAGGTGCTGCATTGACTGGTATTACGTGGAGTGATGCCTGAAGTGGTTTGGCAGGGCGGTTTTGCTTGCAATATTGGCAGCATTTGATTATACTAGTCGTATGACTTGATATGGAGGTATGTGGGCGGTCATCAGGCCGCCCATTATTGCGATTATGGGATTTATTAAGACACCGATTAAGGGAATGAATGATTTTCTGCCGTCCGACATGCGGCTGAGGGAGCATGTGATTGGCATGATTAAGGAAACCTATGAGACATATGGCTTTTCGCTTATTGAAACGCCTGTGATGGAGCATATGGAGAACCTGACGGGAAAGCAGGGCGGTGAGAATGAAAAGCTCATATTTCCCGTGATGAAGCGCGGGGCTGATTTTCAGAGGG
>CAYZYS010000094.1:0-8065 GCA_964482605.1 uncultured Bacteroides sp.
GATACAGAAGATATCACAGGAGCCGGTATCTCTTGAAACACCGATTGGCGAGGAGGAGGACAGCCATCTTGGTGACTTCATCCAGGATGACAATGTTCCGGTCCCTGCGGAGGAAGCGGCAAGCACAATCCTCAAGGAGAATCTTGTGGAGGTGCTTTCCACCCTTACAGACAGGGAGCAGAAGGTTCTGCGCTTAAGGTTTGGGCTTGATGACGGAAGGGCAAGGACCCTTGAGGAGGTAGGCAAGCAGTTTGAGGTAACGAGGGAGCGAATCAGGCAGATTGAGGCGAAGGCATTGAGAAAGCTCCGTCACCCAAGCAGGAGCCGCAAGCTGAGGGACTTCCTTGATTGAAATATATTGGAAACAGCCTATGGAATGGTGCTTGGAATGATTTTGGTATCGGAAAGACTGAAGACAATTGCACGGTGCGCAGGCAGGTGTCACGTTCTTGCGGATGTGGGTACTGACCATGCATATCTCCCGATATATGTAAGGGAAAATGGCATTGCAGACCGTGTGGTTGCCATGGATGTGAGGAAAAAGCCACTTGAGCGTGCTGCCCGCAACATAAGGGAGGCGGGCTGTGACGGCATTGAGCTGCGGCTTTCGGACGGGCTTCGGCTGCTGACACGTGGTGAGGCACAGGTTGTAACCATAAGCGGCATGGGCGGGGAACTGATGGAGAGAATACTTGTTGACGGCAGGGGGCGTATTGATGCGGATACAAGGCTTTGCCTGTCCCCCCAGTCGGAAATCACACATTTCAGGTATTTTCTCAGGAAAAATAGTTTTGACACACAGGATGAGGTGATGCTGTCAGAGGATGGCAAGACGTACGTAATCATCACGGGTGCTTTTGGAAAACCTGATGAAATTCACGCTGTTGGTAAGGATGAGCGTTCGGTTGCATTGGAACAATATGTCCTTTTCAGGTATGGCGAGGTATTGCTTAGGAAACAGGACAAGGAGCTTGTGGCATACCTTGACAAGGAGGGGCGTGGCATAGACAGGCTCATGGGGAAGCTGAAGGAGGGAAAAACCGCTGCCAGTGCGGCTAATGTTGACAGAAGGCTTCAGCAGCTTGCATTTGACAGGGAGGCAAACAGGCTTGCCAGGGACATGGTTGTTTGGAAAGGGGAATGAATGGTTTATGCTGGTTAGTGATGTGATTGCGGAGCTTGAGAGGCTGAGCCCTGTTGAGGCTGCCTGCCAATGGGATAACGTGGGGCTCATGGTGGGTGACCGTGGGGCGGTTGTCAGGAAGATATTAGTCACCCTGGATGTGGATGATGCAGCGGTGGAATGTGCGGTAAAGCAGGGGGCGGATTTGGTGATTTCACACCATCCCCTTATATTTGGGAAGCTGTCAGTGGTGACGACTGACACGCTGGCTGGTGAAAGAATAATTAAGATGATAAAGCATGGAATAAATTGTTATTCCATGCATACTAATTTTGATATATGCGGAAGCATGGGCGACATTGCGGCAAGGGTGCTGGGACTTGAAAATGCCAGCACGCTTGAGGTCACAAGACCTGATGGCAATGGGCTTGGCAAGGTGGCTGACGTGTCAGCCCTCGGGCTGGATGCAGGGCAGTGGTGCCGTCAGGTGAAGGAAAGGTTTGGCGTGCCTAATGTGAAGGTGTTTGGCAGGCTGGACAGGCAGGTTGACAAGCTTGCGATTTACCCGGGTTCCGGCAGGGATGCCATCGGACTGTGCATCAGGGGCGGGGTTGACGTACTGGTGACAGGTGACATCGGACACCACGCAGGGATAGATGCTGCGGCACAGGGGCTCACGGTAATAGATGCGGGACATTATGGCATAGAGCATGTGTTCATTCCATTCATGACATGCTTTCTCAAGGATAAGCTTGGGGATGTTGAGGTACAGGGGATGAGCATAGTGCAGCCGTTTGTGGTGGTATGACAAGGAGGGGGAGTATGGCTACATTAATTGAGCTGGCAGGAAAGGCACAGGAAAATCAGGAACATTCAATAATACTTGCAAAGGTTGACGGGCGGTTGAGCGAGCTGAATGGCAGGGAGATTACTGACCAGAGGGTCGAGTTCATAACAACGGCTTCGGGCATTGGCAATGACACATACAGGAGAAGCGTGCTTTTCATGATGCTTTACGCCATACATAAATTAAGGCCTGAGATGAAGTCAAACAACGTGGTTGTTGAATATTCCCTGAGCAAGGGGCTTTATTGCGAGATTACGGATGATTTCAAGGTTGACTATGGCTTTGTTGAAAAGGTCAAGTCAATCATGCGTGAGGTTGTGGAAAAGAACCTCCCCATACTCAAGGAGTCGCTGCCAAAGGATGATGCCATTAAGGTGTTCAGGGAATTTGGCATGGATGACAAGGCGAGGCTTTTCAAATACCGCAGGGGCTCCGAGGTCAATGTGTATGAGCTTGACGGCTACAAGGATTATTTTTATGGTTATATGGCTCCCAATACGGGGCTGCTTAAGGTTTATGACATATACCAGTATGACAAGGGCTTTGTGCTTCAGATGCCCGTGAAGTCGGAGCCTGAAAAGGTTCCCGAGTTCAAGCCGCAGCAGAAGCTGTTCAATGTGCTCAAGGAGTCCTCACAGTGGGCTGACATCATGGATGTTGACACGGTGGGGGCATTGAATGATGCCATTGCAGGCGGAAGGATGAACGAGCTCATGCTTGTGCAGGAGGCGCTCCAGGAGCAGAAGATTGCGGAGATTGCGAGGAAAATTGCAGGGGACAGAAGCAAGAAGTTTGTCATGATAGCAGGACCGTCATCATCTGGAAAGACGACATTTTCGCATAGGCTTTCCATACAGCTCATGGCCTGTGGGCTTAAGCCGCATCCGATTGCGGTTGACGATTATTTTGTCGAGAGGGAGCAGACGCCAAGGGACGAGAATGGCGATTACAACTTTGAGGCGCTGGAGGCAATAGACCTTGAATTGTTTAACAGGCAGATGGTGGAGCTGCTTGACGGGAAGACCATAGAAAGACCCACATTTAACTTCAAGGAAGGAAAAAAGGAGCACAAGGGAAATTACTGCAGCCTTGGGGAGGATGACATTCTTGTCATTGAAGGCATTCACAGCCTAAATGATGAGATGTCGTATGCCCTTCCGAAGGAGAGCAAGTTTAAGATTTACATAAGTGCGCTGACCCAGCTTGACATTGACGAGCACAACAGGGTGTCCACAACTGACGGTCGGCTTATCAGGCGTCTTGTGAGGGATTTCAGAACCCGTGGCGCTTCAGCGAAGCATACAATGGGAATGTGGGATTCCGTGAGGCGCGGCGAGGAGATGAACATTTTCCCATACCAGGAGGAGGCGGACGTGATGTTCAACTCTGCCCTGATATATGAGCTTTCAATATTGAAGCCTTACGCAGAGGCAATACTTTTTGCCATAGGCAAGGAGGAGCCTGAGTACCAGGAGGCAAAGAGAATGCTGAAGTTCCTTGATTATTTCCTTGCATACGGCACGGATAACATTCCGACCAACTCCATTCTGCGTGAGTTCGTGGGTGGTGGCTGCTTTGGGCTTGGATAGGGATTATTTCCCAAATGAATCACGGTAGTCCCTTGATTTCTCAAACAGCCTGTATACGTATCCGTCGCTGTGCTGTGCAATGTTGCTTCGTATGTCCTGCAGTGATGCGATGTAGTCATCAAGGAGTGACAATATTGCGTCACTGTTGGTTTGGCATATCTGCTCCCACATTTCAGGGGAGGAGGATGCGATTCTTGTGATGTCCTTGAAGCCGCCTGCCGCAACAAGCTTCATGAGCTGTTCTGGGTTGTCGCTGTCCTTCACAAGGTTGACAAGGCTTGATGCAACAAGGTGTGGGAGATGGCTGATGGCTGCAACAGTGTGGTCATGGGTCTGGCAGTCGGTTATGACGGGGATTGACCCCATTGCACTGACAAGACCCTCATATTCGGTAAGGCGGTCATCCGGTGAATCCTTGGTTGGCGTGATGAAATAATACGCCCCGCGGAGGATTGACGCATCGGAGTTATCGTAGCCTGTTTTCTCGGAGCCTGCCATCGGGTGACCGCCTATGAAGCTGGCTGTCAGTCCAAGGGCTTCCACGGATTCATGGACATAGCCCTTGACGCTGCCCACATCAGTGATTATGCAGTTGCTTCCAATGCATTGGGCAAGCTGTTCCAGGTATGAGGAAATATACTTTACAGGTGTACATAAAAATATATAATCACATATGCCAAAGTATTCACGGCTTATGTTGTCGGCAATCACGTCAATGCTGCCGTCTGAAAGGGCGTGCTCCAACGGGGCGCGGCTCCTGCTGTATGCGGTGATGCGGCAGTCAGGCTGGATTGTTTTTAATGAACGGGCAATTGAACCGCCAATCAGTCCAAGTCCTATGAATCCATAATGATGGGTGGAACCTGTCATTGCATGTCTCCAATCCGGTTGTGTCACTCATTGGACACAGCCCAAACATAATTTTAGTGAAGCTCAATTAATATTTTATACGCTGTTGGTGGACGTGTCAAATCAATAATGGGGCTTGGCGGTAAAAATGGGAAGGCTGTACATGGTAAGAAAAAAACGACTTTTGAATACAACAAGAATAATAATGCTGGGCTTTCTCATTGGTGCCCTCGTGGGTGCAGTGCTTCTCATGACACCTGTGGCGCTGCGTCCGGGGGAATCTATTGGCTTTGTGGATGCGCTTTTTGTTTCGGTGACGAGCATCTGCGTCACAGGGCTTACAACGGTAAACATAGGCGCAACATTTTCCTGGGTGGGACAGGTGGTGCTGCTGGTGCTGATACAGGTCGGCGGTCTGGGCGTTGTCACATTTACGACGCTGGTGCTGATTTTGTTTCGCAAAAGGATTACCCTTAAGGAAAGGATGCTGATTCAGAGCGCATATAACATGGACACCCTTTCAGGGCTTGTGAAGCTCACCAAGAGGATAATCAGGGTGACGCTGGCGATAGAGGGGCTCGGTGCGGTGGGCTACTGCCTTGTGTTTGTGCCGGAGTTTGGGTTTAAGGGGATATGGTATGGGATATTCCATGCGGTGTCGGCATTTTGCAATGCGGGGATTGACCTGCTGGGCGGTGACAGCCTGTGCGCTTACAGGGATAATGTGATTATAAATGTCACCACGGTGCTGCTCGTGATTCTGAGCGGGATTGGATTTCCTGTGTATTGGGAAATCGGACGCATTTTCAGGGAGGGCACTGGCAAGAAGAAAATGAGCGTGCATGCGAGGATTGCGTTGGGAATGACTGTCCTGCTCATTGTGGCGGGCACGGTGTGTACTATGCTTTTTGAGTATAATAATCCTGACACTATTGGGAATCTGAGTTTTTTTGGCAAGCTGCAGGCAAGTGTGTTCCAGTCGGTTACGCTTAGGACGGCAGGCTTTCAGACCATTGACCAGCAGCTTTTCACGGCACCGTCATCCCTGGTGTACATGGTTTTGATGTTCATTGGCGGCTGCCCGTCGGGCACGGCAGGCGGTGTCAAGACGGTGACGGTATTTGTCGTGATGGCTTCGATGGCTGCCAACATCAAGGGTGAAAAGGACGTTGTAATCTGCGGCAGGAAGATATCGGATGAGTATGTGCGAAGGTGTGTTGCCATAGTGACGTTCAGCTTTACAACACTCGTGGTGCTTACGCTTGGGGTGCTTGCGATACAGGGAAGCGGATTCCTTGACACATTTTACGAGACGACCTCGGCAATAGCCACGGTGGGGCTTACAAGGGGACTCACGGGTGAGCTTAGGACAGGGGCGAAGCTGCTTGTCATACTTGGGATGTACCTTGGGAGAATCGGGCCAATCACCATGGCACTTGCGTTTAATGCCAATGGTGGCGGAGGCAGTGTGACATATCCTGAAACAAGGATAATTGTGGGGTAGCATTTCAAAACAGGGTTGAATGAAAACAGAAGTTAAGCGTTAAGGATAAGGATTGACATGAAAAAATTAAGTAACAAGGAATACGTTGTAATAGGGCTTGGAATATTTGGGCGGAGCGTGGCAATGCAGCTTGAGGCAAATGGCTGCAGGGTGCTGGCGCTGGACTCGGATGAGAAAAGGGTGCGCATGGTGGCTGACTATGTGACCCTGGCAATGTGCGTTGACGTGACCAATGACGAGGCATTGGAGGAGCTTGGCGGCAGGAATTTTGACGGGGCGGTGATTGCCATAGGGCATGACCTTGAGGCAATGGTACTTGCAACCATATGGGCAAAGGAGCAGGGAATAAAAAATGTGGTTGTGAAGGCGTATGACGAAACAAGCGGCAAGGTACTTGGGAGAATTGGGGCTGACCAGGTCATATACCCTGAACGTGAATCGGGGGAGCACCTTGCCAACAACCTTGTCATGAGCAATATTGCGGATGCAATTGAGCTTACCGCAGATTATTCAATCGCGGACATAGACATACCGGATGAGTGGAAGGGGCAATCCCTGAAGGAGCTTCGGCTTCGGGACAGGTACAAGGCAAATGTGATTGCGGTAAAGCGCAACGGCAGCCTGCACATCAATCCGTCAGCGGATGACAAGCTGGTTGATGATGACGTGCTGGTCATATTGGCGGAAAATGACGTTTTGGAGAAGCTGGCGTCCCTTAAGTGAGTGCGGGTTGATTAAACCTGTATTGTGCAATTTTTTAAAAAATGTTAGAATAAACGGATGGTGTGCGCCAAGCCGCCATGATTCTTTTTAAAATCCCAAAATAAGACAAGGCAAAAATGCCTGCGGAATAGGAGACAATGATGAGCAAGATTCGTACAAGGTTTGCACCAAGTCCCACGGGAAGGATGCACGTTGGAAATTTAAGGACGGCATTGTATGCCTACCTGATTGCAAAGCATGAGGGAGGGGATTTCCTTTTGAGGATAGAGGACACAGACCAGGAGAGGTTTGTGGAGGAGGCGCTTGACATAATATACAGGACCCTTGCGAAAACAGGGCTTGTGCATGACGAGGGGCCTGACAAGGACGGAGGCGTCGGGCCGTATGTGCAGAGCGAGCGGCAGGCGGCTGGAATTTACATGGATTATGCGAAGAAGCTGATAGACAAGGGCGAGGCGTATTACTGCTTCTGTGACAAGGAGCGCCTCGACTCACTTAAGCAGACCATAACTGATGAGGATGGCGAGGGCAAGGACATTGTGGTATATGACAAGCACTGCCTGCATCTTTCAAAGGAGGAGATAGAGGCAAACCTTGCGGCAGGAAAGCCATATGTCATCAGGCAGAACAATCCCGTTGATGGGACGACAACCTTTCATGATGAGCTGTATGGTGATGTGACAGTGCCTAATTCCGAGCTGGATGACATGATTCTCATTAAGTCGGATGGCTTTCCGACATATAACTTTGCAAATGTCGTGGATGACCACCTCATGGGAATAACCCATGTGGTAAGGGGAAATGAATACATTTCCTCATCACCTAAGTATACAAGGCTCTACGAGGCGTTTGGGTGGGAGGAGCCGAAGTACATCCACTGCCCGTTGATTACGGATGAAAACCACAAGAAGCTTTCAAAGAGAAGCGGACATTCTTCATTTGAGGATTTGATTGAGCAGGGCTTTGTGACGGAGGCTGTGGTAAATTATGTTGCGCTTTTGGGCTGGAGCCCGGAGGGGAATGAGGAGATATTTTCACTTGAGGAGCTTGTGAAAAACTTTGATTATCACAGAATCGGCAAGTCGCCTGCTGTGTTCGACATTGGCAAGCTCAGGTGGATGAACGGCGAGTACCTCAAGGCTATGGATGATGACAGGTTCTTTGAGCTGGCAAAGGGCTATATTGGTGAGGTTGTCACGAAGGACCTTGACTTGAGAAAGATTGCGGCGCTTGTAAAGACAAGGATTGAGATTTTGCCTGACATTAAGGAGCACATTGATTTCTTCCAGGAGCTTCCGGATTATGACGTGGCAATGTACACCCACAAGAAGATGAAGACCAACTCGGAAAATTCCCTTGAGACGTTGACGGAGCTTCTTCCGATTCTTGAGGCGGCAGAGGATTATTCGGTGGATGGGCTGCATGATTTG
>CAYZYS010000095.1:0-7994 GCA_964482605.1 uncultured Bacteroides sp.
ATTGGCAGTCATGGCAATGATTGGCACATTTTTGCAGTATTCACTGTTCATCCCGCGGATGACCCTCGTTGCCTCATAGCCGTTCATCTTTGGCATCTGCACGTCCATGAACACAATGTCGTAGGTAAGTCCGTCACTGCGGTTCATCATGTGCACAGCCTGGTCGCCATCCTTTGCCCAGTCGACCGTGATTCCCGTCATTTCAAGGATTTCCTGGGCAATCTCACCATTGAGGTCATTGTCCTCCACAAGAAGCACCCTTTTACCCGTCAGGTCAAGGTCCTCAAAACTCTTCAGCGGTGAAGCCGCCTCATCATCAAAATCATTTCCCACGAAGGTCTGGAACAAATGTGTAAGCCTCGACTTGAACAACGGCTTGGACAAAAATGCATTGGCACCCGCATCCCTCGCCTCCTGCTCAATTCCAGCCCATTCATATGCGGATATGATTATGATTGGAACATCATTGCCAACAGCCTTCCTGATTGCCTTGGTGGTCTGTATTCCATCCATCCCCGGCATCTTCCAGTCAACTATCACGGCAAAGTAATCATCACCATTCTCATGGCGCTGCACAACCCTATCCACCGCAGCCTGTCCTGAAAGCACGCCATCCGACTTCATTCCAAGGTCATTGAGCATGTCGCAGGCACACTCCATGCTAATCTCATCATCATCCGCCACAAGCACGGACAGGTTAATAAGCTCCTCCGGCATGACATCCTCGACATTCTGCAGCTCAAGGAAAAATGTCACGGTAATCCTGGTACCCTTGTTAAGGCAGCTTTCAGCCCTTATGTCCCCGCCCATCATCTGCACGATGTTCCTTGCTATTGACATTCCAAGCCCCGTGCCCTGAATCCTCCTGACACGGTCATCATCAGCCCTTGCAAACGGCTCAAAAAGATTCTCAACAAATTCAGCCGACATTCCTATGCCATTGTCCTCAAACACTGCCTCATAACAGCCCATGTTGTTCCTTTTCATCGGCTTTTCCTTAATTGACAGTGTTATCCTGCCTCCGTCAGGCGTGTACTTCACGGCATTGCTCATGAGATTCACAAATATCTGCTGAAGCCTTATGCTGTCACCAATCACGTTCTCATGCTCAACATTTCTTATGTTGACGGACAGCTCATGCTTATGCTCCATTATCTGGTTGTGTTCCATGGTGAGCAGATTGTCGACAAGGTCAGACAGGTTGAATTCCTCCCTTGCAAGCTCCATCTCCCCCGATTCAATCTTGCTCATGTCCAGCACCTCATTGATGAGGGAAAGCAAATGCTTGCTGGCAGCGGTTATCTTCTTGAGGCAGTCCGCAACCTTCTCCTTGTCATCAATATGCGTGCCCGCAATGGCTGTCATTCCGATTATGCCATTCATCGGCGTCCTTATGTCATGGCTCATGTTGGCAAGGAAGCTTGACTTGGCACGGCTTGCCTCCTTTGCCGCCTGGTAGGCATCCCTGAGGGCGTTCTGCATTGTCATCTGCCGTTCCCTCTCATCATTGACATTGGCAAAGCCCACAACAAGCTTCTTTTCATCGGAATCAGGCATCATCACCGCCTTAACCTGGTAGTAATGCTCCTCGTCGCCCCTCTTGTTCTTGTACTCATATATAAATGAGCCATCCTCGACCACTGACTTGTACATGTTGTCAATGGTCATCCTCTCATTGAACTCATCAACGTAGGAGCTCGTCACAAAGCGGCTGGAATAATCCCTTGCAAGCTCATCCCACCTGCCGCCGCCATCTATTATGTCACCGTAAACCCTCTGGTTCACGTCATTAATCCTGTACGGCACAAGTGTTCCATCATTTATATCCACAAGGTACACAGAATCATACCTTCCACTCAATGCCCTGATTATTCCAAGCTGGTTGGCTGCCTCCCTCGCCTGCTTCAGCTCGTCCCGAACCTCCTCGTCAACAAGCTTGAATGCAATTACAAATTCATGTCTTTCGTTGGCAGGCCTGATTGCCTGGCACTGGTAGTAGGACGATTTGCCGTCCCTCACCACCCTGTACGTAAATGAAAACCTGTCATCCTTCTCAAATGACCTGCGGATTGCCGCCATCGTGTCGATGGACTTGAAAAGCGGCCTGTCCTCCTCCAGGACATTCTGCTCCACGTACATGCGCACATTGTCCTCATAATTGCCCACGGCAAAATTCCTGCCATAGCGGAGGTTGATGACCTTGCTCATCCTGTATGCCGTTGCCTCGCCCGTGTCCATGTCCACCAGATACACATTCTGGTAGGATGCAACCAGTGCATTAATCAGGTTTGACTGTGCGTCAAGCCTCTCCTTTTCACCAGCTATTGACCTGACGCAGTACAACGCCTTGGTAACACTGCCATGGCTGTCCCATTCGGTGGCAATGATTGTTGCCCTGCACCAGCATTTGTCGACGCTGTCGCGAAACTCCTGCGACATTGTCCTGTCCCTGAACAGCCTCTCCTGCAGCGTGCAGTATTCATTGAACACGTTCATCCTGTCCTGGCTCTCGGCATCAACATAATTGTCAACCGCAAGCCTCAGCATTACCTCTGCCCTGCCGCGCTCCTCAAGGCGTCTCGACTTATCATCCTGCGAATATATCCTGTAAAGTATTCCACTCGCAAAGTCAATCTGATAAATGTTCATGTACAGGCTGCTCAGGCCCTCAATCATTGCGACATGGTTCTTCTCCAGCTCAACGAGCTCCTTTAGCTCCTCGTTGACAGCCTGCTCGCTCTGAACGCTTGCAATCAGCTCCTCATTGGCATCCTGAAGCGACTTCTGGTACTCCTGCTCCTTTGCCTTCTCATCATATATCTCCCTTGTGACATACAGCACCTTGGTGACACGCCCGCTTTCATCCCAGGACACGGGAATTATCCCCGCCCTTGACCACTGGGTTGTCACACCTATGTACTCCTGTGTTATCACCCTCTTGTCCTTAAGCCTTGCCGACATGGTTGACATGTCATTGAACAGCTTCATCTGCTCCCTTGCCTCAGGCTTCACAAGCTGCTCAACCATGACATCCAGTGCCGCTTGCGCATTGCACTCAATCCCAAATGCCTTGTTCGTGTTGTTTTTCGAGGTCAGCTCAATGTAGGTGTTATCCTTGAGATTGAGCAGGTATATGCCAAAATAAATGCTTTCAAGCCCGTCAAGCAGCTCATTGTGGATTCTCTCGGCATTGATTTTTTCCTTTTCCTTCTCAATGACATCGGCCACATTTTCAACAATGCCGTCCACAACCTCCGGCCTGCCCTCCGAATCAAACCTTGCCGTGGTGAGTGTCACCTTGTTGATTCTCCTGCCGTTGAGGGAACTAAAAGTAACCGACGCCCTCGGGGCCCCGGCATCAATGTCCCTGTACATTTTGGCATATGCGGCCTGACTCTCGTCATCCACAAAGCCCTCCATAAAGCCATATGGCATGTTGGTGTATATCTTGTCGCACTCATACGCCTCCATGGTCAGGTCTGAATTAATTATTATTTTATCCTTTGGGAAATATTTGAATGTGTAAACCCCCATTGAAGCCAGTGCATTGATTGAAACCGACTCCTCATCCCCGTAAAACCTTCCGTCAAACTGTATTCCTTCCATCTCACAAAACGTTCCTTTTCCCCTATTTCAATTATGATTCATGAAGCGACGTTTTCCAAGTCTTATCTGTCAAGTCCTACTATTCTTGATTATATCTGCTAAACTATTATTTTTCAACACATTTTGGTATAATAACGGTATATATATCTGTATCATGCCACAGTGACTTACAGCAGGCAGCAAGGAGGAAAAACATGGACGCAAAACAGATTTTCAATGAAGCGCTGGGACTTAAAGATGAGATAATCGCAGACAGGCGGCACCTGCACCAACACCCCGGAACAGGCTTTGACACCGGTGATACCTTGGAATATGTAAAAACAAGGCTGAAGCAGATGGGCTATGACCCTGTCGAATGCGGCAGGGCGGGGCTTACCGCACTTGTTGGCAGGCAAACCGGCAAAACATTTCTTCTGAGGGCGGACATGGATGCCCTGCCAATCAACGAGGAGGCTGACGTGGATTTTCGCTCACAGGTTCCCGGCAAAATGCATGCCTGCGGCCATGACACACACACAGCAATGCTACTTGGGGCAGCCAGCCTCATGAAAACACATGAGGCTGAGCTCAACGGACAGGTCAAGCTCATGTTCCAGTCAGCCGAGGAGACATTTGAGGGTTCAAGGGACATGATTGAAAATGGTGTGCTCAAAAATCCTGACGTTGATGCGGCACTCATGATTCACGTGATGGCAGGCATGCCTGTTCCCGCCGGAACCGTGATAGCATGCGACGGCGGCATAAGCGCCCCAGGCGCGGACTATTTCACCATCCGCATACAGGGCAAGGGCTGCCACGGCTCCATGCCAAACAACGGCATTGACCCTGTCACAATCGCAGCCCACATAATCACGGGGCTTCAGGAAATACACGGGCGTGAGCTTGCCCTGTCAGACGAGGCAGTGCTTACCATCGGTTCAATCCACGGCGGCAATGCAGCCAATGTAATCCCTGACACCGTGGAGCTTTCTGGAACAATCAGGACATATGACGAAGACGTGCGTGCATTCATCAAGGAACGAATTGCCCAGATTTCCACTGGTGTTGCAAACACCTTCCGCGGTGATGCAACGGTGGAATACGGAAGCGGTTGCCCATGCCTAGCCAATGACCCCCGGCTTTCAGCCGATACGGTCAGGTATCTCAAGGAAATGCTTGGAGATGGCTGTATGAGTGCAAGCGCCCTAAACGCCCTGTCCGGAAGCAAGAAAGTTCCGAAGTCCGCAGGCTCAGAGGACTTTGCATATGTAAGCCAGGAGGTTCCATCAATCATGCTGGCACTTGCCGCAGGGGAGCCGGCAAAGGGCTACTGCCATCCGCAGCACCACCCCGGGGTAAAATTTGACGAAAGCGCATTCACCACGGGAACGGCAGTGTATGCATACGCCGCAATGAGATGGCTGGAGGAGCACAACTAAAATTAAAGACAACGGCAAAGCCCCAGTGGAAGAAACGGCAATCCTCCCACTGGGGCTTATTAACATACATTTACATGCTTTTTATATACTTTTACATACATCAGTGACAGCTTACAGATTCTTCACATACAGTGCCCTGATTGCATTCAGCACGGCAATTACCATCACGCCCACATCCGCAAATATCGCAGCCCACATATTGGCAATTCCCAGTGCGCCAAGGATGAGACAGGCGAACTTGACAATAAGTGCAAATGCTATGTTCTGGTACACAATCCTGATGCATTTTCTTGAAATGCGGATTGCCTTGGAAATCTTTAACGGGTCATCATCCATAAGCACAACATCAGCAGCCTCGATTGCCGCATCCGAGCCCATGGCACCCATGGCAATCCCTATGTCGGCACGGCTAAGCACTGGTGCATCATTGATTCCATCACCCACAAAGGCAAGCATTTCCCCATCCTTCTTGGAATTGATGAGTGCCTCAACCTTCTCCACCTTATCGGCCGGAAGCAGCTCGCTGTACACCTCGTCAAGCCCAAGCTGTGATGATACCTTGTCGGCAACCTTTTTTGCATCACCTGTCAGCATTACGGTCTTCTTGATTCCCGCTTTCTTTAATGCCTTGATTGCCGCCTCAGAGGTAGGTTTAACAACATCCGCAATAACAATGTGCCCTGCATATTGGCCCTCAACCGCCATATGGATTATGGTTCCTGCAGAATGGCACTCCGCATATTCAACACCGAGCTTTTTCATGAGCTTCTGGTTGCCCGCCGCAACCTTCACCCCGTCAACAACCGCAGTGACACCGTGGCCGCTTATCTCCTCAATGTCCTTCACACGGTTCCTGTCAATCTCCTTCCCGTAAGCCCTCTGTATGCTCTGGCTAATCGGGTGGGAGGAAGCACTCTCCGCATATGCGGCATACTCGACAAGCTTTTCCTCCTCAATGGAATTGTGGTGGATTCCCTCAACCTCAAACACGCCCTGTGTCAGTGTTCCGGTCTTGTCAAACACCACAATTGAGGTCTTTGACAATGTCTCAAGGTAATTAGAGCCCTTCACCAGCACACCCTCATGGCTTGCACCGCCAATGCCCGCAAAGAAGCTTAACGGAATGCTTATGACAAGCGCGCATGGACAGCTTATTACAAGAAATGTGAGCGCCCTGTAAATCCAATTGCCCCACTCCGGTGACAACGACATGAACAGCATCCTCACAACAGGAGGAAGTACCGCCAGCGCCAGCGCACCATAGCATACCGCAGGAGTGTACACCTTTGCAAATTTTGATATGAAATCCTCTGATTTCGACTTTCTTGAGCTCGCATTTTCCACAAGCTCAAGTATCTTGGATACCGTGGATTCACCAAACTCCTTGTTGGTCTTAATCTTCAGCACGCCCGTCATGTTGATGCAGCCGCTGATGATTTCGTCGCCCGCCTTGACCTCACGCGGAACGCTCTCACCCGTCAACGCACTTGTGTTAAGGCTTGAACTGCCCTCCGTCACAACACCGTCAATCGGGACCTTCTCACCAGGCTGCACCACAATGATGCTTCCAACCTGCACCTCGTCAGGGTCAACCTTCTCAAGCCGCCCTTCATTTTCCACATTGGCATAATCAGGACGGATGTCCATGAGGGCGCTTATGTTCCTGCGGCTTTTACCCACGGCATAGCTTTGGAACAGCTCGCCAATCTGGTAAAAGAGCATTACGGCAATCGCCTCATTGTAATCACCGCTTCTTTCATATATCGCCAGCGAAAATGCGCCAACCGTTGCAACCGCCATAAGGAAATTCTCGTCAAACACCTGACCCTTGAGGATTCCCTTGATTGCCTTCCTCAAAATATCATAGCCTATGATGAGGTACGTAACAAGATAAAGCACAAGGCGAAGGAGCCCCGCCGCCATATCAGCCATCCCAAGTGTCTCAGTCAAGCCTGACAAAAAATTCAGTGCAACCAGCATGACCATGGCAATTATAATTCTTATGAGCATTTTTTTCTGTTTCTTGTTCATGTCAATCCCCATCCCCATTCCATTGAAGGGTTGCACCAAAATTCCGGTGCAGCCCCTTCGTCTAATCAAAAATTCAATTAAATGAATATCTCGCAGTCATCCTCAACCTTCTTGCAGTTCTTCAGCACTTCCTTCATAACCGCCTTGTCATCAGCACCCTCCTGGAACTCCACAATCATCTTGAGAGCCATGAAGTTCACCACTGCATCCTTGACACCCTCAGTCTTCTTTGCCGCATCCTCCATAAGATTGGCACAATTTGCGCAATCAACCTCAATCTTGTAAGTCTTCTTCATACTACTCCTCCATTCCGCAGGTGATTTTTGCCAAAGGAATTGACGATGTAAAATCATAAAGGTGATTTTGCACCAGCCCCACCACACCTGCATTGATTTATTTTTTAATTAAACGATTGTTTAATCGTTATATCAAAAGTATATGCCTACACCAGTCATATGTCAACCATATTTTTCACCATATTTTTTTAAACTATTTTCTTGTCTTAACCTTCATAATGGGGTATATTAAATGATAATCTCAATTTCGCAGGAATTATTTGCAGGAGGTTAATTATGGACATACAGATTCAGCTTCCCCACCACCACGGTGGCGAAGACCACATTAATGAAACAAAAACGCAGCTTGACAGGGTCGAGGACTTCCAGATGGTTGCCGATGTGTTCAAGCAGCTTGATGACACCAGCAGGCTTAGGATTTTCTGGCTGCTGTGCCATATGGAGGCGTGCGTGATTAACATTGCCTCCCTGATGGAGATGACAACCCCTGCCGTGTCACACCACCTTAAGCAGTTGAAGGCGGGAGGGCTAATCATAAGCCGCCGTGAAGGCAAGGAAGTATACTACAAGGCCGCCAACACGCCGCAAAGCAGGCTTCTGCACAAGGCAATTGAGGATATGATGTCAATCGTGTGCCCTATGT
>CAYZYS010000096.1:0-7986 GCA_964482605.1 uncultured Bacteroides sp.
AAGGAGCTTAACGGTGAGGTTGCGTCAATCGTGCTTGAGTACAATATGGCGGCACCTGATGGAAGCGGTGGCTATGACAGCTATTATGTGGACGAGTATTACAGGATAAGGCAGTCCGGAAGCCAGATGTACCTCCTTAATTACGAGAGGGAGACGAACCAGGTGTTTGACAGCAGGAATGACCTCATGGAAAGCTCAAGGATTAACCTTGGCATATCCTCTGAGGAGACTGCCACCGTCACTGATTCGGAGGACGGAAGGTATACGTGCTTTGTAAGGCAGGGGAACCTCTGGTGCTTTGACAATGATGGCAACATGTTCACAAGGGTGTTCTCCTTTGAGGATGAATCGTCGGATGGTGTCAGGGAAAGCTATAACCAGCATGACATAAAGGTCATGGAGGTGGCAGCGGGCGGCGACATTGATTTCATTGTGTATGGCTACATGAACCGTGGTGAGCATGAGGGCGAGATTGGCGTGTCATTGTGCCGCTATGCCGCAAAGGACAACCGTGTGACGGAGCTCATATACATTCCCGTGACAGTGCCGTACCAGGTGCTTTCACAGAACATCGGGCAGGTGGCATACATCGGCGCCAACGGTGCATTTTACATACTGCTTGATGACGCCCTTTATTCGATAGACCTTACAAGTAAGGAAAAAATGACAGAGATAAGCGGGCTGAAGGATGAAACCTACTCCGTGTCAGAGGATGGTACGGCAATCGCGTACAGCACCAGTGGCGACGTGTACGACACCACAACCATCAGGATATTCAACATGGCCACGGGCAGTGATTATGAGATTGGCTGTGACGAGGGAGAAAGGCTGAGGATTCTCGGTTATATAAAAAATGACCTGGCATATGGCAGGGTACGCCTGGAGGACATGGTTAAGTACCAGCATGGCGGCGTGATGTTTCCAATGTACAGTGTGGAGATAATGGACTCCGGCAATGAGGTCATCAAGACCTATGAAAATGACGGGATATATGTAAGTGATGCCGTTGTGTCGGGCATGCGCCTGTCCATGAGCCGTGTCACAAGAAATGAGGATGGGGAATATGTGTCGGTTGACATGGACCAGCTTCTCAACAAGGATGAGAACAACCAGGACAATGGGGCATATGTTGAGGTGGTAACAACCCAGGACAGGAAAAAGGAACTGTACATTGATCTGTCAAACCGTGTGTCCAACGTGAAAAATGTGTCAATGAGAACCTCTGCTTCCGTGGAATTTTCAGAAGGCGAGATACTGCATGTGGATGCCTCATTTGATGATGCGGGAAGGTATTACGTGTATGGCTTTGGCAGGTTCCAGGGGAGCTTCACATCCCTTGTCAGGGCGCTTGAGGTGGCATATGACACATATGGCGTGGTGTATGACAATCAGGATGTGGCGGTCTGGAAGAGGTACAGGCAGACTTCGGCGTCCGTTGGCGGTGTGCAGGATTTGCTCAGGGCAAGCGATGATTCATTTGCGGGAAGCCTTGACATTTTGCTGAGATTTTGCGGGATTGACGCAGACAGCAGTGAATACCTTGCGCAGGGAAAGGATGCCCTTGAGATTATCGAGCTCAACCAGGGCCTTACCGCGATGAACCTCCAGGGTGCGACGCTGTCAATGGTGCTGTATTATGTAAATGTTGGCATTCCCGTGATTGGCAGGTATGGTTCGGGAAGCTATGTGCTGATAACGGGGTATGATTCAAAAAATGTCACCTTTTATGACACGGGTTCCGCAAAGAGCGTCACAACCGACATAACCTCAGCGGAAAAGACATTTGAGCAGTGGGGAAATCTTTTTGTGACATATATGAGGTAGTGTGGTAATGGCATTAACCAAACGTAAGAAAAAGAGGATAAGGCGCTTTATATTGCTTGTGCTGCTTGTGGTATTTGGCATTGCCGTGATACTGCTGCTTCCGGTGGTGTTCAGGCTTGACAGCCTGAAAAAGTCGGCGGCGCAAACGATTGCCAAAACAACTGCGGACACATTTCGCTCAACACAGACCACCGTGGCATATGACACCAATGGTGATGTGCTCATGACCATGAGGAGCGCCAAGGACATGTATTATGTTGAATATGCTGACATCCCGCAGGGAATCATAGATGCCTTCGTGGTGACGGAGGACAGGAAGTTCTTCAGCCATAACGGCATAGACCTAAAGAGCATAGTCAGGGCGATGAAGGCAAACAGCGAGAGCGACGAGATTGAGCAG
This sequence comes from uncultured Bacteroides sp., assembly GCA_964482605.1. Classification (GTDB taxonomy): domain Bacteria; phylum Bacillota; class Clostridia; order Lachnospirales; family Lachnospiraceae; genus Bacteroides_F. The sequence goes on from CAYZYS010000096.1 coordinate 2,225, forward strand.
GGGGCAAGCACAATCACCCAGCAGCTTGTGAAGAACATGTTCCTGAGCCAGGAGGTGAGCTGGAACCGCAAGATAACGGAGATTTTCATGGCCCTTGAGATGGAGAAGAAGTACAGCAAGGAGCAGATACTTGAGTTTTACCTGAACAACATATATTTTGCCAATGGCTGTTACGGTGTTGAATCTGCGGCAAGGGGGTATTTCAACAAGGGCATTGGCGAGCTGGACTATTCCCAGCTGGCATTTCTTGCGGCAATACCAAACAACCCGACGAAATATGACCCGTTTGAGAACATGGACAATACCCTTGAGCGCCGTGACCTTGTGCTTAGGCAGATGTATGAGGCGGACATGATTAACACCGTCAATTATTCGGATGCAATTCAGGAGGAGATTGAGCTTGACCCACAGAAATCCGGTTATGACGATTATGTTGACACGTATGTGAGGAGATGTGCCACGGAAGCGATGATGGAGTCGCTTGGGTTTCAGTTTCAGACTAATTTTGAGTCGGATGAGGCTTATGATGATTACTGCGAAAGATATGACGTGTATTACGGCATGGCACAGAGGAAGCTGTTTGGCGGAGGGTATCTCATATACACCTCGATTGACCCGAAGCTCCAGAACAGGCTACAGGCTGTGATAGACCAGGATTTGTCGGGCTTTTCAGAGGTAAATGATGAGGGGGTGTATGCACTTCAGGCGGCATCCATCTGCATAGACAATTCCAACGGCTATGTCGTGGCGGTTGTTGGCGGGAGAAGCCAGGAGCATGACGGCTACACGCTGAACAGGGCATGGCAAAGCTACAGGCAGCCGGGCTCCACAATCAAGCCGTTGAATGTTTACCTGCCATTCCTGCAGCTTGGCAACTCGCCTGACACAATTGTGAATGATGAGCAGATAAGCGGCGGGCCGGTCAATGCCGATGGCATTTACAGCGGTGAGATGACGCTTCGTGAGGCCGTCAGGGTGTCGAAGAACACCGTCGCGTGGAGCATATACCAGCAGATAACGCCAAAGGCAGGCACATCATACCTTTTGAGGCTTGGCTTCCGCAAGGTGTACGTTGACAAGGAAAGGCTCACGGGAAGCATCGGCGGATTTACCTATGGCGTTACCACGGAGGAGATGGCAGGGGGATATGCGGCAATTGAAAATGATGGCATATATAGAAAACCAACCTGTGTAATGTCCATAACAATGCTGGACGGAAGCACTGTTGTTGACAATTCGGACAGGGGGACGCAGATATACCAGAAGAATGCAAGCAGGATGATGACGGACATGCTTACCACCGTTGTGAAGGAGGGAACCGGAAAGACGGCTGACATTGACAATGCCATTGTGGCGGGAAAGACGGGAACCACCAATGACAACAAGGATTCATGGTTTGTGGGCTACAGCAGGTATTACACCACAAGCGTGTGGGTGGGGTATGACATACCGAGAACACTGGGGACTGCCGTTAATTACAATAAATACATATGGCATGATTACATGGAGGCGATTCATGAGAATCTGCCAATCCTTGACTTTGGTGCATACGAGGATGAGGCGAGCAACACGGGCACACGGACGGAGACACAGACGGAAAGCACAGGCAGCACCGTGGCTGCATCAACCAAGGCGCAGGAATCGCTTGGTGACAGGGACGCAGATGTGAGCGGCCTTGGTGACAGGGATGGAACTGCGGGGGCCGGAGGTGATGCGGCGGGCAGCAGACCTGATTTGGCCAATAACGGGACGGCAGGCCAGAACGGCGTGGGCGTCTATGGCGGTGACAGGGATGCAGCCACATGGGATGGCGAAAAGCAGGACGCCACAATCCCCGAATCGAAGGGCGCGGCTGGCGGCTGGCGGTAATGGAGCTATATGGCACTGGTACTTGAAATGGAGAATGAATGTGACAGGTAGGAAGATATTGAAAAGAATTGCATTTGCCCTTGTGCTTGCGGTGCTTGCCGAGGTATTCATATTTAATTACAGGTTTTGGTTTTCGCTTGGGAACAGCGAGGTGACGTTGTCAGATTATGAAAGCGGCGGGACGTTGATTTCCTTCAAGGGCAATTATTATGTGAAGGCTGATAATACAGGGTACATTGAGATAAGCGGAATCAATGACCACATTAAGAATCTGCACCTTGACCTTGAGATAGTTGGCGGCAGTGATTACAACACTGAAAGCGTGTACAATACCAAGTATGATGTGGTTGACGTTGACATTTATGCTGATGACAAGGGAAATTCTGAACCATTCCTGCTTGGGAGCAGGAGCATACTGCACAAAATCACACAAAGCCAGTATATGACGGTTCACCTTGCGGGCAACACGGACACGGTCCGGATTAATCTCAAGGCGTCAAAGGGTACCATAATTGCCGTCAATTCAATATCCTACAATGCAATTGTGCCCATGACCTTTTCGGTTGTCAGGCTTTTGGTTGTCGTGGGAATTATGATGGTGTTCTCCATAATCAGGCCAAGCTCCAAGGCGTACAATTACGTGTACAATGTAAAAAGCAAAAGGCAGCTTGCGGTCAAGGCGGGAACCATTGTGGCACTGTCGCTGTTTTTCTTCTGGCTGTGCAGTGCAAATCCATATTTCACTCATCCGCGGTGGCAGCACCATTACCAGTACCAGGACCTTGCGAAGGCATGGTCCGAGGGGAGCCTTAGCCTTACGGATGAGCCAAGCAGTGAGCTCCTTGCGATGGACAATCCATATGACACCAATTTGAGGGATTCGGAGAACATATCCTTTAGGTGGGACAGTTCATTTTACAATGGGAAATACTACGTGTATTACGGTGTGCTTCCGGAAATCCTGTTTTACTTCCCGTGGTATATTGTCACGCACCAGGACTTCAGCACCTACATTGGGATATTTATTTTGGGCGTGGTGCTGATTGCGGGGATGTTCCATCTTTTAAGCTCTGTTGTGCAGAGGTGGTTTAAAAATACGTCTTTTTTATTGTACCTTATGACTGCTGTCACGTCATGCATAGGATGTGGCGTCCTACTTGGCATGATAAGACCTGATTTTTATACAATGCCGCTTCTCATGGCGGTTGATTTATCCATATGGGGGCTGTCCTTCTGGGTTAAGTCCGTCACAAGGGATGAGACGGGAAAGAGGCACCTTAAGGCGAGGTGGCTTTTTGTGGGCTCGCTTTTGATGGCGCTGGTCTCCGCCTCAAGACCACAGCTTTTGGTTATGTCATTTGTTGCAATTCCGCTGTTTTGGAACAATGTGTTTCGGGACAGGGAGCTTCTGTACGGCAAGTGGAAGAACACGCTGGGCCTTGTCATGCCATATGTGGTTGTGGCGGCGGCAGTTATGGTGTATAATTATGCACGGTTTGGTTCGCCGTTTGATTATGGTGCCAATTACAACCTCACCACCAACGACATGACCGTCAGGGGCTTCCAGATGGGAAGGACCTTTTTGGGGCTGTTTTACTTCCTGTTCCAGGTGCCTGAAATTGACGGAACATGGCCATTCTGGAATGTGTCGGCGGTATCGACCACCTACCTGGGGACGACCATTTATGAAAACATGTGCGGTGGGCTTATTGCCTGCAACCTTTGGCTGTGGCCTCTGTTTGCGGTTGTACTGAAGGCGAAGGGCATATGGAAGGACAGGCGGTGCCTGCTTTTCCTTAGGGGCTGCCTCGTCATGGGCATTATAATAATCATTGCGGACACGCAGATGGCGGGAATCCTTCCAAGGTACATAATGGACTTTGGGTGGATATTCTTCCTTGTGGCGGCGGCAGTCATGTACACGCTTGAGGAGTGGATTCGCGACAAGAATTACCATACATTGAGGCGTGCATTCAGGTATTTCATGATGGTGGCATTTGCCCAGGCAATAATATATAATTTCTTCAGGATTTTCATTACGGACTCGGAGAGCGTCATGGAGGGCAATCCTGCGTTTTACTATGGGATAATGCACCTGATGGCATTCTGGCTGTAAATGTGGATTTCGCTGGGGGACTAATGAAAAAGAATCGAGGTATGACATGAACAAGGATTTGACAGTTGGGAAACCGGAAAAGGTATTGTGGGAATTTTGCATTCCGTTGTTCGGGAGCATTGTGTTCCAGCAGTTGTACAACATTGCGGACAGCCTGGTGGCGGGAAAGTTCATCGGTGAAAATGCGCTGGCGGCAGTGGGCAACAGCTATGAAATCACGCTTATCTTCATAGCCTTTGCATTTGGCTGCAACATTGGCTGTTCGGTGATTGTCTCACAGCTTTTTGGCGCAAAGAAGCTGGATGACATGAAGACGTCAGTGTACACAACGTGGATTTCAAGCGCAGTGCTGTGCGCAGTGCTGATGGCTGCGGGTTTCCTGCTGTGCGGAAGCCTTCTGGGGTTGATTAATACTCCTTCGGAAATATTTGATGATTCGAAGCTGTATCTTAACATATACATATTAGGACTACCTTTTTTGTTCTTTTACAATATAGCGACAGGCATCTTCTCAGCGCTTGGGGATTCAAGGACGCCGTTTGTGTTTCTTGCCTTTTCTTCAACCGCCAACATTATTGTTGACATATTCTTTGTGAAGGTGTTCGGCATGGGCGTTGACGGCGTTGCGTGGGCAACCTTCCTGTGCCAGGGGGTAAGCTGCGTCCTTGCCGTGTGTGTTGTGCAAAAAAGGATGGCGGGGATTAAATGGACGGGAAAGGCAAGATATTTCTCCTGGGACATATTTGGCAAAATAGTCGTTATTGCAGTCCCAAGCATTCTGCAGCAGAGCTTCATATCCATTGGCAACATCATAATACAGAGTGTAATCAACGGCTTCGGACCGGGCGTAATTGCGGGGTATTCTGCGGCGGTTAAGCTCAACAACCTTGTGGTGACGTCATTTACCACGCTTGGCAACGGAATATCCAACTACACGGCACAGAACATCGGTGCTGGCATAATGCCAAGAATCAAGTCCGGCTTCAAGGCGGGGGTTAAGATGGTATGGACGATTTGCGTGCCAATTGTGCTGCTGTATTTTCTGGTGGGTGGAGTGCTTGTGGATTTCTTCATGAATGAGCCGTCGCAGCTTGCCCATGACACGGGTGTTGAGTTTTTGAGGATTCTGTCCCCATTTTATTTTGTGGTTTCGGTGAAGCTGGTGGCTGACGGAATCCTGAGGGGTGCGGGGCTTATGAGGAACTTCATGATATCAACCTTCACCGACCTCATACTGAGGGTTGCATTGGCAGTGGTCTTCTCAGCCTTCCTCGGTACGACGGGGATATGGTGCGCATGGCCGATAGGCTGGACGCTTGGGATGTGCCTGTCCGTGGCGTTTTATGCAAATGGCCCATGGAAAAAGGCAAAATAGCACATTGTTGTGCGAATTGACATAATCCTGCATTGAAATAAAAACATTCAATTAAAAACATTGAATTAGCACTGCCGCCATGGTATCATATGCCATTGGGCAAAAGACAAATGACCCAAAGGTAAGGGATTATAAATGCAGGTCTTGGGATGGCCTGGGGAATGGGGAGATTATGAAAAAGATGGTATCAGGTGCATTGGTGGGCTGTATGCTGCTCATGGCGGGCTGCGGAACCAGTGCGGTGGCAGGCCAGAGTGCTACGCAGGCAGCAACACAGCAGGTGACACAGGCAACCACCAAGGCGGCAGGTTCTGGCTGGAAGGACGGCATAGACCTTGTGGGCTTTGACATCAATGATAAAAACGGGCAGAGGCGCGTGTGGGTGAGCATTGGAACCATGGC
>CAYZYS010000097.1:0-7893 GCA_964482605.1 uncultured Bacteroides sp.
TGCAACGGACACCGAATGAACGAAGTTCATGAGGTGGGCGTACGTCGCTTATCGCACAAGGAAGTAGACGAACGCAGTGCATCTGCCTGGTGCAGACTGACTGCATGCAGTCAAGGATGCACATGGAAGATGCACTATGTGAGTGCAACGGACACCGAATGAACGAAGTTCATGAGGTGGGCGTACGTCGCTTATCGCGCGAACGAATGGGAAGGGAGTGTGAAAAATCAGGCTGATGCGCTGATTTTTCACACGCTAATTGTGACGCAGGCGTCACAATATAGCTTGATGACAAACATAAAATCACCTTCGTGATTTTATGTTGTCAATTCCTCCGGCAAAAAAACGCCTGCGGAATAGGAGGGGAATATGAATCCAGCATCATTTTTGAAAATCAAGGGCCTTTGGGATAGGTTTACATCTAATCATCCCAAGTTTCCAATGTTCATCAATGCGGTTTCACAGCCTGGTGTGATAGATGAGGGAACGGTTATTGAGGTGCATGTGAAGAAGCCCACGGGTGAGGACATATGCACAAATGTGAAGCTTTCAATATCGGATTTGGAATTGTTCAATGAAATCCGTAACATGAAATGAGGCAGTATGCGTGGTCTGATAATGTTTAAGGGCGGGGTTGAGACGCAGGAATTTTTTTCGCTGGAGCTTGCCAAGACCTTCAATGAAATGGGGTATGTGATATTTTTCTACAACCTGATGAGGGATGATGAAAGCTTTCGGCAGCTTCAGGCGTTTGTCCGTGACGTAAGGGCGGCAGGAGGGAGCCTGTGCGCATTTACCTTTAATTTTGGCGGCTTGTCGGGGGAGAGGCAGCTTTATTCTGCTCATGGGACAGAAGCGGCCTTGGGCAGCGTGGAAAAAGCCATGTCAGGAAATGAAGGGTTGGGAGAGTATGGGATTTACTGGGATGTGGAGAATATTCCGGTGCTTAACATGGTGCTTGACCACCCATTTTATTACCACAAAAATCTTGAACACATGCTTCCGAGGCGTTACCGCCAGATAAGCATTGACAGAAACCATGAGGCGTATATGCGGCGGTTTTTCCCGAAGGTGGAGCTTGCGGGCTTTCTTCCGCTTGCGGGCACAAGGCTTGAGGTTGGTGAACCGCTTCCCGATGTGAGGAACCGCCCCATGGATGTGGTGATGACGGGCAATTACACAAGGCCTGAGACATTTGATAGGTACATTGCCCATCTTGACAGGGAATATATTGAATTTTACCATGCGATTCTTGACAGGCAGCTTGCAAATCCGTCCAAGACGCTGGAGGAGGTGGCGGAGCCAATGCTCCGTGAAACCATAGAGATGGACGGCGAGCTTACTGATGATGACCTGCGGGAATGCTATGGCAACATGATATTCATTGACCTGTGGGCGAGGTTTTATTACAGGGGCAGGGCTGTGGCAGCCCTTGCGGATGCGGGCTTTAAGGTTCATACTTTCGGCGAGGGCTGGGATGTGCTGGAATGTGGGCATCCGGAAAATGTGATAACCCACGGGGGCAGAAATTCAAGGCAATGCCTTGAGGCGATTGCACAGTCAAAGCTGTCCTTGAATGTCATGCCGTGGTTTAAGGACGGTGCACATGACAGGATATTCAACACCATGCTAAATGAATCCGTGTGCGTCACTGATGGCAGCAGATACATTGACGGCATAATGACGGATGGCAGGGAAGCCTGCGTGTACACGCTTGAGGGCTTGCGTGACGGCACTCCGGACAAGCTGGTGTCGGATGTGGCACATTTGCTTGAAAGCCCATCACGGCTTCTTGACATGAGCCACAGTGGACTTTTACTGGCGCAAGGTGCGCATACATGGAGACATCGTGCGCATGTGCTGGATGATATGCTGCAGGGCATGTGATTTTAAATGACCATTTGTAGGAATGGGATTATGGAATTAGATTGATTTTGGAGAAAGAGAGGTTTATGTATGGCTAAGGCAGAAGCAGCAAGGGATGACAGCAAGGATTTCACGACAGGAAGCATCCCCATTAAGATGATGAAGTTTATGTTCCCGATATTGGGCGCCCTGATACTGCAGTCCATGTACGGTGCAGTGGATTTGCTGATTGTGGGCTGGTTTGGAACCACGGCGGGCGTGTCGGGCGTGTCCACGGGAAGCAGCATAATCAACCTGATGACATTTACGCTGGCGGGGCTTACAACCGGCGTGATGGTGCTTATCGGGCATTACCTCGGAGAGGGCAACGAAAAGAGGCTTGGAAAGCTCATCGGCGGCTCCATTGCATTTCTTTTGATGCTGGCGGTGGTGCTCACGGTTGCATTGATTGCCTTTGCAAGACCGCTTGCGGTGCTTATGCAGGCTCCGGAGGAGGCTGTAGACCTCACGGCGACGTACATCAGGATATGCGGTGCCGGCTGTGTGTTTGTCATATTCTACAATTTCATAAGCAGCATATTCAGGGGGCTTGGGGATTCCAAGCTGCCGCTGCTTTTTGTAATCATAGCCTGCATCGTGAACATAATCGGTGACGTGGTGCTGGTGGCGGTGCTTGGCATGAACGTGGCGGGTGCTGCAATCGCAACGGTTGCCGCACAGGCGGTGAGCGTCATATTATCGGTCATTATAATAAGAAGAAAGAAAATGCCGTTCAAATTGGGGCGCTCAGACATAAGGCTGTCGGGTGAGGTCGCCAAGTTCCTCAAGATTGGCGCACCGCTTGCGTTGCAGGAGTTCCTTACCAACATAAGCTTCCTCGCCCTGTTTGCATTTATTAACAGGCTTGGGCTTGAGGCATCATCAGGCTACGGCGTTGCTCAGAAGATTCAGTCATTTGTCATGCTGATTCCGTCATCAATAATCCAGTCAATGGCTTCATTTGTGGCACAGAACGTGGGTGCAGGCAAGGAGGACAGGGCAAAGGCAGCGATGAAGTGTGGAATGGTGATTGGCTGCTCCATCGGCGTTGTGATTGCGTATTTGGCATTTTTCCACGGGGATTTGCTGGCTTCCGTGTTCACGGGGGACAAGGCGGTGGTTGCCAAGGCATACGAGTACCTCAGGGGCTTTGCGCCAGAGGCGATTGTGACAAGCATCTTGTTCAGCTTCATGGGGTATTTTAACGGACATTCCCTGTCGGGCTTTGTCATGGCGCAGGGGCTTGCACAGTCATTCCTTGTGAGGCTGCCGATGTCGTACATCATGAGCATCCAGCCAAATGCATCATTGACCTACATTGGTCTTGCGGCACCTACGGCAACCGTGTTTGGAATTATATTGTGTACAATATATTATATTTACATTAACAGGAAAAGGTCTTAAATCATTGCTATCCCAGTAAATATCTGACTGGTAACGATTTCATAAGTTTCTGTCATATGGGCTTTGGACGCTTGCCATGGCTGTCCGGAGCCTGTGGATGACAGAAAAATCATTACAAAATCCCATAAATAAGAAAACGATTTCATAATATGATGTTGAACTCTCAACATTTTCCCAATATAATCCATAGTAATCCTAGCGGACGGCTAGGAAATAAAAAGGAGGATTGGGAGGATCGTTATGAAAAGAGAAAAATTGTTCAAGAAGCTTTTGTCGCTTGGTTTGGTTGCGGTTGTTGCCGCAGGGGGTCTTGTGGGCTGCCAGTCCGGTAAGGCTGCTGATACCTCGGATGAACCAAGTGTCGAGATTACCAATGTGTCCTATGACCCTACAAGGGAGCTGTACAAGGGCTACAATGAACTTTTTGCAAGCTATTGGAAGGAAAAGACGGGGCAGGATGTCACAATAACCCAGTCCCACGGTGGTTCAGGAAAGCAGGCACTTGAGGTTGCCAATGGGCTTGAGGCTGATGTGGTGACGCTGGCACTTGAGGGGGATGTTGATGCGGTTAAGGATGCGGGGCTGATTGAGGACGGTTACACGTCTGAATTTGATTTGGATAGTTCACCTTACACTTCAAGTATAGTATTTTTGGTAAGAAAGGATAACCCCAAGCAGATATATGACTGGGATGACCTTCTTAGGGATGATGTTGGCGTGATAACGCCTAACCCGAAGACCTCTGGCGGTGCGAGGTGGAATTACCTGGCTGCCTGGTACTATTTTGAGAAGAAGGGGCAGAGCGAGGATCAGATTAAGGCGAACATGAAGACATTGTTCTCACATGTGCTGGTGCTTGATTCAGGAGCCCGCGGTGCAACAACTTCATTTGTTGAGAATAAGCAGGGTGATGTGCTTCTTGCATGGGAAAATGAGGCATTTCTTTCACTGGACGAGCATCCGGGTGAGTATGAGATAGTGGTTCCGTCAGTGTCAATACTGTGCCAGCCGACGGTTGCGGTTGTCGACGAGGTTGTTGACAAGAGGGGTACGAGGACCGTTGCAACTGAATACCTGTCCTACCTGTATTCGGATGATGCACAGAGGCTTGAGGCAAAGTGGTATTACAGGCCTTCCAACAAGTCCATCTTGAATGAATACGTGTATGAGGGCGGTTCCAATGTAATCAAGGAGCTTCCGTCAGATGGAAAATGGATTGTGACAAGCCTTGAGCTTACGGACATTAATCATTTTGGTGGCTGGACTGCGGCAACCGCAAAGCATTTTACGGATGGCGGCGTGTTTGACCAGATATATGAGAAATGATGTTTTGAATAAATGTGGAAAGGTCGGTTGGAGATGAAGGGTAGTGTTGTGAAGCATAAGGGAAAAAGTGTCATACCTGGCTTTGGCCTTAGTTTTGGCATAACAATGACGATATTGAGCCTTGTGGTGATTATACCACTTTGCTCACTGGTGGTGTATTCGGCGAAGCTGTCATTTTCTGACTTCATCTCCACGGTGACAAGACCGAGGGTGCTGGCAAGCTATAAGGTCAGCTTCATTACCGCACTGATAGCCGCATTGATTAATGGGGTGGTTGGGCTGATGCTCGCCTGGGTGCTGACAAGGTACGATTTTCCGTGGAAGAGGCTGCTGGACGGCATGATTGAGCTTCCGTTTGCACTTCCAACGGCAGTTGCGGGAATTGCCCTCACCCACCTCACCACGGACAATGGCTGGGTGGGGAGCATATTTGCCAGGTTTGGGATTAAGATTGCCTACACACGGATTGGAATAACCGTGGCATTGGTATTTATCGGGATTCCGTTTGTTGTGAGAAGCGTGCAACCGGTGTTGGAAAAGATTGACCCGGACTACGAGGCGGCAGCAGGAATCCTTGGGGCTTCCAAGACGCAGGTTTTCTTTCGGGTGATACTCCCTGAGATTGCACCGTCATTGATTGCGGGCTTCTCCATGGCATTTGCAAGAAGCCTTGGGGAATATGGAAGCGTTGTGTTCATAGCGGGCAATACCCCGTATGAGACGGAGATTACACCGCTGTTAATCATGTCAGAGCTGCAGGAATACGATTATGCAAGTGCAACCTCAATCGCATTGGTGATGCTGCTTGCGGCATTTATCATACTTTTCATAAATGCGCTGGTGCAGAGCAGGTCATCACGTATTGTAAGTGGAATAGGATGAAAAATGGAGGTTGGTATGGAAGTTAGGAAAAAAGGCTTCGTGGAGTGGTTTTTGATAATATTCAGTACGGTATTTCTTGCAGTGTTTTTGGTTTTGCCACTTGTGTATGTGCTTGTTACGGCATTTCGTGACGGCGTGGGTACATTTGTCAATGCAATCAGTGACAAATACGCATTAAGCTCCATATGGCTCACGGTGAAGGTCACGCTAATCACGGTGGTGGTGAACACGGTATTTGGCGTGTTTGCGGCATGGACGCTGACCAAGTTCAAGTTCAGGGGAAAAAAGCTGGTGTCAACGCTGATTGACCTTCCGCTTACAATATCCCCAATCATAGCGGGCCTGATATTTGTGTTGACCTTCGGAAGAAGTTCATTTTTGTACAAATATCTCCAGGCCGCGGGGATTAAGATAATATTTGCCGTGCCTGGCATTGTGCTTGCCACGATATTTGTGACATTTCCATTCATTTCAAGGGAGATAATTCCGGTGCTCACGTCGGAGGGCACGGACGAGGAGGAGGCGGCAGCACTGATGGGCGCCAACTTCTTCCAGATATTCACCCAGATTACGTTTCCGCACATAAAATGGGCGCTGCTCTATGGGGTTGTGCTTTGCTCAGCAAGGGCGATGGGTGAGTTTGGTGCGGTTTCGGTGCTTTCAGGGCATTTGAGGGGCAAGACCAACACCATGCCGCTTCACATTGAGGTGACGTACCAGGCATTTGACTTTACGGGGGCATTTGCCATGTCGGCGGTGCTGGTGGTCATGGCGCTGGTAATCCTTGTGTTGAGAAATGTGCTCGAATACAGGGGGAAGAAGGAAACGGAAGTGGGGTGAAAAATCACACCTGCGGATTGGAGTATGAAAATGAATAATCAGTCGGATGCATATGTGGAATTGAAAAATGTGAATAAATCCTTTGGGGACTACCAGGCTTCACGGGATGTGAATTTTACCATAGGAAAAGGGCAGCTTGTGGCGCTGCTTGGGCCTTCGGGAAGCGGCAAGACCACCATATTGAAAATGCTGGCGGGGCTTGAAAATCCTGATTCCGGAGAAATATTCATCAATGGGCAGCTCATTAATGATGTGAAGCCGAGCAAGAGGGGCGTCGGCTTTGTGTTCCAAAATTACGCCTTGTTCCGTTATAAGACGGTTTTTGAGAACATAGCATTTGGGCTTAGGATTAACAAGGCGGACAAGGGCTACATCAAGGACAGGGTGCAGGAGCTTGTCAGGCTTGTTGGGCTTGAGGGTCTGGAGAAGCGGTATCCGAGGCAGCTTTCAGGAGGACAGCGGCAGAGGGTCGCATTTGCGAGGGCATTGGCGACGCAGCCGCAGCTTCTTCTGCTGGATGAGCCGTTTGCGGCGATTGATGCCAAGGTGCGCAAGGAGCTTCGGGCGTGGCTTAGGGAGATGATTGACGAGGTGGGAATCACCAGCATATTTGTCACCCATGACCAGGAGGAGGCAATTGAGCTGGCTGATGAAATAATTCTCACCAACCAGGGCAGGATTGAGCAGATTGGCTCCCCGATAGAAATATATGAAAATCCGCATACGCCATTCGTGGCACAGTTCCTTGGGGAAAATGTGGTGATTGACAATTTCAGGCAATTTAAGGGCTTTGAGGAGACGGGCGAGGGGGAATCTGCGCTGATTCGTCCTGAATATGTGGATGTAACCAGGAAAAATGAAGCCGCAAGGTATTCAGCCTCCGTTGAGAAAGGCAGGATTGAGCAGGTAACATTTGTGGGCAACCTGATTGAGGTCAAGGTTCGACTCCATGGCAGGCTGATTACCGCATACCGCCAGATTGGCCAGGAGCTAGTCACCGTCGGTGAACAGGTAAATGTATTTATACATAGGATGTATGTCATATCAGGTGACAAGACGTATACGAGGGAGAATCAGATATTTATCAATAACGAAAGTGTTGTAATCTAAAAAACTTTTTTGCGCAGGATGCGTGGCATGGTATGATGGCGTTGGGAAGACACATGTTTTTCCAGCGCCATTTTTAATGGCAGTTGGTTTGAATGTTGACGTGGAAATAATTGACAAATATAATATACATAATGTTAAAAATTATAGATGAAAAAGTTTGTCAGATATTCGGAATGAACAAAAGTTCTGGAATTGAGACCAGATTATCGTACAGCATTGGGTTTATAATGGAATTAGTACAGAAATAAATTAAAAAATATTGAAAACGTATAAACAATAACAACAAAAAAAGCCGCTTACGCGACTTTTATGCCACACCACGTGGCGTCAACAGACGATTTCGGATAAACCTTATTTGCACTCGCCTTGCTAATTCTTCTTAAGGGTAGCACAGCGAATCAAAAAGGTCAAGAAGAAAATAAAAAA
>CAYZYS010000098.1:0-7863 GCA_964482605.1 uncultured Bacteroides sp.
TGTTTGCCAGGACATTTGGCTGCTGCCGCAAGATATGGAACCTAATGCTTGCCGATAAAATGGCCTACTACCAGGCAAACAAACGGATGCTGCAGACCACGCCTGCCCGGTACAAGGAAGAATACGCATACTTAAGGGAAGTGGACTCCCTTGCCCTGGCAAATGTCCAGGTGCATTTACAGACGGCATATAAAAACTTTTTTGAGAATCCCAAAAAGTTTGGTTTCCCAAAGTACAAGTCAGCAAAACACAGCAGGAAAACTTATACCACAAACTATGTAAATGGAAACATGGAAATCATGGACAAAACCATAAAACTGCCGAAGATAGGCGTTGTGAAAGCCAAGATACACAGGAAACCCGATGCAAACTGGGTACTTAAATCCGCCACCATATCACAGGGCAGTGATGGCAGGTATCATGCATCAATCCTGTTTGAGCATGACACAGCCATCATGAAATCAACGGGCAGTAAGTGCATTGGCCTGGATTACAAGTCAGACGGACTTTATGTGGACAGCGAGGGCAACGTATGTGGCAGCCCCAAATATTACAGGAAGTCACAGGGCAGGCTTGCCAGGGCACAGAGGAAGCTGAGGCATAAGGCCGTTGGCAGCAACAATTACCGTAAACAACAGAAAAAAGTGGCAAGGATACATGCACACGTATCAAACCAGAGGAAGGATTTCCTGCACAAAAAATCCACTGAGATAGCCAATCAGTATGACATTGTGTGCGTGGAAACCCTTGACATGAAGGCCATGTCCAACAAGGGCTTTGGCAACGGCAAGGCCACCCTGGATAACGGAAATGGCATGTTTCTTGCCATGCTGGGCTACAAGCTTGCAGACAGGGGCAGGCAACTTGTGAAAGTGGACAAATGGTATGCCTCCACCCAGACATGCTCAGGCTGTGGGGGCAGGCATCCCATGGGGCTGTCAGACAGGGTATACCATTGTGGGTGTTGTGGCCTTACCATGGACAGGGACGTAAATGCGGCAATAAACATAAAAAACGAAGGGCTTAGGCTCATAAGCATGGCCTAAGCCACGTAAATGGTAGGTTAGGAACTAGCCAAACTTATACGCTTGTGGACATCATGGGAAAACTGCCCTTATGGGTGTGACAATAACCGTGGTGGGGGAAACAAGAAGCTCCGAGGCTTTAGCCTCGTGAGCAGTTCACAGAGAAACCCTTCTTGGTTAAGGATATTTTAGCATTATCATTGTAAATGCTCAAGAAAATAATTTTGCAAATTAAGGACAGAAGACAGCCCCTTTTCTTTTTGGGATTTGGGGCTGCCTTAACTTTCCCTTGTCAATGACTTGCCTTAATGACATTGCAATTAGCTTTTGCCTTTTCTCATTCCTCCTTTGAGAATGCTTCCTCAATTTCCACAAGGGTGTCCGGTCCCATGTCGATGACGTAATCGCAAAGTGACGCATTTGCGTATTCGTCATTAAGGGATATGATTCTGCGGGTCTTTTCATCATTGGGGATGTCCCTGTCAAGGATGTTGCCTATGACCTGGTCACGTTCCTTCCTGATGAAAATGGTCACGGTATTGGCAATGGCTTTTTTCATCCTCATAGCACCGCATATGTCCATCACCATCACGGTCCTGCCCGTGCCAAGCCCGTCACGGGTGATGCCATAATGGTGTCCCGCATACACGGAGCTTTCAATGAACCCACTGCCATCCCTGATTGCAAGGAACTCAGCTTCGCTTACCTTCCTGTAACCAGCTTCTGAAGCCCATGGGTCAGTCGTGTACATTTTCGGACGGACATACCCGTGCTTTTCAAGGACATCAACAACCTGTCCCTTGCCACTTCCCGTGGGTCCAACAAGCACGATGTTTTCTGCTTTCGGCAGTGGCATGGGTGACGGACCCTGTATTATGTTCTCAATCAGGGAATATGCCTCATCCAGGTCATTCACGGACAGACAGCCCGTGAGGTAACGGTTCCATGGCATCCGCATGAGAATCGGGTACTTGGCATGGCTTTCCGTGATGTGCCTCCCGCAGTCATCCAGGATGATGTCAAAACGGCACATGTCCTTCCTGGAGCCAAGCATGATGTTCTCCTGGGGGATTTCAGGGAACTCCTCCAGAATCCTCCTTGCCCTTATGCTCATGAAGTCAGGCACCATTGCGCTTGAAATGAACACATTGGCAATTTTGGACAGTTTTGACACAAATTCATGCGCACCACTGATTACGGGCTGTGTCCTGAAAAACTCCCCTGACTCAAAGAAGTCGAAGACCCTGTCACTCCTGTCGCCCCTTGGGGCATATGTCCTTATTTCCTCAATGGACATCGGCGGTTCGCAGCCCATTTCATTGATGAGCCTTACCGCATAGGTGTTGCATTCAAACAGCACGTCATCAACGTCAAGTGCCACATTCGGCCTCAGCACGGCAAGGTTTTTCTTAATCCTTTTCTCCATTTTCTTTCCTCCTAATCTCCCTTAAGCGGTTTAAAGTGTCAATGTCAGTATGGGGGAAAAGGGGAGGCGGTTTTTCACGCGGCAATGGCGTCATGGGTTTCATTCCATACGGATGGGTTGCCGTGATGCCACGGGAAGGGATACGTGGATAATCCATGGGGAGGGGTGTGGATGTAACGAGGCGGCATGGGTCTGACGGGTAGGTTTGGCATGAGTATGTTTGGTTTGGCATGGGCCAGGGGAGGGGAAAATCCCCGTCATACTACCATTATCATTTTTATGGAGGTAAGAAGATGCTGAATGCAGACGCAATAATACTCGAATATGAGTACATACTGCTGGGCAAGAAGGACAATTTCTCAATGTTCTTCTTCACGGGGGACCCATGCCAGAAGGAGGCAATGAGCCTGGTCGTGCTGAAATATGCCTTTAATGACCTGCTTGGGTGGGACTTCGAGACACTTAGGGACAATGTCACGGCAGACCTGCTCAGGCGGCTGAAGGTGGACACGCTTGTGAAGTTCGTGTCCTTCCCGCCGGAGCTTGACAGACGAAAGGACCTGTTCTACCTGGCATACAAACTGCACCCTGAAAGGAAATACCCAAGGCGTGAGCTGTTACTCAGGGCATACACGAACGTAATGGAGGGAAAGGCAATGAAGTTCCCAAAGGACTTCTTTTTGGGAGGGGACGGCATACTTGCGGCATGCGTGGCACTCCAGTATGTCCTTGACAAGGAAAAGCCACTTGCGACAAACGAGGAGCTTTACCGGTTCTTCACGGAACCCGGGCTGACCACCTTCCTCCGGAAGCACAGGCTGATGACGGCATGCCAGACATTGTTTGATGACCCGCTTGAGTATCTTGACTGTACCCTCTCCCCACAGCAGAAGGACCCGTTGTTGCTAAACTATTACCGTTTCAACATGGCATATGGAAAGTAAGGGGGTGGACGGATAATGTCAAACGCAAACAGGAAACTGATGGTGGCGGGGGACCTGCGGCACAGGGATGGGGCTTCCAGGGAGAAAAGGAGGAAAAACACAATTGCCATTTCCACGGCCCTTGTGTTCCTTGTGTTGTTGCTCGCCGGGGGCATCGCATGGTATGCACGTGCCCACAGGAAGATGACCGGGAATGAGTTCTTCGGTGAACAGAACGTGATAATGAACACGCTTACTGATTACATGCGCCAGATGGACAAGGTATATGCCCTGTACATATCAGGGGGCATGACAGACAATGACTTCATCCAGCAGCATGACAACCTGGCATATGCCTACTCCGTGATACAGGCTGATTATGAAAAATACCTTGGGGAGAACCCCGTCAGGACGGGCAGCCATTCTTACATAAGCATGAGGGGCGTCAACTCAATCACCGCCCTGCGGGAAGACATACAGGCACTGCTCGATTCCACCGTGGCCAATGGGAAGCCACTGGAAAGGGAAGAAATGACTTATGCGTATATGGCATACCAGGAACGGATAAATGATGACCTGTGTGAGTATGCGGTGGCCTTCAGGTGGCTGGTCGAAGGCGAGGGGGTCAAGGCAGACGTTGATGAAATGCTTGGGATATTAAGGGATTACCAGGAGTCAACAATGCCTGCAGGCGTTACGGAAGGGACGGATGAAACAGCCCAGTGACAGGCGTGGCCGCCTGGTGGGGAGACACCATGCGTGGCATGGTCAGTGGCAAATCAGTACATTAATCATTTCATTATGGAACGGGCAGGACCCGTCGAATGACAAGGAAGGTAAGACAATATGTGGCAATCAAGGGAAGTTGGACGGTATACGGTCACGGTCATTGGGACTGATGAAAAGGATGGCATAGAATACACCACCATCCGGATAGAGGAATATGACGGTGACTATCTGGTTGACGGAAGGACAAGGGACATTCATTTCAGGAACGGGGATGGGTATTACCTGCCGGGATTCCTCAATGAGGGTGAGGTAAGGGGGTGGGCGTCATTGGATGACGGTTCATGGGTTGACACCTGCCGCAAGAGGAAATAACCGTCATTTGGAACCTGGGCCCGGCTTAAGGCCGGGCATTTTCATCTAACCAGATGTAAGCCCGTAAGGCTTAAGGGCTGGGGATGTCAGCCAAATCACAAGGGCATAAATCATATAAGGAAAGGGAGGCAGGAAAAGATGGTATTTGCAGGAAAGTCAGATGCGGGATATGGGCGCATGCTGAACGAGGATTATGTCAACATGGCGGAGCTTGGAAACGGGGACACGTATGTTGCGGTCATTGCCGATGGAGAGGGGACGGCGGCCAGTTTCATTGACCGGATGCAGACGGAGGCATGGAAGGAACATGATGAAAACGGGAATGAGAAAAAGAAGCAGGAACTAGACCCTTCATTCGTGTTGAACAATGCGGCATTAAACGCAGGCTATCTTGCTGGCAATGAGGTGATGTCCAAGATGAAGAGGCTGTATGCAACCAATCCCGTGCTTCTGTTCCAGGACCCTGAGTTTTTCCTCAGGGAGGCATTTGAGGAGGTGAACAGGGTGTATGGTGCCTTCCAGATGTCCAATGAGGAAAAGTACGGGGGCTTTCGTGCGTCGATGATGGTGCTGCTCATAAGGGGAACGGACTGCTGGTTTGCCCATGCGGGGAACACAAGGCTCTACCGCCTGCGTGCCGACAAGCCTGATGACGTTGCCCTGAGGATGATTTCAAGGGACCATACGGAATACAACAGGCTTATAGACGAAGGCAAGATTGAGGTGGATGATGAGAACGTGCTGCATCCTGAACAGTATAAGGTCATAAGCGGCCTGGGGATGCTCAATGCACCTGTCATTGATACCGCGCATCTTGAGCTGCACCCCAAGGACCTCCTGCTAATGACAACGGATGGCGTGCATTATGCCCTGACAAGGGACGGCATGGAAAAACTGGTGCTTGACGCGGGGAATTGTGATGAGATAGTCACAAGCCTCATAGGGGCATCAAGGGAACTCCAGTATTCTGACAATTGCAGTGCCATTGCCATATGGAACGTTGAAAGCTATGGGAACAGGGAAAAGGGTAACAGCCCTGCAAAACCTGCGTCTGAACTCACCCGTGAGAAGACCTTGTCAGGAAACAACCCGACTGCGGGAAATCCCGTGAAGGCAGGCGTCACCAATCCGGGTACGGCAGGCACGGGCACTGCCAGTCCACGTGCCCAGCATCCAGGGGAGGCACGGCAGGGGGTTCAGCAGGATGGCATGAAGCCAAACATGGCAAATGGAATCCCAGTCCCACAAGGGCAACAGGCACCTGTACAGCCACAGGGCTTCCAGGGACAGCAGGTATCCCCATATGGACAGGGAAGAATGGTTCCGCCATATCCGCCAAGGCAGCCATATCCATACCGTGGACAGCAGCCACAGGGTGTCCAGGGACAGCGGCCATACCCAGGGCAAATCCCTTACCAATACCAGGGACAGCAGCCACAGGGGCAGCAACCACCACGGCAGGACCCGAAGGGTGGCATGGGCAATGGCGGGAATGGGAACACATGAAATGTCGTACCTGGTTCATTATGACCCAAGGTGAAACAGGGAAAACAAGAAAAAAAAGATGTCCCCGGAGTTACCGGGGCATCCTTTTTTAGGCAAGAAATCTTCTCTTATCCACAAAAAAAACAGGGGGCAGGACACCTTGCGGCATGCTGCTCCCCAACAAAAGGAAAAAAAGGGGGTTCTCCTTTTCTGTTGTATGTTAATTGTATTGAAATTTGACGGAATTGTCAATTATTTTCTTTTGTGAAAACCATCCATGCCATATGGAAACCATTTACGGCAATCATTCGCATGGTTCCAGGTAAACCTCCAGGTAAAGTTCTGGTTCGTCAATTATGAAACTCTCCTCCATTGTCGCCAATTCTGCCCATGAGGCACATTCGATGGCAATTTTTTCATCAATCCCCCAGTTGTACAGTGTTCCGAATACCATTTCATTTACGTCACAGCCGTTGATGGTCTTTGTGATTATGATTTGTTTTTCCCCTTTCCTGCGAAGGATAAATACAAACTGGTTCATCCATATACCTCCAGATGTGTTTTTGATGGTGGTGTTCCTCCCCTTATCATGCCCATGGCATTGTGGTAGGGATATTTTGCAATTGGCAAGTCACATTGGCTTTTGACGGTGCCGTGGGTACAGGTAAGGCTCTTTCTGCGAAAGCCCCCAGGCATGTATTGACCTTGAAAGGCTGTTTGGCATGGAAATCCTTAAGTTTATGTAATCCAGTATCAGCATCACGTCCCCATCCCTTTCGGGGATTATCCCATACTCTTCCACCCATCCATTGAACACGGTGGTTGCATCATAGGAATTGTCAAAGTTAATAACGTATTCGTTCAGGGTTTCCATTATCCTGTCATAGTCCTTTTGTATGTCCATCCTCATCCGATTGGTCCTCCGACATCTTACTATAATGATATTATGGCGTGCCGGAAAAGTCAACGCCCCATGGCAAAGCCATGACAGGCTGCCTTACCGGGGAAAAACGGTGTTTTTCAGATAAGCCCATACCCTGTGTCGGCTTCCGGGATGTCCTGGCTTTCCCGTGTGCCATCAGGCATTTCCCCTTTTCCAATGGCAAGGTTCATCCCTGTCACCTCGGCCGTGTTCGTGTCCCCCGGCATTACGGTAATGCCATTGCCGTCCACGTCCCTGTCGCCTGGGATGTCCATGGCTGCCTGCCCGTACCGAAATCCCGGTCCGCATGGCACGGCATTCCATTCCCTGTCATCCACGGGTTTCGCATCAGCCGCGTCTGAGCATGGGTCTTCCGCGTCATCCAGTATTCCCTGTTCCCCGTAATCTGCAAGCTCAAGGTGTTCCTTCCTCAGGTACAGCCCCATCATCACGTCAGAAAGGTACTGGTCCTCATTGAGCAGGATTATTGACGATGGCTCCCATGACTGGATGAAGCCTATGCCCGTCCATTTGTCATACTGCTGCACCAGCATTTTGAGCCATGAGTCAAAATTGGGCACCGTGGCATTGTCCCGCAAGCAAATCCTGCCCATCCACTGCTGCTTTGTGAGTGCCCTTGCCTTTTCAGGCAGCCATTCCCCGTTGTTTGGGGAAACCGTGACAAACGGAATCCCGCGCTTATGGAGCTTCTGGAGGACCTCAGGGTACATTGCGACAAAAATGAAATCCACCTTTCCCGTCATGAATTCCACGTTGTCAATGTAGGTGTCAGCCCACCCGACCTTCTTCTCATAGCCAAAATAGTCGGCATCTATCATTGTGATGCCATTGTACTGTTCCTGGTGGCGGCAGAGCCATGTCTTCCCGCTGCCGGGGAAAGCCGCCACAATCATTGTGTTCTTCATAAAATATTGTCCTTTCCCAAAATCTTCACGTCCTGTTCCCCTTCGTTTCCCTTTA
>CAYZYS010000099.1:0-7828 GCA_964482605.1 uncultured Bacteroides sp.
TATATCAATATGAACTTTTTCAGGAGTGAATCTCTCATGGCAGCCTCTTATTTTAATGAATGTAGTCAAATTGTGCTTGCACCGAAACCAATGTGTCTGTATTGAAAATGATGCACCTGTATTGAAACTAATGTATCTGTATCTAAACTAACGTGCCTGTGCTGAAACTGACATCTCTGTATCGAAATTAATGTACTTGTGTTGAAACTAACGTGCCTGTGCTGAAATTGACATCTCTGCATCGAAACCAATGTGTCTGTATTGAAACTGACGCGCCCGCATTGGAACTAACATATTTGCGCTGAAACTGACATTGTGGGATATGTGCCTAACGCAGACACTGTGGAGCCGTCGGTACTTAGGCTGCGTCTTGTGCAGCCTTAGTACCGCTACGTGCGACACGTAGCGCAAGCGTGTCTGCATTTGGCACATATCCCACAGCATCTTTACACAGCATCTTTACACAGCAATACAGCATCTTTACACAGCATCTTTACACAGCAATACAGCATCTTTACACAGCATCTTTACACAGCAATACAGCATCTTTATACAGCATTTTATATAGCATCCTTATATGGCATCTTTAACTGGCACCTCATTTTCACCGCGTTTCAAACTTATACCCAATCCCCCATACAGTAGCTATGGACCAATGCGGATGATCCTTTATTTTTTCCCGCAGGCGCTTTATGTGAACGTCCACGGTTCGGGTGTCACCCACGTATTCATAGCCCCAGATGTTGTCAAGAAGCTGCTCCCTTGTAAACACCTGATTCGGCGATGCGGCAAGGAAGTAGAGAAGCTCCAGCTCCTTTGGCGGCATCTCAAGCGTGTTGCCGTCAAGGACAACGGAGTAATTGGTAAGGTTGATGGTGATGCCGTCATATTCAACCGCCTGCGTCGCAGGCGCGGCAGCATTGGCGGGCGCACCCGCTGCGGGCTGGTAGCGGCGAAGCACCGCCTTTACCCTTGCCACAAGCTCCTTTGAGTCAAATGGCTTAATCATGTAATCATCCGCACCCAGCTCCAGTCCAAGCACCTTGTCAAATATCTCGCCCTTGGCGGACAGCATTATTATTGGCACTGAGCTGGTTTTCCGCACCTCGCGGCACACCTGGTAGCCGTCCATGCCTGGAAGCATGAGGTCGAGGAGTATGAGGTCAGGATTAAATTCGGTGTGCTTTTGCAGCGCACTTTCGCCGTCATTTACAATGCATGTGTCAAAGCATTCCTTGGTCAGGTACAAGGATATCAGCTCTGCTATGTTTTCATCATCATCAACTATCAGTATCTTTTGTCTTGCTGCCATATATCCCCCTGTCTGAGGGCATTTGCCCTCCATCATGGTGTTGGGTGCAGTTGGCACCCCAGTATCATTTGTGTTTATTTAAATGTTACAATGGTTACGCCCGCGTCTCCCTCGCCGTGCTCGCCAAGCCTGTATGACTGCACATATGAGATTCCCTTGAGAAATGAGGTTACGCCATTTCTCAGTGCCCCTGTCCCCTTGCCATGCACGACACGCACCTGCGGAAGCCCCGCAAGGTATGCGTCATCAAGGTATTTGTCGAGCTTTGCGACTGCCTCGTCCACGGTGAGCCCAAGAAGGTTGATTTCGGGGGCAATGCTTGAGGACTTGCCCATTTTGAGGGAACCAGTTCCGGAGCCCTGCGCACCTGCCACGCTGTATCTGCTTTTGGTGCTGCCAGACCGTTGGTTTTTGTTTACTGGATTGCCGTAGGCGTCCTCCTGGATGATTTCAAGCTCCTTTATGTTGACCTTGGAGCGCATAATTCCCATTTGCACGAACAGGTTGCCGTGGCTGTCTGGTCTTGTGCTGACGGTTCCGGTAAGGTTCATTGACAGCACCTTCACCCTTGTGCCAAGTGTAAATTCCTCCGGTTTGTGTGAGGCGGACTGCCTTGCAGGGGCTTTTTCAAGGGAGCCGGTGCCGGCGGTTGCCTTCATCTTGTCACGAACCTTGGACCTTGATTTTTCAAGCTCCTGCACCGTCATGCCGTGCTTGTTCATCACACGTATTGTTTCATCGGCGTAATCCTTTGCCTCTGAAAGAAGCTTGCCTGCCTGTATGCGCGCATTTTCAAGGATTTTGTCGCGCTGGCTGTCAAGGCTTTCACGTTCTGCCTCAAGCTGCTGCTTAAGCCGTGCAGCCTCCTCCTGAAGCTGCTTTACCTCGGCGCGTTCGTTGTCGAGGGAAACCCTTGAATTTTCAAGGCCTTGAAGCATGTCCTCAAATTCCACGTCCTGTGATTCAAGGCGTTTTTGTGCGTCCTTTATGATGTAATCCGACAGCCCAAGCTTGCTTGATATCGCAAATGCGTTGCTTTTTCCGGGGATTCCTATCAACAGCCTGTAGGTTGGGCGCAGGGATTCAACATCAAATTCACAGCAGGCATTTTCAACACCCGGCGTTGACAGTGCGTATACCTTAAGCTCACTGTAATGGGTGGTTGCCATGGTTTTGATGCCCTTTTTGTGGAGGCTTGCCAGTATTGAGGTTGCAAGCGCCGCACCCTCCACGGGGTCCGTACCGGCGCCAATCTCATCAAAGAGGATTAGGGTGTTTCGGTCGGCGTATTTCAGTATTTTCACGGTGTTGGTCATGTGCGAGGAAAATGTGCTCAGGCTTTGTTCAATGCTCTGCTCATCCCCGATGTCGGCATACACCTTTTTGAATACCGCAAGCCTTGAATTGTCCATTGCCGGAATGTTAAGCCCTGACTGCCCCATAAGCGTCAGCAGCCCGACGGTTTTCAGGGACACGGTTTTGCCGCCCGTGTTGGGACCTGTTATTATGAGAAGGTCATAATCCTCGCCGAGACGGATGTCTATTGGAACGACGTGGTCTTGCGGGATGAGGGGATGACGCCCCTTTTTGATGTCTATTTTGCCATCTTCGTTCATGACAGGGCAACTGCAGCGGTATAGCTGTGAAAGGGCTGCCTTGGCAAATGTGAAGTCAAGCATCACAAGCCACTTCTGGCTGGCGGTGATTGCTTCGGCATTAATCGCCGCATCAGCGCTGAGGGCGGCAAGAATCCTTTCGATTTCAGCCTGCTCCTGCAATGAAAGCTCTTTCAGGTCATTGTTGAGCTTTACAACTGACATTGGTTCAATAAAGTAGGTTGAACCTGTTGCGGACTGGTCATGCACCATGCCTGGAACTCCTGACTTGCACTCAGCCTTTACAGGGAGGCAATAACGGTCATTTCTTGTGGTTATGACAAAGTCCTGCAGGCAGCTTCTCACATTGGGATTGTTGAGAAGCTGGTTCAATTCGGTGCGGATTCGTTCCTGCCCTGCCTGCTGTTTTCTTCGCAAATCCCTAAGTGCAGGGCTGGCGTCATCGCTTATCTCCCCATCTGGCGTTATGCAGCGCTTTAGGCTTGTGTTCAGCTCTGAAAGCGGTTCCAGCGCTTCAAACCAGTCTGTGAGGGAATCCGGCTCCTCCTTGTGGCGGGAGTAGGATTTTGCCGTTGCCACACGGTCCAGCAGGGTGCTTATGTTGAGAAGCTCCTCAATGGACAGGATTCCGCCAACCTTAAGTCTTCCCATGGCAGGAAGACAGTCCTGAAAGCCGCCGAAGGACGGTGCGTGGTGTGCAATGACCCTTGATAGCGCATCGTTGGTCTGGAGCAGTGCGTGGTTAATCTGTTGTATGTCAGTCATGGGCTGGAGGTTTCGGCAAAGCTCCGCCGACATGGCGGTGGAGGCAAAGCCCTGCAGCCGTTCCGTTATTTTGTGGTATTCAAGTGTATGTAAAACCTTTTCGTTCATATATGCTGAAACTGAGCCTTTCTGTGGATGCCATAAGTCAATGTTCATCATGAGGGCATTTTCATCTGCCATCAAGCAACAGTATACATTAAATCACTGAAAATAACCACAGCAAATTATAGCGGATGGGTATATAAAATTTACATTGATGTCATAGTTTGTTCATATATTTGTTATATCATTTACACTAAATACGGGGTTATAAATGCGGACTTAGGTGGAGAAGACGTGCGGATGAATGATAACGAGGGTAACAAGGAAGATGATTATAACCTGTACACGGAGGACATTGTTGTCAAACCGTCAGTGAAGTACCATGGGGTGATTAGGCTTTTGCAGCTTGCCGGGGGCGGCATATTGTTTGGTGCATTTGCCTGTGTCACCTTTATTTTGTTGTATTCGGCGCTGTGGGACAGGCTGCACCCTGATGATGGCGTAAAGCACACGGACATTGTCATAACAAGGGATGAATATCCCACGGATGAATATCAGGCAGGCATATTGCCAACGCAGTCGGCGGAGGGAAGTGTTCAGGACCCAACCTTCATGGAGGGGGACCCTGCTGCTGAAACCAAGGTGGAGCCGGCATCCCAGAATGTGATTGACAACATTACGCGCTCAATTGTGAAGGTGGGGAAAAGCTTTAGTGACAGCAATTATTTCCAGCAGTATACAAGCGCCTCGGGTGTAATATTTGCCTATGTTGACCAGAAGTATTTGCTGCTCACCTCATATAGCGAGGTAAGCGGGCAGGGCGACATATCAGTTGAGTTTAGTGACGGGACAGTGGTGAAGGGTGATTACGTCAGCGGTGATGGCGAGCTGGGGATTGCGGTTGTTGCCGTCAGCCAGTCGGAATTTGAGGATGGTGCGCTTCCGAGGATATATGTATGTGAGCTTGGCAATTCCTATCAGGTTCACCAGGGTGATGAGGTGGTTGTGGCAGGCAGGGTCATGGGGGCTGATTATGCATTTAACTCAGGGATACTGACCCGTGTGGGTGTAAATGAAAGCCATACGGATGCTTACGTGGGGCTTCTGTACACAAGCATGGGCAGGCTGTCGGATGACCATGGCTTTCTCTTTGATTCCGGGGGTGCGCTTGTGGGCATACCCGTAAATGATTCCGTCAGGGAATCCCAGGTGTTTTACGGGATATCGGATGTGAAAAGGGTGATTGAGGCACTGGTAAATGGCGTGCCGATGGCATATTTTGGCGTGATGGGTGAAACCGTTACCGGGACACTTGCCAACAGGTATTCGCTTCCGCTTGGCGTGTATGTCACGAGCGTTGAGGAAAATTCACCTGCATTTGCGGTGGGAATACAGGCTGGGGACGTGATAACCGCAGTGGATGACGAAAGCATTTTGACATTTAATGAATTTAGTGAGAAAATATACAAGCTTGGGAGTGGGCAGAAGACCACAATCAACGTGAAAAGGCGTGCGAGGGATGGATATTATGACATAGCCTTCACCGTGACGCTCGCCAATAAAGACTAGGAATGAGGTATTTTTCAGGCAATGAGGTTTATTGAGGTATTGAAGGACGGGGACCGTGTGTCGGATGTGTACCTGTGCAAAAGCAAGGCAACGGCAATGACCAAGAACGGCAAGGAGTATGAAAGCGTTGTGCTGCAGGACAGGACGGGGTCACTGGACGGCAAGATTTGGGATCCGGGCTCCATGGGGATAGGGGAATACGAAGCCCTTGATTACGTGGAGGTAAGCGGCAGCGTGATTTCATACAACGGGGCGCTGCAGCTTAAGATTGACAGGCTCAGGAGGGCTGGCGAGGGAGAGTACGACCCTGCGGATTACATGAGGGTCAGCCCGTATTCCATAGATGAAATGTTTGCGCAGCTTACGGGCTATATCAAGACAATTGACAATGTATATGTCAGGAAGCTCCTTGAGAGCTTTTTTGTTGAGGATGCGCAGTTTATCGCCGATTTTAAGAAGCATTCCGCAGCCAAGAGCATACACCATGGCTATCTTGGGGGGCTGCTTGAGCACAGCCTGAGTGTCACAAGGCTGTGTGATTACCTTGCATCCTCATACCCGCTGTTGAACAGGGATTTGCTTGTGGCGTGCGCCATGCTCCATGATGTGGGGAAGGTTGCGGAGCTGTCGGATTTTCCGCAGAATGACTACACGGATGAGGGAAATCTTTTGGGGCACATTGTCATGGGGAGTGAAATGGTTGGCGAGAGGATACGCGCCATCGAGGGTTTCCCAAGGCATATAGAGCTTGAGATAAAGCACTGCATTTTGTCACATCACGGTGAGCTGGAATTTGGCTCGCCAAAGAAGCCGGAGCTTGCAGAGGCGCTGGCGCTCAGCATGGCAGATAACCTTGATGCCAAGCTCCAGACCATGAAGGAGCTGTTTGATGCCAAGGCAGAGGTGGAATGGCTGGGCTACAATAAGCTGTTTGAAAGTAACATAAAGAGGACGAGGCTGTAAGGAAGCAGCGGCACAATTTAGCTTGATGGCAGATTGAAAATCATCTGCATGATTTTCAATCGCCGATTCCTTCGGCGAAAAACGCCTGCGGAAATAGGAGAGGGATATGCTTGGTAAGAATGCCGTGGTGACGGTCAGGATAGAGGATATGAGCTCGGAAGGGCAGGGAGTTGGTACATTGAGGGATGAATCCACAGGCGGTGCTTGTGGATTTGTTTTGTTTGTCAAGGATGCCATAATCGGCGACCTTGTCCTTGCGAGGGTGACAAAGGTAAAGAAAACCTACGGGTATGCAAGGGTGGAGAAGGTCCTGGAGCCGTCACCCCACAGGTGTGAGGCACTATGCCCTGTTGCCAGGCAGTGCGGGGGCTGCCAGCTTCAGGAGATGGATTACCAGGCGCAGCTTGAATTTAAGCAGAGGAAGGTTGAAAACAATATTCTTCGTCTGGGAGGGCTGAACAAGGGGAGCTATGAAATGCTTCCCATTGTGGGCATGGACAATCCGTACCGCTACCGCAACAAGGCGCAGTTTCCTGTGGGTGAGGATTCCCAGGGAAATGTGAGGATTGGCTTTTATGCAGGAAGAACCCATCACATTGTGGAACAGATGGACTGCATCATAGGGGATGAGCGAAACGAAGGCATTTTAAGGGTTATCAAGGCATGGATGGAGCAAAACCACATAAGACCGTATGATGAAGCCACGGGACGCGGACTCGTGCGGCACATACTCATCAGGATTGGCAGGGCGACGGATGAGCTGGGTGTGTGCATTGTAATCAATGGGGACAGGCTTGACCACGTTGATTCACTTGTTTCCGGGCTTGCGGCAATTCCGGGCATGGTGTCCGTCATGGTTAATGAAAACAGCGAGAACACCAATGTGATACTTGGCAAGGAGTGCCGGCTTTTGTACGGCAAGCCATATATTGAGGATATGATAGGGGATGTGAGATACCGCATATCACCGTTGTCATTTTACCAGGTGAATCCTGTCCAGACCAGGAAAATGTATGACACCGTTGTTGAATTTGCCGGACTGACGGGAAAGGAAACGGTATGGGACCTGTACTGTGGAATCGGTACGATATCCCTGTACATTGCGGGAAATGCGGAAAAGGTGTACGGCGTGGAGGTAATCCCTGCCGCAGTTGACAATGCAAGGGATAACGCCAAGCTTAATGGCATTGGTAACGTGGAGTTTTTTCTGGGTAAGGCGGAGGATGTTGTACCGGAGTTTTATGAACGTGAGTCAGGGGACGGTGCCATGCTTCACCCCGACGTTATGGTGGTTGACCCACCCCGCAAGGGCTGTGACCCAGCATTGATAGACACCATGCTTAAGATGTCACCGAAGCGCATTGTATATGTAAGCTGCGATTCGGCAACGCTGGGGCGCGACCTGAAGCTTCTGTGCGGTAGCGGGGAATATGAGCTTGTGAAGGTGAGGTGCTTTGATAATTTCTGCCAGGGGGTGCATGTGGAGACGGTGGTTCTTCTGTCGAGAAAAGCCGGATGATAGGATTGAGGTTGAGATTGAGTTGGATGAACTTGATTTGAC
>CAYZYS010000100.1:0-7821 GCA_964482605.1 uncultured Bacteroides sp.
CCGGATGAGGTGAACGTTGGCAGGCTTGTGGGAACCTCTGACATGAAGAAAATCAAGGACTTGAAGGACAATCCGCTGCTTTTGTTTGTCAATAGCTGGAGCGTTGGAATGGTGCTTGAAAGGAATGAGGGGCTGAAGCTGTCGGAATTTGGGCGCAACTGATGCCGAAGGGTGCGGCCTTGGGATTGTCAGGTGAATTGGTTGCTGTCCTTGTCATAGTGGTAATCTATTGCCTCAAGCTTGCGGGTTATCGCATCCTGTTCCACCATATACGCCTTACAGAGCTCTGAAAGGCTTGGATAGTTGTCACGAAGCTGCGTGTTGATGAAGCTTAAAAGCATTGCTGGGTCATTTGGCATGGTTGCCTCCTTTGTGGCGTTTGTTCATGGTCTTTTTGTGAATTACTTATGAATAGTAACATTAGCACATTTACAATAAATAGTAAAGATGTTAGAATGTATACAGGAGTGTGGCTTTTTGTGAAGGACACTTATGTAATAGGCATGCGGGATGTATGTGGGAAGGTTAAGGGTTGGTCATGAGTGAAGAAGAGTTAAGTTCAATAAGGGAGCAGATGACGGTTAAGAAGGCGCAGCTTCAAAGCTCCATGGAGGTATTGACGAAGAAGATAGAGGGAGCCAGGGAGTTTGAGCAAAGGGTGCAGAACAGCAGCGCGCAGCATACTGACGAGGTGCAGAAGCAGATTGCGGAGCAGAAGTCTTACCTGGAGCAGTATTCCAAGGAGCTGGAGGAGAAGGCCAACGAGGTCAACAGCCTGTCCGGCTTTGCATTTAATAAGAAAAAGGTATTGTTAGGTTCTATCGAGACTTTGAGATTCAAGATTAACCAGTGTGAGGACAGAATCAGGGATTTGGAAGGCAAGGAGAAGAACGCGTCAGGCGAAGGGGATACCAGGATAGCGGAATTCCAGAATGACATCAGCCTGCTTACCGCAACTGTCAGGAAGTACACTAGGGAATACGCCGAGCTTAAGGATAAGCTTGAGGCAGTGTAGAATCTTATATTATGAGACCGGAGGGGAACCATGGACAACGTGCTGTGGTTCCCCTTGTTGTTAATGATGGAGGTGGATATGGAGCAGGAACGAAAAAACATCATTTCAACCAAGGCAAATACGCTATTTGCCATGCAGAACCTTATCAGGAAGGCAAAAATAGAGAAGATGTACATCCTCAAGGTGGAGGATTTCTGGAATAACAGGGAGCAGGTGTGCCATGAGATAAGGGAGCGTTTCGAGGGCAGCAGGATTGTGGTGCGCTCCTCGTCAACCCAGGAGGATTCCCTGAAATATTCCAACGCGGGGCATTACAAGAGCATACTGGATGTGGATTCGGCGAGCCTTGAGGAGATTGAGCATGCGGTGGACCAGGTGATTGATTCCTATCAGGAGGACATGGAATCGGTTCAGTCAGAGCAGGTCTTGATTCAGCGGCAGGCAACGGGGGTATGCTTAAGCGGCGTCATATTCACGAGGGATTTGAAGGGGGACAGGCCCTATTATCTTGTGAATTATGATGACAGGGGCTCAACGGACAGCGTGACCAGCGGACGCGGCGGAAAGATGCTGTGGGTTGCCAAGGATGTGGAAATTGACAGTCTTCCCATACAGTGGATGAATCTTCTCAATGCCGTAAAGGAAGTGGAAAACATCATCGAGGGCATTCCGCTTGACATAGAATTTGCCATCAACATAAAAAATGAGGTCATTCTTTTCCAGGTGCGCCCGCTTGCGGCAGGCTACCATGAAAATGACGTGGTGGACGACCATGCATTTTACGCCCTTAAGAGAAGCGTGAGGAAGGAATACGAGTCGCATAAGGATGCAATTGACGGCAAGGTAATGAAGCTTTCGGACATGGCATTCTGGAACCCTTCGGAAATAATCGGGGCAAATCCAAAGACACTGGATTATTCCCTCTATCGTGAGATAATCACGAAAAGGGCATGGAATTCAGGCATTGCAAAGCTTGGGTACAGGGAGCTTGACAGGGATTTGATGTATCAGGTGGGCAACAAGCCGTACATTAACCTGAATTATTCATTTTATTCATTGATTCCGTCAAGCCTGCCGGAAGACCTTGCAATGAGGCTGGTTGACTATTACCAGACAAGGCTTGCCGAGGATTTGTCGGCACATGACAAGATAGAGTTTGAGATAGCTTACAGCAGTTACGACTTCATGACCGTTGGGAACAGCCAGAAGCTTCTTTCACATGGCTTCACGGAGCCTGAAAGGCAGCAGGTTGTAAGGGCGGTCAAGGACATCACGCTTCAGGCAATCCGTGACCAGGACAGGCTTATCAGTGAGGATTTGGAATCGCTGAGAAAGCTGGATGAATGCCGTGAAAGAATGGAAAAAAAGCGGTTTGACGAAAGCGTGACGGTATATGAGCTTGCGGATTGCGTGGATGAGCTGCTTCATTCCCTGTGTGAAAATGGCACGCCGCAGTTTGCAAGGCAGGCAAGGCTTGCATTTATTGCAAGGTCATTCATCAGGACGCTGTCTGAGGCAAGGTACTATTCACATGAGGAGACGGATGAGTTCATGCAGTCCATTTCCACGGTGTCATCAGCATTTAATGCGGATTTTGAGAGCTTTTCCAATAACAGGATGAGCAGCGAGGAGTTTTATGCGAAGTATGGGCATTTGAGGAGTGATACCTATGACATCCGTTCAGAGCGCTATGACGCCATGAATTTCCGCCCTGCCACCTCAAAGACAAAGCTGAAGGACCCTGACAAATACGCGCACATTGATTTGGAGCCGCTGCGGCAGGCATTGCAGGACAATGGAATCGGAATATCCGTCGAAGCCTTTAAGACATTTCTCATAAGGGCGATTGAGCAGAGGGAATATTTCAAGTTTGAATTTACCAAGTCCCTAAGCCTTGTTCTAGAGCTTGTGAGAAAGATGGGGAACAGCCTTGAGGTCAGGGTTGAGGATTTGTCATGGCTGTCGGTTGAGGACATCAGGGATGTGAAGAATTACCAGGTGGACAGGCTCAAGGAGCACTGGCTTGACCTTGCCTCAAGCAGGAGGAGCCAGTACAGGGAGTACAGGACGCTGCTGCTTCCGGAGGTGATTTTGTCCTCCAGGAGCTTTGACATAATTCCCGTGTATGAGGCAAGGCCTAATTACATAACCTCGAAGCGTGTTGAGGGTGAAGTGGTCATGCTGGAGGATGACAAGGATGCGGACATCACGGGCAAGATTGTTGTGATAACCAAGGCTGACCCAGGGTATGAGTGGATATTCACCAAGAACATAAGGGGCTTTATCACGAAATACGGCGGTGCGGCATCCCACATGGCAATCCGCTGTGCCGAGTTTGACATTCCTGCGGCAATAGGCTGTGGCGAGAAGATATACAGCGCGGTGTCCAATATGGATTACCTTGAGCTTGACTGCAAGAATGGTGAGATTAAGCAGGGCATCCAGTACAATAACCTCCATGCCCTGATTACCCAGCGCGAGGGCGTCAATGATTACGGCGACCCAACGGATGTGCTGGAATCAGCGTACATCAGGTTTTACGAGCTCATGGGCTTCATCCCGAAGCCTGTGTCCAACCATAATAAGAATTATGAGAAGCTGTTTGATGACAAGATTGACCTCCTGATTGTGGTGGGGGGCGGTTCCCTGCAGTCCTGCTGTTATGACAGGCCGCATAATGACAAGATTCAGCCGCATAGGGATGAGACGGAGGAGAAGCTCATCAAATACTGTGTGAAGCATGGGATTCCGATAGTTGCAACCTGCCGCGGGATGCAGTACATCAATGTGCTGTATGGCGGAAAGCTCCATTACCACCCTGAGCTGCCCGTGAAGCGTGAGAGGGGCGTTGACCATATGGTTCACCTGATTAAGGAGGACAGGGACATTGAGGTGAATAATTACCACCAGGATGTTATATATGAGGGAGAGCTTGCGCCATGCTTTGAACCGCTTGCCATAGACGAGGAGAACCACGTCATTGAGGCGTATGGCTCGGAGGAAATGAAGCTCCTTGCCCTGCAGTGGCATCCTGAAAGGAAATTTGACACTGCGGAGGCGCAGGACGAAACGAGGAAAATCATAGTCAATTTCATACAGAAGTACATTCATTGAAAATTTGGCATATATATGGAGGCTTTCCGGGAAATCGGAAGGCCTTTTCATTACTTGTAGCTTAATGCCACGTCACACGTTGTGTAGCCCTCGCGTTTTGTTGTGTAGACTTGGTAGTTTACCGCCACATTGGCTCTTTCCAATGCCTGGCGGAGGTCCGGCAGACTTATGCCTGATTTGTAAAAAATATTAAGCGAGCCGGAGCGCATCCCAACCTGCTCTGACACATAGCTGTTAAGCTCGGCCTGTGATGAAACCGGCTGGTAGCCGCACATGTTGTAATAGGCGTAGCGTGTTCCAAGGCACCGCTGCAGGCTGTCCATGTCGGGGGTGTGGTCAGCGTACATGTCCGTGTCAGTTATGTTGAAATACGAATGGTGTGAGAACCCGTCCACGCTGTCCTCCGAGGGGTCATCCCAGGTCACGTCCACCTGGTACCATTCGTTGTCAAGGCACACCATGTTCCATATGTGTGACTGTCCGTCGGCATATCCAGTGACAGGCACGCATTCAATCCCAAGCATTTCCATCAATGTCTGGAAGCATTCCGCATATCCCATGCATACTGCATTTCCCGTGAAAAGTGCATCATAGGCGGCATACTCGGCGGTTATGCCTGAGTAGGTTATGTTGTCAACAAGGTAGTCATGTATGGCAAGCTCGTTCATTGCCGCAGTCTTGGTAATTGATGTGTTTTCCTTGATAATCTGGCAGTATTTGTCATACAGGGCAAGCTGGCGCTCATTAAGGCTTGAGGTCCTGCCCGTCTTGTAGGCGTGTATAATCGGGTAATTGTCCCAGTAGGTGAGCTTTGCCTGGACGGTGGTATATCCGGGAAATGCGATGTAGGTGCAGTTCACACCCGTAAGACCGGGAAGCTTGAGAAGCCACGAATCTATGTCAATCAGTTCCTTGTCCTCAACTATGAAGGTGCAGCTTTCCTGGTTGTTTTCCATGGCAAAAAGAAGAGAAGATACAATCTCCTCCTCTGATGTGACCCTGTTGTCCTGTGTGGCGGCTTCCTCTACCTGCCCTGCGTTGGACGAGGGAAGGGGCATGGTGCAGCCGGACAGCCCCAATGCTGCCAATGCCAAAGACAGTGTCAAAGTCAGTGTTCGTGCCATTGGAATCCTCCATTGTTAAAAATGCTGCTTACTGGTCATTGTCCTTGGTTATGTTGATGGACACGTATTCCCTTGTGGTGGTGTCGCTGTTGATGCTGTCAAGGCTGTCTATGTCCCCAAAGTCCTTGTTTTCCTCATCCTCTTCATTTTCAAAGGAATCCAGCAAATCCCCGTCCTTCTTGAACTTCAGGGCAAGGGCAAATGCTGCCGCAACTGATGTGGCCACGAGGGTGAACTTTGCAATTTTGATTCCGAGATTCTTTTTCATACTACTCCTTATTATATTTTATGTCTTTTATCAAGCTATCTTGCATTGTCTGTTTTTTATGCTGTATAATGCGTAATGCACTGATATTTTACCCTATTTTTTATTAAAAGGGAAGAAAAAAGTTTCGTTGTGATGAAGATGAAAGGAATGTGGGATATATGCGGTTAGTTAAACATGGCAGGGATATTGGGATTAAGGAAATGAGCAGCTTTGACCTGGCGCAAACCCTTGAATGCGGGCAGTGCTTTCATTTTGAGAGGGTAGATGAGGAGGATTATGTGCTTGTGGCGAAGGGGAGGATGCTGCATGTGGCACAAAATCAGGGCGAGCTTGTTCTTTATGATACCACTGAGGCTGAGGTGGAAAATACATGGAGGGATTATTTTGACCTTGACAGGGATTATGATTCCATCAAGGACAGGCTTGTGAAGCAGGATTCAAGGCTTTCCGAGCCCGTGGAGCAAATGTGGGGCGTAAGGATTCTCAATCAGGATTTTTTTGAGACGCTCATGTCCTTCATAATATCGCAGAATAAGCAGATACCACACATTAAACAGATTGTGGCAGCAATCTCACAGGAATATGGAAGCAATGTGGGAACATTTAATGATAAGGAATATTATACATTTCCATCGGCGGACATGCTGGATGGGGCAGGCGTTGAGGATTTCAGGCGGCTTAAGGCGGGCTTTCGCGCCCCTTACCTTGCGGATGCAATTGATAGCGTGAGGTCGGGCAGGGTGGATGAGGACAGGCTTCGCAGGGCATCAATCCATGACTGCATGGGCGAACTCATGCTGGTGAAGGGCGTGGGGGAGAAGGTGGCGAATTGTGTGTCCTTGTTTTCGCTTGGGCATAGGGAGGCATTTCCCGTGGATGTGTGGATTAAGAGGATGATGGAACAAATGTACTTTGACGGGGCTGACACTCCGAAGCCTGTCATTGAGCAGTTTGCAACAAGTCATTTTGGGGAGCTTGGGGGATATGCCCAGCAGTACATATTTTATTTTGGAAGGGAAAAGGGAAGAAAGTCATAAAAAAAGCACTTTGATAAGAAAATGAGAGAAAAAATGAGATAAAATGAGTATGGTGGAGATAACTGCAACATAAAGCTATGCATATACATTTGCAAATGAACATTAAATTGAATAATATATGCATTAGTGATTAGCACTCAAACTTAATGAGTGCTAACAAAGAGAATGAAAACTATGTGCAGGGGCACAAGAAGGAGGACATAATGAAGTTAGTACCATTGGGAGACAGGGTTGTTATTAAGCAGTTGGTTGCGGATGAGACAACGAAGTCAGGAATCGTCATTCCGGGACAGGCAAAGGAGAAGCCGCAGCAGGCAGAGGTTGTTGCAGTTGGCCCTGGCGGTGTGGTTGATGGCAAGGAAGTGGTAATGCAGGTTAAGCCTGGTGACAAGATTATCTATTCCAAGTATTCAGGCACTGAGGTTAAGCTTGACGAGGAAGACCTGATTATTGTTAAGCAGGGTGACATTCTTGCGGTAATCGAGTAATGGTTGCTGTCAGACAGGAGCATTTCACATTATAAATATATTGGAGGATTAAGGTAATGGCTAAGGAGATTAAGTATGGCGCAGATGCCAGAAAGTCAATGGAGACAGGCGTTAACAAGCTTGCTGACACAGTTAGGGTGACACTTGGACCTAAGGGGCGCAACGTGGTTCTTGACAAGTCATATGGCGCACCACTCATCACTAATGACGGTGTGACTATTGCCAAGGAGATTGAGCTTGAGGATAAGTTCGAGAACATGGGTGCACAGCTTGTCAAGGAGGTTGCTTCCAAGACAAATGATGTTGCAGGTGATGGTACAACAACAGCCACAGTGCTTGCACAGGCAATGGTTAACGCAGGTATGAGAAATGTTGCAGCAGGTGCAAATCCAATCATACTTAGAAGGGGTATGAAGAAGGCTACCGATGCAGCAGTTGAGAACATCAAGGAAATGAGCTCAAAGGTTAACGGCAAGGAGCAGATTGCAAAGGTTGCAGCCATTTCTGCCGGGGATGAGTCTGTTGGACAGATGGTTGCTGATGCGATGGAGAAGGTTTCCAACGATGGTGTAATCACAATTGAAGAGTCCAAGACGATGCAGACAGAGCTTGAGCTTGTTGAAGGTATGCAGTTTGACAGGGGCTATGTATCAGCATACATGGCAACTGACATGGATAAGATGGAGGCTAATCTTGACAATCCATATATCCTCATCACTGACAAGAAGATATCCAACATTCAGGAAATACTTCCGCTTCTTGAGCAGGTTGTGCA
>CAYZYS010000101.1:0-7758 GCA_964482605.1 uncultured Bacteroides sp.
TTGCCATCATCGTCTTTCCCGTTCCAGGGACATCCTCAAGCAGCACGTGCCCATCCGCCACCATTGCGGTAAGCAAAAGCTCCACGACATCATCCTTGCCGACAATCACGCTGTTAATGCTCTCCTTAATCCTGCCAATGCAATCATTCATTTTCACACTGCTCCTCCTCGGTCACAACGTCCTCATACACAAGCTCATCCAGGTATTCATCATACTTGTCTGCCGCCGCCTCATACTCATCCTCATCAGGGATGTATTCAATCTGCGGCTCGCCCGACTTGTCAACCGAGTACCTGTACAGGTACACATCACCCGTCTCCTCGCCGTTTTCATCCAATGGAAGCAGCGCGACATAATCCCTGCCGTCACACTCAAACACCACATCCACCAGGCACTCCACCCTGCCCTCGTCAAGGTCCAGCTCCACTGTAACGTAATCATCCATTTCATCCAATTTATTGACCATAATCAACCTCATTTCCATAACAATATTGCAGTTTCCCGTGTGGCACTTAATTCCCGTGCGTTCAACGCCACATATGACACATTATCATGAATTCGGCTCATAAGCAATTGCTTTTAAGGTAAAAAAAGGCGGGCAACCCAATGGATTACCCGCCACAATGGCTTTTACAATCATCCTGCCTTTCCGTATGCCAGCTCCAGCGTCATGGACGGCTCCTTAATCACACCGCCCTGCTGCGCCAGCCATTGCTGAAAGCTCTCCAGCCACGTCTTTTGCAGGCTTCTTTCAGGCTTTGGGCTTCCCGACGGAAGCGAACCATAATAATACGCCACCTGGTACGTTGCGCTGATGTCAAGCTCCTTCCCGTCCGCAGTCCTACAGGACAGCACACGCCTGTTTTCCTCCGCCCACGGGTCAAACCGCACCGTCAGCCCCGATGCCACGTAATACGCGCCCTCCTGCTCAGCGCTGTCAGGTCCCTTGGCATTATTGAGAATCGCCAATATCTGTGCCCCCGTCATGGTGGAGGTTACAATCGTCCCTTCCATGGCATCATCACTGGAGTTGCTTTCCTTGGACGGCATCACGCAGCTCAAGGACTTGTCGGTAATGTCACCCTCGTAAAAATGCCCATTGGTTCCATTGCGCCACACTCCGGCAAGGCAAATCCCCACATCAGCACCGGTCAGCTCCCGGTACATGTCAGCAAGCGTATATGCACTTTCCAGCCTTGTAAGCGTGGTCTCAACCTGTCCGTACACGGTTCCCTGTGCCGA
Source organism: uncultured Bacteroides sp. (assembly GCA_964482605.1). Taxonomy (GTDB): domain Bacteria; phylum Bacillota; class Clostridia; order Lachnospirales; family Lachnospiraceae; genus Bacteroides_F. The sequence goes on from CAYZYS010000101.1 coordinate 1,244, forward strand.
ACCGCCCGCAAGAAATTCATCCCTCACCTTGTCAGCGGCAAGCAGCCACTCCTCAACGCTCATCTTCCCCTGAAGCATGTCCGGCACGGTTGAGCGAAGCTGCTTCTCAACCTGCTTGCTGTCCTCATCGGCAGCCAGGTAAAAATTACTGATTATGCGCCCGCCTGCCACGGTATCACGAATGGCATCCGAAAATTCCGACTCCTCCATCGCCACACCCTGCACATTGGATATCTGCGGGCTGCCGTTTATCAACACCTGCTGCCCCTCAACAGAGCTCAGGTACTCAAACACATCAAGCAAAAGCTCCTTCTTCTGGGTGCTTTCCTCCGCCGAGCTTTTATTGATTGCCATGAAGTAATTCGGTATTGTGTACAGGTAATCGCTGTCCTCCTCATCAGAGGTCCAGAAAGGCATCATCGCAACCTCGTGGTACGCATCACCGCCGCCTGCCTTTTCCGAATAGGTTTTCGCATAATTCTGCGCATTCTGGTTCTCAATAATCATCACGGTTGTGTGATAGGTATACATCATGGTGCTTCTCATGGCAGGCTGCATGTCCCAGTCGGCAAGTGACAGTATCCCATCATCAAAGAGCTTGCGAAATGTCTCCACCGCCGGCTCCATGTGCCCAACCATCGAGCCTTTTCCCTTCTGGTACTCCGTCAGCCATTTGTAATTGCTTGTGCCCCTGTACGCCTGGTCAAAGCCATATGTGTTAAAAAATATCTGAAACATGTCAGGGTACATCATGGTTGGCTGAATCGGCACGACAGCATCCTCATGCTGCACGCCGTCCGAATCGGTGTACTCCGACGTAAGCCCTGCCTCGCGTATGGTGTCCAGCAATGCCACGAACTCAGAATAGCTGTGGGGAAGCTGCCACCCATTTTCCTCAAACACGGTCTTGTCATACACGATTCCATACACATCTGACGGCCCAGGCAGGTAATACAGCCTGCTTCCGTCTATGGCGCAGCTGTCAACCGCACTCATGTAATAATTATTCACGAAGCCCTCCGCTGACAAATCCAGCAGATAGTCCGCAGCTATGTCGCTTATCGTGTTCAGCCTGCGTGACAAAATCAGGTCACACTCAGTGCCATTGACCAAATCAGCACGGATGTTGTACTCAGAACTAAGGCTTCCGTCATGGAGCAGCACAAAATCCACATCCGGAAACTTCTCCTCAAGAACCGCCTCAAGGTCTACCGTCTGTGCCACATTGTTTTCGACCCTGACGGTTATCATCGTCTTATTCTGGTCCACCGCCTTTGTGGTCAAAATCTCCTTCTCAAATGCACCCTTGACCTCGTTGGTTTCAATGCTGCCACCCTTGCCGCCGCAGCCCAAAAGGGAAATGGAAAGGGATAATGCCAACAAACCAGCGCAAATTTTTTTCATAATCTTTCTCCTTGGTAAACAACTCACAACGAAAATCTACACTTTGAATATATTTCGGCTAATATGCAGATTTTACTAACAGTAATTTAAAGATAACACACAATAAAATTACCGTCAATACTCATAGCTCTGGTCATCCCCCGCGCCGAAGCGTATGACCTCAAGCCTTCCCGGCGTGCTCACCATCACGTCAAACAGCGCCTCCGTGTAAGTTCCAACCTCCCGTCCGGCAGTCACGTAATAGCCCTTCTCGCTAAATGTCCCCCACGCCCTGGTGCTGTTGCCCGTGCGAAGCTGCGAGGTCTCGGAATTAATCAGCGGAATCCCGCCAAGCTCACTTCCCGTGTGGATTCTCTTGATATGCAGATGTCCGCAGTTGTAAAGCTCAGGCTTGCCCGTCCACTGTGAAAAATCCTTGCTGAATTTGCCATCATCATAATTGACATGGTTGACCGCAGCCACCAAAATATCGTGCAAAACCTCACGGTTGCTGCCTTCATTGTACCCCTCCGGGTAGTCAAAGGCATCATGTGACAAAAACACATACCTGCAGTCCTGACGGCTCATTGCCTTATTCAGCAGCCAGTCAATCTGCCTGTCCTTATAACCATAAAAATACATGCCAATCTCATTCTGTTCACCGTCAACCACCGTGTCATCAACATCACTCATGTTAAGGCACACCACCCTGACATTTTTACCAGGCAGGTCATAATAATAATACCCCTCCTGGTAATCTGTCGCATACTGGCTGAAATACTCCATGGTAACGGAATACCACTCCTGCTTGTTAATCACATAATCAGCGTCATACAAAAGGTTGCCGTCAACCTGTGCACTAAAGCTGTTGTCGTCATGGTTGCCGTGCAGTATGAACACAGGCTTCTGGGATTTGGTGAGGATTTCGGAAATTGACCTTATGTACCCCATTGCCGTCTCCTTGCCATCCTCCCCTGCACACCGCCCGTTGTACAGGTCGCCGCCAATGCAAATGAAATCCACATCTGAATTATTTGCCACATCCACGGCAGCATTTAACTCCCTGTACACTATCTCCATATTGGCATCGGATGTGTCAATGTGAAGGTCCGTCATGAATATGTACGATACCGAGTCAGCAGATGACTTCTCCTGTATCGTGTTGATTGTGGCAAGAATCTCAGGCTGGTAATAATCCGGATATTCCCCCGTCTGTGTCAGCACTATCTGCCTTGCTGCACCCGAAGCGCCATCACCGCCCATTGTGCCTGAAGCATCACCCTGGCTTTCCACTGCCAGTCCACCACCAATTACAGCGCTGTCAGCAGAAGCACTGCCGCAGCCCGTCAAAAACAGCACGCACGAAAGCGCCGCCGCCATCAAGCATCTTACGTTCCTTTGCATACATACCTCCTCTCCGTACATTTACCATTATAAAAAGGGCATTCCAAACTGTCAAATGGAATGCCCCTTTGCCTTACTGCCCAATCATCCTATGCTGTTTCCCCCACGTCGGCAAGATAATTGTCCAGCACCTCCGAAAGTGCCGCCGCACTGCTTGAATGTGTCCTTGCAATCCTCGTGTTGCCACGCCTTGCCTCATTGACCGCACTAAGCACCATCTTATGCGACACGGTGTTGGTGAAAAGCACCATAAGGTCGGGATTGCCAATCTTCTTTTTTATCGCGCCCTTTTCCTTCACGAATATCTTTGCCTTACAACCCCTTTTCCGGCATATCTCCTCATACTGACACACCATGCCCTCATTGCCGCCTATGATTACCACGCTCATTTTATTTATCTCCTCTATATGAAACTTTAGTTAGTCTTTGCTAACACCGTTAATATACCAGAGATAATCTCTTGTGTCAATGCCTTTTTTGTGACTTGAGAAGCAACGCCGCCAATCCTGCGCCACTTGCAAGCATCAATGCCACCCAGAGCAGAGTAAGTGTCTTGTCGCCCTGTGATGTCAGCGGCGCATCCTCGCTGCCGTCCCCACCTGGCGCACCAGAGCCATCCGGTGATGTATTGCCAATGTCAGGAACCGTCTCCGTATACACGCCCGTCGGGGTTATGACCTGCCTTGTCCTTGGCTCGGACGTGGTTGGCGCAGTTGCCGGTACAGATGTTGTCGGAAGGGTTGTTGCCGGGGCAGACTGCGTCATCGCAGGTGTGAGGGTTGTACCTGTCGTCTCCTCCTCACCGCCATTCCTGTCATCATCATCGTCATCATCATTGCTATCATCATTATTGTTACCTTCAGTTGACGACTGTGTCGGTACAACACTGCTCTTAGTGGCATTATTGCCTTCAGTTGATGGCTGTGTCGGTACAACACTGCTCCTTGTGGCAGGTTCAGGTACCGTATCCGGCTCACCCACCCTCGTATTGGTAAATGTGAGGTTCACTGCCTTGTCGAGCGTTCCCTTGTAAGAAACATCCGAATCACCCGTGGCGCTTGCCACAACCTTGCCATCGGCGTCCTTGACAACCTTATCATAGCTTTTCGCTTTCTCAGTAATGGTAAATTGCGCATTCAAGGGCAATGTGAAATCCTTGCTTTCGCCAGCCTTCAGTGTGAAGCTTTCATCACCATCATCCGTATGGATGACAAATTCAAACTCCCTGCTGGTGCTTGCGCCGGTTCCCGCGACTTCCTTTTTGACGGTGACGTGACCTTTCTTCAGGGTAATATCTGCATTCAACTTATACAAATCACCCACTTTCGTACCTTCATTATCAGTGAAATTAAAATTACTCTCATATTCCACATCATCCTTATCTTTTACCGCAATAACATAATTTTTATTTTGATAATTTATATCAGACTCCAAGAAATTAAAGTCAAAATCCATATATCCGCCATTAGCAGCGTTTAACTCAACGTAACCAAGCTCCTCTCCGTTATGATACAGCCCAACCTTTAACGGTTCTCCATAACCGCCATCATCGTATGTTAATTCAACTTCAAATTTACCATACTTGCTTCCAGAATAAACTTCAGGATCATCTCCAACAATCAAATAAGTATAGCCTGCAATCCCCCCTCCATACCCCTTAGCCTGATTGCCAATTATCTTCACTTGGGAATTACCCGCTAACGCTTTCACATTTGAATTAGATAAGGAAAGCTTCGTATAATAAGCCTTAGCTTCCGCACGTGTGTTCATGCCTGAATGGGAAATTTCATTCAACGACACTTCTTCACCGTTTTGGGAATACGCCCAATGATATGGTATTTCGCCAAGGGCAACCAGCGCCAAATCAGTGCTCACATCCTTTCCGCAATATATGTCATCTTTGGTTTCATTAGTATAATTATCACATATGATATCACCCTTGCCATAACCACACTCCAATGGACTCCATACACTGCCACGCAATGCAGCAACGCCTCCACCGCCAAGACCCGACTTGTTATCTGCGACAATCATACCGTCTTCACATGACATACCTGCGCCGTCAGCAATATAAATACCACCTCCATCAATTGAAGCCTGATTGCCCTCTATTGTTCCTGATTTAAAGCTAAGCTTCCAGGTTTGGGAGGTATTGTAACTGCGGTCAAGCTCTGTATTGTCATATATGCCTCCGCCATATGCCGCGTTATTTCCCGATATCGAAGCAGAAGCATTTTCAATCATAAATGAATATGGTTTATCATCAAACCCATTCCCATTCCACTGATACTCAGCAGGATTACCATCCACGTAAGCATTATCATTGTTATCATTCCCCACTTGTTTTGCCGTACCAAGGGAAACTCCGCCCCCATAATATGCCTCATTACCAGACACTTCTCCCCCAAGCATATCCATCTTAGCCGTTTTGTCAATTGTAACGCCACCGCCCGACGAGCCTGAACCATCGCTCCTTTTCCAAGCTTTGATCACACTTCCGTTTCCGGTTATTTTACCGCCATTCATGACAAACAAGCCCTGATGGCAGTACACACCCGAACCATTGTACGCACTGCAGCCTGTAATGCAGGCATTACCATTCATCACAAGGCTTCCGCCGCAATTCACTGCACCTCCCGAGCTGCCTTCAACATCCCCCTCGTCCAATTTCACCACATTGTTTTCCAGTGTCGTTCCGCCATCCAGCGTAAGTGAACCTCCCTTGCCATATGTCACATCTGTTACATATTGATTTTGAGGAACTATATGGGTACTTTTGGATTCACTTCCCTTTTCAACTGTTATAAGGCTTTTCTCCGCAATCGTTGTATCATTTCCCGTATATCCGCCATCAAGCGTTATATTCTTCAGGACGAGCCCTGCCCCGTCCTTAACCTCAATTAAACTGCCCTTAAAATCAGTACCTCCAAAACCTATGTACCGCACCAGCTTATATTTTCCAGCACCATCTATGGTCACAGTATCACCAGAATATGTCAGCCCCGTTGTATCCTTACTTGAATTCGTCGAAACCACAATCGGATTCATTACATATATGGTGTCAGTGTTACCACCCGCCAATTCCATTGCCTTTCTTAATGTCTTAACCGGATTTGAAGATGAACCATCTTTATCATCACGCCCATTTTCACCATCGAGGTATATTGCACCGGACACTGGATTATTCGCATTTCCAGTATTCGCAATCAACCTCACCGTCATTCTTCCCGACACCAAAACAAGTGCCGCCATGACTACCGCCAGCCATTTCCTTCCTTTGCCCATAACTTCCACCTTCCTTGGTACACCAACCAAACACAACCATCATTAGCAACCCCCACCTATTAACCATTAAGTTTTATATTAATATCATCCAAACCAAAAAAACATCCGTGAAACACGAATGCCTTTCTGCACACATAAGAAAAACCCAGGGCAAAAAGCCTTGGGTTTTCCTTCATTATATTCACATCACATTCACATTACCGCAACCAGATTAGCACACACCCTGTGCAACCATTGCCGTAACAACCTTCTCGAAGCCTGCGATGTTAGCACCTGCAACATAGTCGCCCTCCTTGCCATACTTCTTGGCAGCCTCGTCAATGTTGTGGTAGATGTTGACCATGATGTTCTTAAGCTTTGAGTCAACCTCCTCAAATGTCCAGCTAAGCCTCTCGCTGTTCTGGCTCATCTCAAGCGCTGATGTTGCAACACCGCCTGCATTG
>CAYZYS010000102.1:0-3190 GCA_964482605.1 uncultured Bacteroides sp.
ACCGTCATACTGCGAAATTTCAGTATGTTAAAGGTCCGCCGTCCCCTGGTCAACCGTTCCTGTCTGTAAAATACAGGTCCGCCGTCGTAACATTTAATCAAAATGGCAGTGATAACCATAAATGGTGAAAGTATGATCAGCCCAACAAGCGATATCACTATGTCCATTAACCTCTTAACAAAAAGCTTTTCCGCCGAAATGGCATAATTCTTCGACAAAAGCAATGGTGTGTCAAAAAGGTTAATCTCCTCTGCACCGCCAATTATGATATCTGATATTTTGGGAGTTATGTATGCCCTGATGTCCTTATCAAAGCAAAACTTCACCAAATCATTTCTCTGTGTCGCCGGGATATCACCAATGATGACAGATTCATAGCGGGCTGCCTCAGCATATATGCAATCCAGCCCCTCATTGATGCTCATTGTATCCTTGATGTCAAACTTGTCCCCCCTGGCATTGATTTTCTCAATCAGCTCCGTCTGCACCCTGTCACCATATATGAAGAGCATATTATGCGGCGGATACATCCCCAGATATATCGTCCTGAATACATAAGCCCAAAGCATGGACAGCACTATTTCAATCAATGACAACACCATAATCCTCATTGGGGATATGAAGTTATACAACACTATGCAAAGCTCAGCATATTCCACAATGTTGGTACACACAACGGCAATGACGTGGGACACACACACATCGGACATCTTCAGGTACCCTACCTTATATCCTCCCAGTGTTCCGGTAAAGAAAAACAGAATTAATATGTATATTCCAATCATTGCAATGTTGCCCTTGTTTCTAAAGGCAATGAATGTTACGCCCCCCATATTGGAAAAATACATAAACCAAAAATACCCAAACAGCGCCGTCTCCAACGCCAACAACACCAATGTTGCAAATATGTTAAACAACCTTTTGTATTGCCCGTCCATACCAATCCTCATTTCCTTCTGCGTATTCTTTTCCCCTCATCAAGACACACGCACATACATACAAGCTCAATCGCAGATATGGTTCCCCTGTGCCTTACCGCCGTTCCCGCCGTGGCAACACCCCAGGCAAAGGCAGCAGAGCATGCCAACATAATAAGCACACCATACAGGATTATGTTTTTCTTCGCATCACGGCCATATCTTACAAGATAATTAACCATCATCACCAAAACAAACGCATGTACCAGCCCATCGGCGCAAAATATCACCGCATCAAAAATATTCCTGAAATTCCATGGCATGGGTGAAAACATAAAATAAAACATCCTGACAGGCGTGTAACGCACCAAATCCCACATGCCATTAAGCTCCATACCCTCAAGATACCTTGAACCGCCATTTTCATTATAATGAAGATAATAAGATGTAATCACACTTTCCAGCAGACTGTCCGTCCTTGGAACCCATTTCCATAACACCTTACTAACAGGCACAATGCTTACTGATATGACCAGCATTACCATCGCCGCAATACCCACAATTATTAATTTCCGTGATATGTGAAACCGCTGCCGCTCCCTGTCATACAGCATCATAAATAATGTAAGAACCACCAGGGAACACACAGCCCCACTGTGAAATACCATTGCCGTAAAGCCACTGGCGTATGACAGCATAATGTATATATTCTTATGTTCCATCCACATAACAAGCCCGTACAATACAAGCATATGCAAGAGAATAATATAAGCCTCCTTCATTGTCTCAGAAGAATATACGAAATTATATGGCAGAAAGCAAAACACCAGCAATGCAACCCACTGGTATCTTGAGCGAATCCCCATATGCCCCAGAAGCACATATACCACATATACTGACAACATAAATGCCAATACGGTAAACAGTGCTGCAACCGTATTATTAACTCCCACAAGCCTATACTGCCAACTAAGAAAAGTTATATAAGGCCTCCGAAAGCCGTCCTTATCCCCCTGATAAAGCATCAACGCCCACTCATGAAAGCCATTCGCATCACCGCTTTTCATTATTACATTTCTTATATATCCCCCGGTGGCAGTCTCAACGAACACCACCATAACCCTGCACGCGTATGCCACTACCGTAATCAGCTTCTCAAGTCTTGTTGCCGGCATGCAATATATCATCCAAACTACGGCAAAAGTTATGTATACTGTCCACATACCTGTCATGGCCAAAGTGTGGGAATCGGAAAATCCCACAGCCGTAAGCAGCATCGAAAATGCCGCAAATGGCACTGTTGCAAGCAGCAACAATGCCAACCTTTGTCTTTTTAGCATAACTTCCTACCCTACCAGACCAATCATTTCACAATCAACATCAGCACATATATCCTTATCCCTGTTCAGTTCCCTGTAACGGCTCTCATTCAAGGTAATGCCACACAACATAACACCTCCGCACAGCTTCCTCAACTCATCCTGGTCTTCAGGCAAAACATCATACCGCCTGACCTCCACGCCATCCACCTCCAGCCTGTCAAGAAGCTTCTTTCCTGCCCCTGATGTAACCCCCAGTGAAACAACATTCACTGCATTCTTCTTCTCAAGCCTGCCCTTAACCCTTAAAAGGGCAAGCTCCTCCCCCTCCTTTAGGGGTATGGTGCATATATCCAGATTATTATCAAGCTCATACTGTGACTTCACCACGTCACTGATGAGATATTCCATCACAATGATAAAAATTGCAATTCCAACCCCAGCCACCATACCTGCAAGCGCCAGCTTCTTCACACTGGAGCTCGTCAATCCCGCAATATCGGTCTCGAGCTCCTCAATATTGGCCTTAGCTTCAGCAATGGACGTATCCGTGGAAGTCTTGTTGGTTGCAACCGCAGGAAGTGCCTTGGTAAACCCTGCCAGTCTTTTTCCCTGCAGGCCATACCTTGCAGTGATTGCGCCGTCAATCGTGTCAAGCAGCGCCGATGCACCATCCTCACTGTCATATATTACATTGATTGTCACAACGTTCCCCGAAGCACTCACCGTAACCAGCTCATTAAAGCACCTGCTATCCAACCCTCCTGAAAGCCCTTCCTTAACGTCCTGATACAGATTGCCCCCCGTCACATACTGGCTTATGTCATTCACCTGGTTTGAAACATTTTTATCAGCCTCAAATGTCGTAGTCATCTGGTATACCTTCTGGCTGTTCATCCTGTAATACACGGACATATCCATATATTCCTGCAATGCATCATATTCTGCCCTTGC
>CAYZYS010000102.1:3290-7583 GCA_964482605.1 uncultured Bacteroides sp.
TATATATTGCCAAAATACGTTGCCTTAACGCCACCTCCATCAAAAAAATAAACCAAATCACCACCGGCAACGAGGACAATAAGCACCAATGAAGCAAAAATCACTCTTTTCCTTCTATCCTTAATTGTTGCCACAATGTCAACGCACACATAGCCAATCACAATGTCAAAGGGAATCATCCAAAACAATCGGTAATACACGTCATAGCTGCTAACCACCTTAGTCAGTATTTTGTAATAAACTGGATTAAACATTACCAACACCACCATGACAAGCAGCGTGTACACCATCACTGCACGCTTCCATGACTGGGTCTTCCTGATAATAATGTACAGCAGGGAAAGCAGGAACATTACGCCATACACACCATAATATGAGGCGGACGTCGAATAGCTCTCTGTAAATTGCTCCCAAAGGTTAACGAACATAGGCTCCCTCCATTTTAATCCCCCTTCTATGCCATAAGCTTAAACGCCAAAATCCCGGCCATACCAACAAACTCAGGAACCGACACAAGCAATGTGTTAAGGATGTATCTTCCATTCCTTTTCACAATGGATACCGCAACTCCCATACACACTGCCAAAGTTACGCCAAGCAACGCCCCCAGCGAATTAACCAGCATGGTGTCCATCAAAACAATCCCAAGAAGAAGCCACCACCTGTCCGGACGCTTCCGTTCATACCTTGCAATGACCGCCATGCAGTAAAACACCATCGGAAACATAATTGACGTCATCCAGCATTTTCCCTGCCAGGACAAAAGATACGCATACCAAATGGTTATGGTTGCATTGGCCGCAAATGACTTAAGCACTGACATAAACACGATAAAATAAAGCCTGTGACACCGTTCATCAAATAACACCTTTGCAACCTGATACAATATGATGTATATATCCAAAATGGTAATGGCAGCCACCAGTATATGCGCCACAATTACCGGACGAACAGACACCAGCTTACCCAAAACCGCCCAAAGCGTCGGCCATGGCGCCAGGCCATACTTTACCCCATTCCCCGGAAACGCCATCTCCACACCAGTCCTTGGCTCATACAGGTTAATCCATCCGGTATGATATGCCCAGGATGCTTCCCCTATCCACATCCAATCATCATAATTAAGCCACGCCCCACATACGAGAACATACGCCATCTGACACAGCACCAACACTGCCGCCGCAATCTTAAGCGCCTTATTACCATCCCTTAAGCGCATCAGGTTAAACCTCATCACACGGCGGTATGGCCTCTTCGTTTTCCTCACCGTATACCAAAGGCTCCACCCAATCACAACGGCAAGGATGACGCCCCATAAAACCATAAGCTCCACAAGACGCCTTTGAAGGATATATTCCACCGGAGCCACCAGCTCATAGGATGCCAGCAGCACCAGCTGCCCGTACAGGACTATCCTGCCAATACCGTAATCACCATCACCCATAAAGGTCACCGCTGCGGTTCCCACCACAAAGGAGGCAAGCATTACCAAAACCGCCAGCACAATAAGCTTCAATATTATCATGACAGGTATTCCTTTCTCACGGCATATATCTCATAGTGCTCAGTTTCGCCTATTTTATCATAAAGCAGCCTTTCCATCTGTCCTTCAGTCGCCTTGCCCCGATCCCATACAAGATAAACAAAATCATACATCCTTACCCACTCACCGACCCACTTCACATCAGGTTCCTCCAAGACATTGAGCTCCTTGTACATACGGTTCTGGTCATCCTCATACTCATCACCATAATACAACTCATACCCCTTGTAGCCATTGAGAAGCTTAATCCCCGGTTCATAGCTTCTGATGTCAAGGCACAACCCGTCAGGAAGCACACACAGCTTGTCCTCCCTGTCGTCAGACATTATGATGTCGGCAACCTCCACGCTCTCGCTTTGTACATGCAGCGTGTTATCTGCCCTAATCCAATGCTCAAGATTCCATGCTCCGTTGTTAACAAGCGTAAGCGCCGCCATCAAAAATGCCACTGCACACACTGCAAGCCTCTTCCGCCAATCCCTGTGGTGTATCAACAACGTTGTCATCCCGCAGGCAAGTACAACATTCACGGGCATCACCCAGTACACACTCTGCCACTCATACTGCTGCCCCTGTCCAACCAACGACTTCTCAGCCAATGGATTACATATCACAAGAAGCAATATAACCACAGGAATCAGCATCAGGCCCTTAAGCCTTTTCCCCATCTTTTTGGATGACAGGTAAATATATAAGGACGCAAACAGCATCATCGCATATTCGCAATAATCCCCCTTAAATGCACCAAGTAAATTCTCAATATAACCAATAATCACACCCAACCCCCATGCCAATCCCGGCATTATACCGGCGCATCCCAAACAACATACCCAACATATCAATCATTAAATTGCCGTATACGCCACCAATGCAGCTATCGCAGGCAGCACCATGAAAAGCCCCCCAACGAGATACCATGCGTTCCTTCCTGCAATGGCATAATACAAAACCATGCACACAAGCAGCAGCGGACACAATACTGCCCCCGCCAACGAAAAAAACAGGGAACCTGCCATGGCAAAAAACAAAAACAGCCAGGACCTCATGCCACCCCCTGTCAGGGCAAGCGTTCCATAATACCACACAGCAGGCAAAAAAACATTGGCAACTATCACCCCACCCTGCCATGACGCCATCAAAAGCCCCGTACTTGCATTGACATCATAACTGGTAAACAAAAGCCCCAATCCCAGCATAACAAGTGCGAAAAGACACCTATACTCAGAATTCCTAAAATATAATGCTCCAATCATATAATAAAGCATTCCCGAAAGCATAACCACAACCACGGGCATCCCAGTGTGCAGAATGGAGGCGGGCTGTACCCCCACAAGCCTGCCAAACCCGGCAATCACCACCGGATACGGCGAGATATAGAGCCTTTTTTCCATTGTGTCAACCGCTGCACCCGTCCATGGATTTTCAGAATATATCTCATTAGTCCTGTATGCCGCTGAAGCTATTCCCGTGGCATAGCCATCCGCATCATAGGGAATAACATGCCAAAACACAAGAGACACGGCAAGCCCCACTAATGCCAACGCTAGCACCATATGGCAAATCGTCCATCTCGGCAGGTTAAATTCAGTGAACTTTCGCCAATTAAACCCGACAAGCGTTGCCAATAGCACAAGCCACTCCACCACGTTGGTCCATGCAAGCCCATCAACAGATGAATCCATCGCCACCATCACCACCGACACGGCCTCCGTCAATGCCGTCACGGTCACAAAGCCCGCAACGCACATTAGGGATATTTCTCCCACCCCCTGCCTTGACACACATTTGCCACATATGAATACCATGCCACCAAACAGCAACACCAGAATCAATACCTTCAACAACGTCATATGCGCTCCCCCGCGACGTTCGCAATCTCACCACAGTCCTTCACCTGTATGTCGGCAAACCTTTGTATCCCCAACTGCCTCCTGTCCCATTCCTGCGGATTATCAAAAAATCCATGCTTTACCTGTATGGCAAATGCCATGGGAACATCATCATATACCCTGCTCACACCGCTTTCATCATTGTGACACAAGGTGAGATTAACATAATACTTACCGGGAATCAATGTCCCTGTTTCCAGCACCAGCTCTGAAGAATAGGTCTTCCCTGCCACTGCATCGGTCATCACTGGTGATATCGCGCTGCCAATTACATTGCCGCCGTCACTGATGGTGCATCTTATCCGCACCTCCGGTGAGTCGCCGTCAGCAGTCCACTTGAGGAGCATACTAAGATTACTTCTCTGTTCAATGACCGCATGGTCTGCATTGAGAAGCTTTACCTGCTGCATTCGCACCGTGTCCTTCATGCCGCCATCCCTGGTGCGTTCCTTCAAGTCCGTAACGTCACTCAATTCATTCTGGCTGCATTTCAGGTATACCTGAATGGCTTCTTCCGTGTCCCCGTCATATATCAGGTGTCCATGGTCAAGGACTATGCACCTTTTGCACAGCCGCCTGATTGTATTCATATTGTGACTCACGTAGAGAATCGTGCGGTTTTCACCGCTTGCAATCGAACTCATCTTGTCAAGGCATTTTTTTTGGAATGCCATATCCCCCACGGCAAGCACCTCATCCATGATGAGGATTTCCGAATCAAGGTGTGCAGCCACCGAAAACGCCAGCTTCACATACATACCCGAAGAATATCGTTTCACCGGCGTGTCAATGAATTGACCGCACTCCGAAAACTCAATTATGTCATCAAGCTTTCTGGTGATCTCGGCCCTGGACATCCCC
>CAYZYS010000103.1:0-7484 GCA_964482605.1 uncultured Bacteroides sp.
GTTGGTAACATCGCATACGTATCCGTGTGCATTGATTCCAGCTTCCTTATATGCTGCAACACCCTTGTCAACAAGCTCCTGCTTAATATCGTTGAACACGATTGTGGCACCTGCCTGAGCCATGCCTGATGCAATTGCAAAGCCAATGCCGTAGGATGCACCAGTTACAAGTGCAACTTTTCCCTCAAGTGAAAAATTAACTGACATTACTAATCTCCTTTTCTTATTGAAATTATTTATAGATGAAGCCCTTTGGCTCTCACTACCTTAAATCCTTGATGTCAACGCCATCCATGTCATCAAAGTCCTGGTTCTCCCCAACCATTCCCCAGATAAATGCATACGCATGTGTTGCCGAAGCCGAATGAATCGACCAGCTAGGGGATATGACAGCCTCCTCATTGTGCATGATGATGTGCCTTGTCTCCTGCGGCTCGCCCATGTAGTGGAACACCGCTGCATTCTCCGGAAGCTCAAAATAGAGGTATACCTCCATCCTCCTGTCATGCGTGTGGCACGGCATCGTGTTCCATACGCTTCCAGGCTCCAGTGTCGTGATACCCATCTCAAGCTGGCAGCTCTCAACCTGTCCCGGCAATATGTACTTCCTGAGGATTCTGTGATTGGCATCCTCAAGTGTACCAAGCTCAAGCTTGTTCTGCGGCAGTATGTCCTTGTCAGGGTCAATGAACACGGTTGGATATGTCTTATGTGCAGGTGCGCTGTTAAAGTAGAACTTTGCAGGCTCCTTGGAATCAGCACTGGAGAATACTATCTCCTTCGCACCCATTCCAACATACATTCCATCCCTGTACTTGAAATCGTATGCCTTGCCATCAACCGTGACGGTACCCTTGCCACCAATGTTGATGATACCCATCTCACGCCTCTCAAGGAAATACTTAGCCCTAAGCTCAGCACCCGCCTCAAGCTTCAGCGCCTTGTCAACAGGCATCGCAGCACCGATGATGATACGGTCAATCTGGCTGTACACCGTCTTAACCTCATTGGCGTTGAACATGTCCTGGACAAGGAAATCATGTCTTAACCTGGCTGTGTCGTAACCCTTCACATCCACAGGATTGGCTCCTGGTCTTACTTCCATTCTTCCACTCCTCCTTCAATTCGTACTTATGAAATACTTCTCTAATAATATCATGAATCATTGTCCTTTTCAAGGAACAATTTACACAGCTTACCCCCTCAGTCTCACACGGACCAGCTTGCGCTTCAGCTTCTCCCTGTTAAAGGGAATAAGGGGATAAATGTAGCTCTTGCCCGATAACGTCCTGTTGGCTGCCACCATGGCCAGGGACACCACAATTCCCGCAGCAAAGCCCCATATCCCAAGCAATGCGGTCAAAATCAGGGTCATCACCCTCATGAACTTGAGTGCGAAGCCCATCTCTATGCTTGCCTGCGAGTAGGTGGCAACGGTGACAAGCGCCATGTACAGCATTGCCTCAGGACAGAACCACCCTGAGCTCAC
Source organism: uncultured Bacteroides sp. (assembly GCA_964482605.1). Classification (GTDB taxonomy): domain Bacteria; phylum Bacillota; class Clostridia; order Lachnospirales; family Lachnospiraceae; genus Bacteroides_F. The sequence goes on from CAYZYS010000103.1 coordinate 1,490, forward strand.
GGCATATTCGCCCACCACAATTCCCGCAACCACGCTGAGCGGCGTTGACATGGTGCTTGGGGTATTCACGGCGGCAAGCCTCAGTCCGTCTATGCAAAGCTCAAGTATGAGAAGCTGCACAAGCACGGGCACATTTCCCACATCCTCCACAAGGGTGAACGCAAGCCAGTCAGGGGTAAGCCCCGGGTTTCCAAGGAAAAGAAGCCACAGCGGCGTAAGCACCACCGTAAGTGCCGTAACAAGAAACCTTGACCAGCGAAGGTATGTCCCCACAACGGGCGGAAAATAGAAATCGTCAGCCTCCTCCAGCATGTCAAACACGCTGGTTGGAAGTATCATGGCCCCGGGTGCATTGTCAACCATTACAACGACATTGCCGTCAAGTATCGCAGCGGCGGCCGTATCAGGCCTCTCGGAATATTTGTACTTCGGCAGGGGATTGACCCACCTTCCCGGCAGCAAACATTCCGCAAGGCTCTGCACGTTCATTGTAAGCGCCTCAACCTGTATTTTCCCGATTTTCTTCTTAAGCTCCTCAAGAAAGACAAGGTCAGCCTTGTCCTCAAGATAGCACAATGCAACATTGGTACGTGACCTCTCACCCACCTGCACCATCTCCACCAAAAGCCGCGGGTCCCTTATGCGCCTCCTGACCAGTGCCACGTTGAACACGATTGTCTCAACAAACCCATCCCTTGAGCCACGCATGACCCTGTCCTTCCAGGGCTCACCAACGCTCCTTGCCGGATACGTCCTGCCGTCAATGGCAATGCACCTGTCATGGCCGTCAAGGAACATGCAGCACACCCCTGACAGCACATCGGTGGTAAACTCCTGCAGGGTGTCAACCAGAGATACCTCGCAGTACGGAAGCCCCATCCCAAGAAATGCATCAAGGCTCTCCACATCCGAAGCCCCAAGCCCCACGAAAAACTGCATGAGCTTCTGCATCAAATCCTCCTGCACAAACCCATCTATGAAAAATATCCCTGAATCACGTCCGCCCACCTTGAGCGTCCTGCACATGATGTCAAAATTCCTGTCAAGCCGCAGCTCCTCGCTGCACACACTTATATTCGCCGTGGCACTGCACACAAAATCACCCATACGCACACTCCAATCTCATATATGCCTAGTATGCCCGCATGCCGCCTGCCAATTCACATCTTCACATTAATTTTCATTGGCGTACCCGACAAAAATGTCCCCGGGCGCACCCAGGGACATTTTCATCTATATATTATTTTGAAGGATTGGAATGCCTAAAACTCATCCTCACCCTGGAGGGCATCATATCCTGTCTCACCGGTACGAACCTTTACAACATCCTCAACGTCATGGACAAATATCTTGCCATCACCGATGTGCCCTGTGTAAAGTGCCTTCCTTGCCGCAGTGATTACATCCATTACAGGAACCTTGGACACAACCATCTCAACCTTTACCTTAGGCAAAAGCTGCATGTCAATCTCAGCACCACGGTAATACTCAGTGGCACCCTTCTGCACACCACAGCCAAGCACCTGTGTAACCGTCATGCCGGTTACGCCAAGCTCGTTCATCGACTTCTTCAAAGCCTCGAACCTTGCCTGCTTCATGATAATCTCCACCTTGCTTATCTTGTGTGCGGAATCCCCTGCGGACACCTTCATTGCAACAGGAACCGACTTCTCCATGGTCTCCGAACCAATCTCCACAATCTCATCACCGTCAAGGAACTCGGCAGTGCTCAGGTTAAAGCCTGAGTAAGCTGACACAAGGCCATGCTCCGTTGAATCCAGACCCTTGATTTCCTCCTCCTTTGACACACGCAGGCCAAAGATTGCCTTGATTATGAAAAATACTATCGTCATTGTCACCACGGTCCATGCAGCCACCGAAAGCACACCTGCAAGCTGTATTCCAAGGAGCTTGAAGCCTCCGCCGTACAGAAGACCCTTGCCGCATATCTGGTTGGCACCAAACTCAACGCCATCACCAAAGCCCCTTGAAAAAGCAGGAGCCGTATCAGTAGCCAAAAGGCCAACTGCTATCGTTCCCCAGATACCATTCATCATATGGACGGCAACGGCACCGACAGGGTCATCAATCTTGAGCTTGTAATCCAACAGCCATATTCCAAACGGAACCAAAAGTCCTGACACACAGCCAACCACAATCGCACCGAAGCAATCGAGCACGTCACATCCCGCGGTAATGCCCACAAGACCTGCAAGTGATGCATTAAGGCACATTGAAACATCAGGCTTGCCATACTTAATCCATGTGAAAATCATACATACAACAGTGGCAACAGCCGGGGCAACAGTCGTTGTAAGTGTAATTGAAGCAAGCTCGTCCACAGTTGTTGCTGCAGCGCCGTTGAAACCATACCAGCCAAACCACAGGATGAACACGCCAAGGGCACCAATTGCCAGGTTATGTCCAAGAATTGCCTTAGGCTTTCCATCCTTGTCAAATTTACCAATACGTGGTCCAAGAATCTTTGCACCTATGATTGCGGAAATACCACCTACCATGTGAATTGCACATGAACCCGCAAAATCGTGGAAGCCAAGCTGTGCAAGCCAGCCGCCGCCCCAAATCCAGTGTGCCTCAATCGGGTATATCAGTGCAGATATAACTGCTGAGTATACACAATAGGACAGGAATTTTGTCCTCTCTGCCATGGCGCCTGACACAATCGTTGCGGTTGTTGCACAGAACACCAGGTTGAACACGAAATTCGACCAGTCGAAGTCCGCATATGAGGTGAAGATGTCAAAGCCCGGCTTGCCAATGAAGCCCAACACATCCTCCCCCAACAAAAAACCAAAACCAATCAAAATGAACATCACCGTACCGATGCAAAAATCCATCAGGTTCTTCATGATGATGTTTCCGGCATTCTTCGCACGGGTGAAGCCCGTCTCAACCATTGCGAAGCCTGCCTGCATCCAGAACACCAATGCAGCGCCAATCAAGAACCACACTGCAAAGACCTGGCCGTTGACCAAATCCATCAATTCTTCCATAATCCATTCCTCCTAACATATATTTGAAAGCCGCCAAAGCAAAAAAGGCACGCATCCCGGGGATAATCCCCGAAATGCACGCCCTTGTGCCCCGCTGTTCAGCTTATGTACCCATTATACACCCATAAAATGGCAAATATTGAAAAAATCGGACGTATTGACTTCACACGCCCAATTCTGTATTCTTACATAGGGGCGGCACCACCGCCGCCACAGACGGACATACGAACGCAGCAGGAAAGGAACCCAAGATGCAAGAGGAGCACATTGCCTACCAGCCATTCATCAAGCATACTGCATTTTCCACGGAGGATGGCTGCCTTCTCAGCCTGGTTCCGGACGAACACATCCTGGTGCTGCACCAGTTTGACAATGATGGCAGGGAAAGCACCGGCTTTGTCGGCATACTTGAAGCTCCCGCAAGCCTCACGTTAAAGCCACACCAATACATTACAATTGATTTCTGCGAAATAAGCCAATTATATCGTACATATGGGCTGCTGCCCGCGGATTTTCCCGCCTGCACAACGGGACAACCATCATCACCCGCAATGCACCAGCCGCCCGCAATGCAGACGCAATGCACACACCACTGCACACTTCCCGTTGATTTCACCAGAATGTGCGAAAGGGTGCGTGACACCAACGGCTGCATACAGGTGGCCGCACTGGCAGAGGAGGCTGGCTACTCCACAAGGCATGTCACAAGGCTTTTTGACACCTATCTTGGAATAAGCGCCAAAAGCTACTGTCGCATGGTGCGCTTTCACGCCGTACTGTCCCAGATGCAAAAGGAGCCCGGAAAGGACATCTCATGGTTCATACGCAACCTTGATTATTCCGACCAGGCTCATTTCCAAAGGGAATTTAAGTCATACATGGGGCTTACCCCACGCCAGTACATTAAATTCTATACTTCGTAATTATTTTTTTATATACATAATCATTCCAGGCCCCAGCTTTTCCGTGGGTCTTGCAATAAAGCCGTGGTGGCGGTAGAAATCCTCACGCCCCTTGGCGCACATGAGGTCAAGCATCATCTCCGTGCCCTCCGTCACCATTTCCGACACATACTCCTTCAAAAGCTCAAGTATATGTCCGCCTATGCCGCTGCCCTGCTCTCCCGGTACAACTATCAAATCCTGCACGTAGCATATGACGGCGCCATCGCCAACAACCCGTCCCATGCCAACCGCACTGTCCCCGTCATACGCCGACACAACGTACAGGCTGTTGTCCAGCGCCTTCTGTGCCTGCGCCTTTGAAAGCCGCTTCCAGCCAACCCTTTCCCTGAGTGAAAGATATGTGTCCACATCCATCTCATTAATCTTATATTCAATCATTGGATACCTGTGCCAAAACCCTGCCCCTGGTATATTCAGCAGCTTCCTCCTCGCTCAACTCATGTGAAAATGCAGCCCTTGCACTGCGGCTGCTTCCAGCCCCCTTACAGCCATACTCCGCAAAAAACATCTTATCATGGGCATCCGCCTTGTTCCAGTCATCAAAGCCTGCCGCATTGACACCTTCGTCAATGTCACAGTTGATGAACACCGCCCTTGCATATTCCCTCCACGGCCTTCCCAGGTACACCGTGCCCTTCGGACAATTCCCCGTGAAACGGCAGGAGTCGAACACATACCCATACCTGCTACCCTCATATGTAGACGGGGCAGTGTAAAATGCATTAACCTCCATGTCCCTGTTCAGCGCATACAGCTCACAATCGTGAAAATACGCTATGGCACTCCCAAATATGAAGTCAACCTCACCGCAGATGTAACACCTCTCGTAGCTTTGCCTTCCAATCCTCCTTGTGGCAAACTGCGTTGGACCGGTGAATCCACCCGGTATCTTCTCCTTAAATGGCAGCGGGCCAGTAAAAAGCGTATCCTGGTGCCCCAATATCCTGCAATCCTCAAAGCTTATCCCATCGCCCTCGGCATACACGGCAATTGCCTGTCCCACCTTGGTTCCAAAGCCTGCTGAATTTTCAATTGTGACATTCCTCACAGCTATGCCGTCATGGTTAAAAAGTGCGGTATAACTGCGAAATGTCCCACGCTTGCTGCCATCCTCCATAATCATCTCGGCATAATACCCCTCCGTGATTATGGTCTTTTCCTTGTCCTCACCCTCAATGGTGATTCCGCCGCACCTTGATTCAATGCGCTCCTTATACACGCCATTGCGCACCTGTATCAAATCACCGGGCATTGCCCTGTCAAGCGCCTCCTGTACGGTATTGCAGTCTCCGCTTCCATCCTTGGCGACAATTATCGTTCCCATTTCTTCCCCCTCTTGAAATTCCATTCTGGCATATCACAAATGTACACGGCTAATTCAAGGCTATCTTGGCCCCTGACACTCCCTGTCCCCCAACAGTGAGGGTAAGGCTGTCAATTGAATCATACAGTCCCTCGCTGACCATGAACAGTGCAACCGCCTCATAATTCTCACCGGGGCTGATTGTCACGTTGGAAAGGGAATTGATGTCATTCTTCAGCATCGTGGCATACTCCGTCACATTGCCATTGCCATTGACCGCAAGCTTCAGAACAACGCTAAGCTGTGCGGTGTTGCAGGTAACCGGCTCCGTGCCGTTATTGGCAAGGTTGAACCTAACCGTTACTATCTCCTTGCCGGACGTCGCCCTTACGGAAAGCACATCCTCATCATCAGGGTATCTCTTGCCAAGCTCGCTGCCCTTGTAGCTTATGGTTATGCCATCCATCCCAAACGCCGACGCAAGGTCAGACAGCGTGCCGCTGCTCGTGGTCTGGCTGCTGCCACCCGTACCTGATGTATTTGCAGTGCTTCCCTTGGTTGCGGAATCATCCTGGCTTACGGCAGGCACTGCAGTATTCTCAACATGTTCAAAATTGGTTATGTTTGCCGCAAGCTTCCTGGTCTTCCATTCATTGGTATAAGAATATTTCATGAGAGTGCCCGCAACATACTCCGCAATAAGGTCATTCTGG
>CAYZYS010000104.1:0-4142 GCA_964482605.1 uncultured Bacteroides sp.
AAACACCTCTATGTGCCCGTTCTTCGGCAAATTTTTCCAGAACCTCCAAAGATAATGGTGGTTTTTCTCCTGAATGTCAGGTGCGGCAACAGGGTGAACCTCATAATCCCTGGCATCAAAGCATGACACAAGCCTCTTGATGTTGCCGCCCTTTCCGGCAGCATCCCAGCCCTCATAGCATATTATAAGCGGAATCTGCTTCTTGTACAGCTTATAGGACAGCTTAAGAAGCTTGTCCTGAAGCTTGTCCAGGCGCTTCCTGTATTCCTTCTCCGACAGGGTGCAGTCTAAGTTGACCTCCTGAATCTTCGGCTTCTCCTCCATGGCAAAATCCATGTGCCGCGGGAGTATTCCCTTGCCCTGCAAGAGCCTTCCGCCCTTCTCCTTTGACTTCTTGCCCGCCCTGTCAACCATCACCTCAAGATTCTCAACAAGGCAGTCAAGCACATCCCTTAACGCCTCATCCTTGTCCATGCCTGACACGGGATGCCACGGCGCACAGTCATAATCCGTTGCCTCAAGCAACGTTTCAAAGTTCCGTAAGCATTTGGCATAATGCTTATTCTGCTCCCAATCCTCATCCGTCACACGCCATTTTGTGGTCTTGGATTCCTCCAGGCGGCTAAGCCTCTTTTCCTGCTCCTTCTTGGAAATGTGCAGGAAAAACTTAAATATCATGTAGCCGTCATCCGTGAGCTGCCTTTCAAATCTCTCAATCTCCTTCAAATGCGCTTCATTCCAGTCATGGTACCAGCTCCTGTCAAATATGGCTATCTCACCGTACCCCGGAAGCCTCAGCCAGAACCTTGTCATATAAGGCTTTCTCGCCTCATCATCACTTGGCTTGGTAATGGAATGCATTGCAACACCCCTTGGGTCAAGGTACTTTAGCAGCTTGCCTATCAGGCTGCCCTTGCCGGACGAGCCCCAGCCCTCAAACACAATCACAACGGGAATTCCCGCCTTCTTCAGCTTTTGCTGCAAATTGGAAAACCTGTCCCCCAACTGGCTTATCTCCTCCTTGATAAGCATTTCCTCCTTAAGTGTAAGCTCCCTTTTCAAATCCAGTTCATCAAGCATACAACCCCCATTTCCGCACCATACGGCGCACTTCCCAAGCCACGGCAGCCCCACTGCAAATGAACATATTTAAAAAAACATTTCACAGCCTGCCGTTTCCCGCATTAAAATCAGATATTAACAGTATACCACATATATTGTCAGAATACACACTGAAAATTTGTCGTATGGACAGAAAAAATGCCGATTAAGGTGGCAATAAACATAAACCTCCCTAACCGGCACTGAATGCATATATAATTATTTCGCTACTATATTTACAATTTTACCCGGAACATATATTTCCTTAATCACATTTCCCACAAGCCTGTCACCAAGCGCATCCTTGCCTGCCTGTATTGCAGCATCCCTTGCAACGTCCGCAGGGACGGTTATGACAGCCTTGGTCTTGCCATTGAGCTGAACCGCAATCTCAATCTCATCATCCTGCATTGCAGCTTCGTCAAAGGACGGCCACTTGTTGTTCTCGAAGACACTTGTGTCATGCCCAAGCACCTCCCACAGCTCCTCAGCCACATGCGGTGCAAATGGGGCAAGAAGCGTAACCATTGTCTCCATGGTCTCCCTGTCAAGACCGCCCTGCCTCTTTGCAAGCTCAATCATCTTGTTGCTGTACTCCATGAAGCCACTGACAACAGTGTTGAGGCTGAAGCTCTCAAGCCTTTGTGTAATGTCGTAAATCATCTTGTGGCAAAGCTTCGTGCATTCCTCGGTAGGTGCGGCAGGATTCTTCGCATTGTCCTGAATCAGGTTCCAATAACGTGCAAGGAACCTATGTACCCCGTCAATGCCCCTGTCATCCCACTCTGCGTCCATGTCCGGCGGGCCCACGAAAAGCTCATACATCCTAAGGGAATCGCAGCCATAGTCATTCACCAGCTCGTCAGGTGACACCACATTGCCCATGGACTTGCTCATCTTCTGCGCCTTGGTGCCGTACTTCTCAACATCATCAGGCTTCTTGCATATCATGCCCTGGTTGAACAGCTTCTTGAACGGCTCATCAAAGTCAATCACACCGATGTCATTGAGGAACTTGGTGTAAAACCTTGAATAGAGCAAATGCAGCACGGCATGCTCCACACCGCCGATGTACATGTCAACCGGAAGCAGCTTGTCAGCCTTCTCCCTGTTTACAAGCTCCTGGCTGTTCTTGTTGTCAACATAGCGCAGGAAATACCAGGATGAACCCGCCCACTGCGGCATGGTGTTGGTCTCGCGCTTTGCAGGCTTACCACATTTAGGACAGGTTGTGTTGACCCACTCCTCAATCCCCGCAAGCGGTGATTCACCCGTTCCCGTAGGCTCATAGCGCTCAACCTCCGGAAGCAGCAGCGGAAGCTCCTCCTCTGGCACCGGCACGCAGCCACAGTCAGGGCAGTGCACAATCGGAATAGGCTCGCCCCAGTAACGCTGGCGTGAGAACACCCAATCCCTCAGCTTGTAATTGGTGGTCTTGCGCCCGAAGCCCATCTTCTCTATCATTGCAGGTGCTTCCTTCTTAAGCACTGCCGACTCCATGCCATTCCAGTCGCCTGAATTAATCATGATTCCTGAAGCTTCCGTGTAGGCTTCAGTCATGTTCTCAATCTCCTTGCCATCCTTGGCAATTACCTGGATGATTGGAATGTTGAACTTGGTTGCAAACTCAAAGTCGCGGTCATCATGTGCAGGAACACACATGATTGCACCCGTTCCATAATCGGCAAGCACATAATCTGAAAGCCAGATTGGAACCCTTGCGCCATTCAATGGGTTGATGGCGTAGCTTCCTGTGAACACGCCGGTCTTTTCCTTGTCCGCCATACGGTCTATGTTGGAGCGTGTTGAAGCCTTGTAAATATAATCCTCAACAGCCTTCCTTGTTTCATCGGTTGCAAGTGAGGCAGCCATCTTATGCTCCGGCGCCAGCACCATGAAGGTTGCGCCGTGGAGGGTGTCAGGCCTGGTTGTGTAAACTGTGATTACCTCATCCCTGCCCTCAACCTTGAAGTCAACCTCAGCGCCATATGAACGTCCAATCCAGTCAGTCTGCATCTTCTTGACCTTCTCCGGCCAGTCAAGCTTGTCCAGGTCATCAAGGAGCCTGTCGGCATATGCGGTAATCTTAAGCATCCACTGCTTAAGGTTCTTCTTCGTAACCTCAGAATGGCAGCGCTCACAGCAGCCATTCACAACCTCTTCATTGGCAAGTCCCGTCTTGCAGGACGGACACCAGTTGATTGGCATCTCCTTCTCATATGCAAGACCCGCCTTGAACATTTTCACAAATATCCACTGTGTCCACTTGTAAAACTCAGGGTCGGTGGTGTTAAGCTCCATATCCCAGTCATACACTGCGGATATTTCCTTAATCTGCCTCTTGATGTTAGCCACATTGGCTGCGGTTGACACCCTTGGGTGCACACCGTTCTTTATCGCATAATTCTCAGCAGGGAGGCCAAATGCATCCCATCCCATCGGGTGAATGACATAATATCCGTGAAGCATCTTGTAACGGCTCCACACATCACTTATCACATATCCCCTCCAGTGTCCAACATGAAGGCCACTTCCTGATGGGTACGGAAACATGTCAAGGCAATAATACTTTGGCTTCTTTCCATCATTCACGTTAATCGGCTTAACCTGCCAATTGCCGCGCCATTTCTTTTCAACTTCCTTATGGTTATAACGAACCTCTGCCATAACTCCCTCCTACGTCATTGGGTTTTCTTAAATCAAAGCATACCTATTCATTTTATCATAAGGGGTACATAAGTCAAGAGCGATTGAGTGTCCCGTCAGGTATGATTTTTCACACCATTGATTTCACCGAATGCACCAATATCCTCACCAAATGCATGATATAATCTCATATCCAGCGGCTTTTGCCACATTCAATGGCACATTTTGCATAATTCGGTAAATATTTTATCCCCGTTCACAATTTGGACATATAATGGTCGCTATGGGAAATCAGCATCAGGCACTTTTCTTGTGCAGCTCCCGTATCTCGGTCACATGTTCAAAACGAGCCAGTGACGCATACATCCGCCACCGGCTCAATCTCACTTCTTCAA
>CAYZYS010000104.1:4242-7192 GCA_964482605.1 uncultured Bacteroides sp.
CAATCTCACTTCTTCAATCAAGTATGTTCAGCTTCTCCTTGAGCCTCGCCCTGTAATTACCACCCATGTCAATCAGTTCACCGTCACGGAGCTTGACATAGCGGTTAATGTTGTCCACGCTCACAACCTTTTTCAGGTTCACAGCATAATTGCGGCTGCATTGCACCAGCCAGCCACAGTTGAGGTTATCGAGCACACCCGCCAGCGTCTTGTTCCTAAGCTGAAGCTGTCCTTCATCCATGGCAATCCTCACGTCATGGTTTCTTCCCTCGATGTACCTTATCTCCATCGGCCTCACCACATGGAGCATTCCCCCCTCACGAAAAACCACCTCGGACATTTCACCCCTTGATGGCAAATTCTTGAGTCCGATTGTCTTTTTCATCAGCTCCCTCACCCTGTTTTCATCAAAGGGCTTCTCTATGCAGGCATACACATGAAGCACCTGGAGAAGGTAGTCCACCTGGTTGTCAAGCCCCATCTTGACCAGCATCGGGGTTATGTAGTACCTCTCCATGCCACGCATTGCGCTTGCAAACCTAAGCGCCGGAAGTCCGCCGTCCCTGCCCTGGTCCATCGTACCGTTAATCACGAACAAATCAATGTCATGCTCCATGGACGCACGGTATGCATTGGCAATGCTGTCAGCCTTGTAAATATTGGTCTTTGGTGTCTCATCCCTTATTAATCTTTCGAAAATTTCCACATCCTCACAGCAATCATCAACAATCAGCACATTAGCGTTCATATGACTCCTGTCCGGGGCAGAAAAATCGAATCCCCCTGTATTAAATTTTATATGGTGTTTGATACCATACCGATATTGTATATTAAATTTAGTTAATTTTGTAGATGTTTTTTGAATTTTTTGTGTTTTTACCCAAATTATGAGTATTTTATCAGTTCTTTCCCAGTTGAAAATCAAAAAGGAAGCTGCCGCCCCACGAATCCCATTCGTTGAAGCGACAGCTTCATTATGTTTTACTGGAAATACTTCACGCCGGATTCAAATATCTTCAAATCCTGCTCGCCATATATGTTCACAGCAACGCTCCTGCCGCGCCTCTCAACGTGCGCCATCTTTCCAAGACAGCGTCCGTCTGGGCTTGTAATGCCCTCAACCGCCATGTATGAGCCATTCACATTCCACTCACTGTCCATGCTCACATTGCCATCAGGGTCACAATACTGTGTGGCAACCTGTCCATTGGCAAAAAGCCTGTCAAGCCATTCCTTATGCGCAACAAACCTTCCCTCACCATGTGAGGCAGGCGTCACATACACGCCCCCAAGCTGTGTCCCCGCAAGCCACGGTGACTTATTGGTGACAACCTTGGTGTATACCATCCTCGATATGTGCCTGTTGATTGTGTTAAACGTAAGTGTCGGTGAGTCTGCGGTCTGTCCAACAATCCTTCCCTCCGGCACAAGCCCCAGCTTAATGAGTGCCTGGAAGCCGTTGCAGATGCCAAGTGCAAGTCCATCCCTGTCATCAAGCAGCCTGTGAACCGCCTCCTTCATCTTCTCATTGCGGAACGCAGTCGCAAAGAACTTTGCGGAGCCATCCGGCTCATCACCTGCGGAAAAGCCGCCAGGGAACATGATTATCTGCGCCTGGTCAATCGCCTTCGTGAACTCCCCAACTGACTCCCTGATTCCATTGGCATCCAGATTCTTAAACACCCTGACTACCACATTGGCGCCGGCAGCCTCAAATGCCCTTGTGCTGTCATACTCACAGTTGGTTCCCGGAAATACGGGAATGAACACTGTCGGCCTTGCGACCTTATTTTTGCAAATATGCACGTCACCTGTGCAATACGGCTTTGTCTCAACCTTTTCCCTGCTGCCTGCCGCCTTTGAAGGGAATACCTTCTCAAGCGTTCCCGTCCAGCTCTTAAGCGCCTCATCCATTGAAACACCCACGCTGCCATAGGTAAAGCTGCCGCTGTCATTTACCTTGCCAACCAATGTATAAGCCAGGCTGATGTCACCGACCCTGTCAGCAGGAACCTCTGCCACAATGTAACCAAAGCCAGGTGCAAAGAGCTCTGCCGCACCAAGCCCGGTGTTAAATTCAACCCCAAGCCCGTTTCCAAACGCCATCTTGCTGACCGCCGGAACAAGCCCCTTGCCATCCACAACATAAGCCGAGACAATGACGCCGCTTCCAATCATGTCATGAATACGGGCATACATTTCCTTAAGCCCCGCATAATCAGGAACAAGCCTGTCATCCCTGCCATACTTAAACAACACAAGGCTGCTGCCTGCGTTTTTGAGCTCAGGGGTTATGACCTCACGCTCCCTTGCCACATCCACCGCAAAGGACACAAGCGTAGGCGGGACGTCTATTTCATTGAAGGTTCCAGACATGCTGTCCTTGCCGCCGATTGACGGAAGCCCGAAGCCAAGCTGCGCATCATACGCACCGAGAAGCGCCGCAAATGGCTGGCTCCACCTTGACGGCTCCTCCGTCATCCTGCGGAAATACTCCTGGAACGTAAACCTTATCTTAGAATAATCACCGCCTGCTGCCACAATCTTTGACACTGACTCCACAATCGCATATATTGCGCCGTGGTATGGGCTCCAGCTTGAAAGATACGGGTCAAAGCCATAGCTCATCATGGTGACGGTATCGCAGTCGCCCTTGAGCACCGGAAGCTTTGCCACCATGGTCTGCACCTCCGTAAGCTGGTACCTGCCGCCATAAGGCATGTATACTGATGAGGCACCGATTGAGGAATCAAATCTTTCAACAAGCCCCTTCTGTGAGCACACATTGAGGTCGCTTAAGGCTTCAAGCCACTTCTCCTTGAGATTGGCTTCAATTGCGGCCCCATTTTCCTGTGAATAAGCCCTCTCATCGAGCACTGATTTCCCGTTTTCCTCCGGTATGTCAACCAGCACGCCAGTCTCCTGGTGCGCACCGTTGGTATCAAGAAAT
>CAYZYS010000105.1:0-7063 GCA_964482605.1 uncultured Bacteroides sp.
TAACAATTGGACAAAATCCGCCATACTGTCTACAGTATAACGGATTCCCGTATAAAAATCAATAAATTTACACCAATCCAAAGCTCCTTAGCAGATACAGCCACCCCGTCAGGGTAAATGCACTAAGAAATGTTGTTATCATGACAATGCTTGCCGAAAGCGTCCCCTCATGCCCCATGCTCTTTGCCATGACAAAGCAGCTCACCGTTGTTGGGGAGCCAAGCATTACAAGCACCGCCACCAGCTTGTCATGTGTAAACCCAAGCCAGACTGCCGCCGGAAGGAACATGGCGCAGAACACCACCAGCTTAAAGGCTGCCGCCACCAGTGCCGGCCTGATGCGGGAAAATGCCTTCCTGTAATCAAAGCTTGCCCCCAACGCCATAAGCCCCAGCGGTGACGCAAGGTTTGCAATGTATTTGACCGTCTTTGACATTATGACCGGCTGCGGAATGCCAAGAAGCGACCACAAAAGCCCCAGCACAATCCCGATGATGATGGGATTGGTGACAATGCCCTTAAGCGTCCCTGCGATAAGCCTTCCATCCAGGTGCCCCCTGTCAGGCTTAAGGAATGACAGTATCACCACCGCCATTATGTTGTAAAGCGGCACTGTTCCTATTATCATGAGCGGTGCCATCCCAGAACTCCCATATATGTTCTGAATGAAGCCTATCCCCAGCAAAGCCGCGCTTGACCTGTACGATGCCTGGGCAAACTCGCCCCTTATGTCCCTGTTAAACAGAAATGAAACCGCCATGGAGAGCAATATTGAGATTAACGTGGCGGCAAAGCAGAACAGCACATATTTCCCATCCCATACAGCCCTGAAATCCTGCGTTGACAAATCCTGGAACACAAGCACCGGAAGTGCCACCTTGAACACAAAGGCATTCATCCTTTTCGTGAAATTTTCATCAAACATCCCAAGCCTTAAAAACAACAGCCCCAGCACCATCAGCAGGAACACCGGCACGGTTGCGTTCAGGCAAAACACAAGATTTTCCATATCCACCCCAATTCCGCAGGCATTTCATACCCACCACAAAAGAAAGACCCCGCCCACAAGAGGCAAGGCCTTTCACTAATCACAACAAGGAATAATGTTCCTGGGCAGAGTCGAACTGCCGATTCACCCTTAGGAGGGGCGTGTTATATCCACTTAACTACAGGAACACATCCCCTATATAATACTCCCATTCCCCAGGAATGTCAACTTGTTTTTTCCACTTACACACTTACAGCTTGAAAACGCTCATCTTCTCGTTCATGTTGTCTGCGATGCTGCTCAACTCCCCTGCTTTTCTGGAGATTCCGTCAACAATGTTGGCAACCTCCACAACCGACGCAGAGGTTTCTTCCGTTGCGGCGGCATTTTCCTGTGCAATCGCCGTAAGGCTGTTGACCATGTCAACCACCTGTACCCTGGAGCTGTCAAGCTCCTCTGTCTTGGTGGCAATCTCCTTCATTCCGGACATGGAATCCTCCACACCCTTGCGAATCTTGTCAAATGCATCACCGGTGCGCTCCATGCAGTGGTTCTGCTCCTCCATGATTTTCTTGACCTGTCCCATGGTCTCAACGGACTTCTCCGAATCCGCCAAAAGCGTGTTGATAATCTTGTCAATCTCGTTGGCAGACTGCGTTGACTGCTCCGCAAGCTTCTGAATCTCAGATGCAACAACCGCAAAGCCCTTGCCCATCTCACCTGCCCTTGCAGCCTCGATGGATGCATTCAGCGACAAAAGGTTGGTCTGGCCTGCTATGTCGGCTATTATCCTGGTTGCCTCACTAATCTTCATTGCAGACTCGTTGGTGGTGGTGGTCTGCTCCACAATCACGTCTATGTATTCGCTGGACTGCCTGTTAATCTGCATGAGCTGCTGCAGGATTTCCTGTGCATTTTCATTTGCCTTGTCCATGGTGTTGACCGAGCCCATGAGCTCATCAACCTTCACACCCGTTTCGCGAATCAGGTTGCCCATCCTAATGACATTTTCAGATGCCTGCTGCGTCTCCGCAGCCTGTGATGTCGCACCCTCCGCAATATCGTTGACCGCCGTGTCCATCTGCCCCATTGCCGCATTGGTGTCACTTGCGCTGCGGCTCAGGTCATTGGCGGCGCCCGTTACGTTGCTGCTGTTGCTCCTGATTGTCTCAACAACCGATATGAGCTCACGCTGCAAATCGTCTATGCCCTTGGCGATGAGCCCCACCTCATCCTTCCTGGCGACAAGCTTACCATCCTCACCATGGATGGTGAAATCCATGCCCGAAAGCCTTTCCGTCTTCTCCCTAAGCTGATTAATCGGCTTGACCATCGCCAGCTTCATGAACACAACGAAAACAAAGCCAAATACTATTATGGAGAATATCATTCCCTCCACGCCGCGGAAATTAATGTGCTTAATCGAGCTTGTGAGGTCGCTTTCATCCACGGTTGAAACCACGATGAAATTCTGTCCGGCATCCAGTGCGTATGCTGCGTATTTGTTGGCTCCCTTGTACACGTATGTGACAACCTGGTTCTCAACCTTCCTGCCTGCCGCCAAATCCTCCACAACGCCCTTGATTACTGAATTTTCAACAGGCTGCCCAATCTTGTCGGCAGTAGGGTGGTACATCATCGTGCCGTCAGCCGACACAACATACACGTAGCTTGAATCCGCCCCGTCAATCCCCATATCCGAAAAATTTGCCGTGAGGAAATCCTTGCCAAGTGCCGTCTGCTTATTGGAATGTGACATTTCATTCTCTATCAGCTGTTCACCCGACTCCGCAATATCCAAAAGGTAGCTCTTGGAAAGTGCAGATATCTCCTTTTTCATCTGCGGCGCATATGTCCATATCATCATAAGCCCCGTTGCCAGTACCACAAGAAATGTAAGTGCTGATGTCTTGCCCATTATGGAATTGATGAAGCTTATCCTGTTCCCCGTGGTATTCCTGCCTGCTGCATTGTTCTTCTTATCCATTGTGTAACCCCCTGTTATTAATCTTTTATATCCCTCCTTCGTAAATTTCGGCATGCCCTTTACTGCAAACCGCCTCATCCCCTGTAAAATGTTAATCCTTCATCATATGTATATCAAGGAAACTGCACCTCTCCCTGAAGCCACACATTCCCCTTGAATCTGCGCCCCAGGGCAGGCTCGCCCACAAGATCCGCCTCATTGATGACCAGGTCAAACACAATGTCGTTGCAGGAAAGCCGCAACAGGCACATATTCTCCCCGGTAAATACATTGGTCTGCCTTTCAATTCCCAGTATCTCCCCTATCACGGAATACTGGTCACACTCAACCCCGCAGGGCATGAATGAGCTTTCAACTATGGACAGCACGTCCTCATGCACAATCCTCCTGGATATTGCAGTATAGGCATCCAAATCCTGTATCGTCAGTGTCTCTATCGCATCCTGGTCCCCGTTCCTCGCTGCCGTCACAAGATTGTTATACTCAATCTCCTTGGCGCGCTGCCTTGGGTTGAAGCTCTTGTTCTCGGTCTTGGGCTTTGATGCCGGGAGCAGTATCATCCCGCCCACCGAAAGCGCCGCCAGTGACACCGGCCTGCCCTCTATCGCCTGCTTTTCCATGAGGTTCTTCCTGTCCATCTCAAACATCCTGGCACTGGAATTGCCCTCCGCTGCCCTTGCCTCTATATAGTCAAGATACCCGATTACGTTCTGCAGGTAAAATATGAGCGTCACCCCGACCTTGAGGTCCTCGCACACAACCTCGTAGGATTCCTTGTCAAGGTGCCGTTCCAGCGTCATGTCGCCATTGCTTTCCTTTGCATCCCCCATGAAAAGCGGGTAATAATATTCCTTAATAAATGCATCCCCCTCAAGCCGTCCATATACGCACACTCCAGTGCTTTCGCTTGTCGGTATCAGCACCGCCCCCCTGCCAAAATGCTTATTGACAACCATCAATCCGACATCCGTCCGCATCTTCTCAACGGCTGCGTCTATTAAATTGTCCATCTGCTCATCGGATGCGTCCCCGAAGCCTATCGCCCGTAAAAAAAGATGCATATGTCCTCATCAGCCTTTCAAACTAATCAATGGTGTCAACTATGAATATGGTGAGCTTCCTCATCATGTCATACACAACCTCTGAGTCATAAGGTGTCCCGTCCTGGTGCTTAAGCATCCTGATGACAGGCCTCTCCGGTGCCGTCGGGTTCTGCCTGATTACCTCCGCCTGCTCACCCTCATTGGTAACTGCAATGGTTCCAACAGGATACACGGCAATTGCCTTCAAAAGCTTGCTTGCCACGGAACTGTCATACAACACGCCCTCATTGACCTTGATGTATTCAATCGCCTCATGCATCTTCATGCGCTTCCTGCCCACACCGCTTATCATCGAGTCAAAATCATCGCACACCGCCACCAGCTTAACCTCCGGCCTAAGCTTTGCGCCTGTGTACTGGAACGGGTATCCTCCCCCGTCCACCCTCTCATGATGAAGGAGTATTATGTCCTTAGCCACGTCAGTAAGCCACTTTTCGTCCTGTATTGAACCATATCCATTAACCGTGTGCTTCTTGTATTCCCCCTGCTCCTCCGGCCCCAGCTCGTCCACGTCAATGTCCCTGCACTCAACCGTGGTGAACTTAAGCCCGATGTCATGGAGTATGGCACCTATCGCCACATTCCTTGTCTGCTCCTCTGTCATCTTAAGCTTCAACGCCATTATCGTTGACAATGTGCACACATTAAGGCTATGGGAGTATAAATCCGTACTTATGTTGCGGACCTCCGTCAGATTCTCCATCACCTCAGGCTCCTGGGCAACATTGGTAAGTATTCTGTCTGCTTCTTCAAGTACATTTTTCAAGTCTTCGTTATGCTTGTAGACATGCTTCTCAAGTACGGTTTTAATCTTTTCTCTTGATTGCTCGTAAGTCTCCTCCACGGTGAAATTGTTCACCGGCCTTGCCTCACCAGGCTTCCCCACATACACTGACGAAACGCCAAGTTCCCTGAGCTTTGCAATGTAGCTGTCATTAAGTATTGTTCCTTCCCCAATCAAAATGACATTGCCAGAGGATACGATTGGCATTCCGAGGACCTCTGTCCCCTTCAAATCATCAACGCTTACCAATTTCATGTCAAACCCCTCTTCTCTGCCCTAAGCTAAAATGATGTCACTCCTTCATTCTATCATACAATAGAATAATCCACAAATTAATTTTACGAAAAATGCACATTCCCGTCGTAATTTTTACACCAATTTCCTATTGACATATGCATTTTATTTTCATATAATGAATTAATATTTGTTAATATTTTAACAATATCACACAATATTAATAGGAGGGAATCACTAATGGAGAAAATTGTTGACAATATGGATGCGTTGAACGAAAAAATCGCTGAAATCCGTGAAGCACAGCGTATTTTTTCGACCTACACCCAGGAACAGGTGGACGCAATATTCAAGGCTGCCGCACTTGCCGCCAACAAAGCCAGGATACCTTTGGCAAAGATGGCCGTTGAGGAGACAGGAATGGGCATAGTCGAGGATAAGGTAATCAAGAACCACTACGCTTCCGAGTACATTTACAACAAGTACAAGGATACCAAGACATGCGGGGTGCTTGAGGAGGACCTGTCCTTTGGTACCAAGAGAATTGCCGAGCCAATCGGCGTTGTCGCCGCGGTAATACCTACCACCAACCCTACATCAACTGCAATCTTCAAGACACTCATCTGCTTAAAGACCCGCAACGGAATCATCATAAGCCCGCACCCAAGGGCAAAGAAATCCACGATTGCCGCTGCAAAGGTTGTGCTTGATGCCGCTGTTGCAGCAGGCGCACCTAAGGGAATCATCGGGTGGATTGACGTTCCTTCAATTGAGATGACCACAACCGTAATGAAGGAGGCTGACATCATCCTCGCAACGGGCGGACCTGGAATGGTCAAGTCAGCTTACTCATCAGGAAAGCCGGCACTCGGCGTTGGTGCAGGCAACACTCCTGCCGTATTTGATAAGACCTGCGACATCAAGCTCGCAGTCAATTCCGTAATACATTCCAAGACATTTGACAATGGCATGATTTGTGCATCAGAGCAATCCGTGATTGTCGATAAATCCATATATGATGCAGTAAAGAAGGAATTTCAGTATAGGGGCTGCTACTTCCTGCAGGGCGCAGAGCTTGACAAGGTGAGGAAGACCATCATCATCAACGGTGCCCTTAACGCAAAGATTGTTGGACAGAAGGCAGCAACAATTGCTGAGCTTGCCGGTGTCAAGGTTCCTGAGACAACCAAGATACTCATCGGCGAGGTAACAAGCGTCGAGTTGTCTGAGGAATTTGCGCACGAGAAGCTCTCACCTGTACTTGCAATGTACAAGTCGGAAAGCTTCGATGATGCAATTGCCAAGGCTGCACAGCTCATTGCTGACGGCGGATATGGACACACATCATCACTTTATATCAATGTTGCCACTGAGAAAGACAAGATTGCACAGTTCTCCGAGGCAATGAAGACCTGCCGAATCGTGATTAACACTCCTTCCTCCCACGGTGGAATCGGTGATTTGTATAACTTCAACATGGCACCGTCCCTCACCCTGGGCTGCGGTTCCTGGGGCGGTAACTCCGTCTCCGAAAATGTTGGCGTTAAGCACCTTCTTAACATTAAGACCGTCGCAGAGAGGAGAGAAAACATGCTTTGGTTTAGGGCACCTGAAAAGGTATACTTCAGAAAGGGATGCCTGCCTGTTGCACTTGATGAGCTCGGAACAATCATGGGCAAGAAAAAGGCATTCATCGTAACAGACCGTTACCTGTACACAAGCGGTTCAACCAAGTGCATCACCGAAAAGCTTGATGCAATGGGAATCACACACACCACATTTTACAATGTAACACCTGACCCGACACTCGCCTGCGCAAAGGAAGGACTTTCACAGATGAAGCTGTTCGAGCCTGACGTGATAATTGCAGTCGGCGGCGGTTCACCAATGGATGCAGCCAAGATAATGTGGGTAATGTATGAGCACCCGGAGGTTGATTTCATGGATATGGCAATGCGCTTCATGGA
>CAYZYS010000106.1:0-7054 GCA_964482605.1 uncultured Bacteroides sp.
ATATATTTGACAGTTCACATTGGAAGCCTGTTAATGAATAGCTATGCAATATGAAAGCGGCTGCACATGATGTTGTGCAGCCGTTTCCATTGTGCGCCTGGCGGCGCACGTTTCTAGTAGCCTATGTAGGATAACGCCAAATCCTCAAATTCCGCATCGCTTACGTAACAGTGTTGTATTGCCTTGGGGCTGTCAGGCGAGGCGACTGTGACAAGCACGACGGACTGGGTGTCATCAGTGATTGTGTCACTCATTGTGTCAAGCTTTTTGCTCATTTCTTGTAATATGTCCAGTCCTTTGTCAGTATAATCAGTGTTAACTGTCTCGGCAATGCCATTTTCGTTGTATTCCAGGTACTGTGAGGCTGAGCCGCTGTAGTACGAGGAATCACTCCTGTTGATTAGGATGAAGCTGACATTTATGTAATCCGAGGTGCCTGCCTGCTTCATTTCCGGAACAAGGCTGAGGAACTGGCTGATTGGGTTGCCGCCGGTTACGTCCTGGCCTTGGTTAATCTTTTTGAACAATAAGGTCTGTGCGCTTTTTGAGAGGCTTAACGGAAGCGACAGCCTGTAATTGCCGGAGCCCTCGGAATAGGTTGCCGAAAGGTAGGCGAACGAATCCATGTCGCTGTCTGACAGGTATTCCTGTATCTGCTTGCCGGTTAGCCGGCTGCAATCCTCTCTGAGTACCTCGTAAATCTCCGCAATGTCCGCATCGCTTAATTCAATGCTTTTCCTGGATATGTACATGTTTTGAAGCTGGTCTGCGGACGGCAGCTTTCTGTATATGTCAGCATAGTCATCACAGGCGTACAAATCCATGAGGAAGTTTTGGTATTCCTTCCTTGTCTCGAACCACACATATCTTGTGATGCTCCTGAAGCCAAGGTTGTAACGTATGGTAATCTGGTTGTAGCCTGATATGTAGCCCTTGGTTTTTTCCTGGTCCACTGAGGACGCAAGCGCTTTTACCGCATCATTGATTACGGAAGGGTCGGTGAGGCGTATCTTGTTGGTCATGGCTGAAACATAGTCATTTGAGCCTCTTGAGGTTGAGGTTATCGTGACGTAGTGAACCTGCGATGCCGTCGGCACATCATTCATCACAATTGTCCTGCCAAGGGACACCACCGCGAATATTGCCACATTGACCGCAACCAGAATCCATAGCTGCCTAATGCATTTGATTATTCCCGACAGCCTGTGGCTGCTTATGATTTCATACAGGAAATACGCAATGAGCGCTATCACGTAAAGTATGACGATTGTCAGCAGGTATTCCCCTGTTGCTTCATCTGCTCCCCATGCCAGCTCGCATATGAGCCCAAGCGGAATCAGTGATATGGCGGTGGCAGGCGTGAGCCTGAACAATAGCTGCAGCCTTGAGTTCACGGCAGGCGTTGTGGCTATCTCCGAGCGCCTTTTCCTAAAGCAGCGGAGCCCAATCCCCATGTATACCAGCCCAAGTATGAATGTGTACAGGCTTGGGAGCAGGTGCTCAAGCGGATAGAAGGCATCGTTGTACTCCAGCCAGCCGAGTATCGTTCCGAGGATGATGTTGAGCCGGAAGTCAAGCACGGTGTTTACCGGGTTGTAGCTGATGACGCTTATCAGCTCCGAGGTTATGATTGACACGGCAAGCAGCAGAAGCCTTGGGAACACGAGTATCATCACGGATACGCTGAAGTTGGAAAAATAGGTTCCCGTGAGGCTCATGGCGAGCAGCCCCGCACCAAGCACGCAAAATGCCGCGGCAAGCACGCCGAGCAGTGCAATGAATACGCTTGGCATATTTATGCTTACATATTTGCAGAACAACGCCGTGACGCAGGTGACAATCGTGCTTCCTACTGATATTATTGCTATCCATGCCATTATCGCCGCAAGGAAGGATATCGCAAGGCACTCACGCTTCACCGGTATTGAGTGGTAGAAGTCGCTGGAGCTTCTGTGGTTCAAAAAGCCGAACAGGTACAGCAGCATGACCGGCACAACCACGTAAAATGCCGCAAGCAGTATTGGGTGGATTTCCAGTAGGTTGTACACGGACACCTGGGGAGCAATGGCGGCTGCATAGTCTGCATCATACGCATAGTTGACGGACGTTGCCGCAACCTGGTTGGAGATTACCGCAAAGAAGGCTTCTATGGCAAATATCACAAGGCTTGTGAGGCCGATTAGCCTTAGCTGCCTGAATCCGTCGAGGAATAATTTTGTGCTGAATTTAGACTTCATTGTTCTCATCTCCCTTCCCGTCCTGGAATATTCCATAGTCAAATGAGTAGCCGAGTGTCTCCATCTCGTAGGTAAATACCTCCTCAAGGGTAAGCGGCAGGATGTCGAGTATCACGGGCTCCTTTGCCTTTATGTGGGCGATTACCTGCTCCTTGTCACCCTTAACGATTATGTTGGCGACGCTTCCGTGCTTTGAGTAGTGCAGCACCTCGAGTCCGTCGAATGCCTCACGTCCGTAGGTCTGCCCGAATTCACCTGCAAATGCCGTCTGTACCTTGAACAGGGATGTCTTGAGGGTTCCAATCTCGCTTTCAAGCACAAGCCCTCCCTGGTGCAGCAGCGCAAGCTGGTCACAGGTGTCCTCAAGCTCCCGAAGGGAATGTGAGGTCAGTATTGCCGTGGCATTGCGGTCAATGACATCCTGGCACACGATGGTTTTCACAAGGTTTCTCATCACGGGGTCAAGCCCGTCAAAGGTTTCATCCAGAAAAAGGTACTTCGGGCGGCATGACAGCGCAAGTATGGTTGCCGCCTGCCTTCTCATTCCCTTGGAAAATGTGTTCAGGCTCTTTTTGCCGTCCAGCTTGAAGGTGCTCTTCAATTCCTTGAACCTCTTCCTGTCAAAGCTGGTGTAAATGCTTTCGTACAGGTCGGCCATGCGGTTCATCGAGCTTCCGCCCAGGAAGAACAGTTCATCCGGCACAAATGCCATCTGCCCTTTTAATTCAGTGTTTTCATACACATCCGCACCGTCAATCCGGATGCTTCCGCCGTCTGCGCGGTAGATTCCGGTGAGCAGGCGCAAAAATGTGGATTTACCCGCACCGTTGGAGCCGACCATGCCGTATATGCAGCCCTCATCGATTGTGCAGGATATGCCGTCAAGCGCCTTGTAATCATCAAAGACCTTGGTAAGGTTTTCTGCTTTAATCATTGCAATCCCCCTTTATGTTATTGGTTGCCATCCCATACACCTCATCCACGCATTTTATTATCGCGTCCCTTGGCACGCCCGCAAGCTGCAGCTTCTTCAGCAGCTCTTGCATGTCATCAATCCCGCCCTGCATGGATTTTCTCACAAGCTGCGGCGCTTCCTCGGTTATGAAGCTTCCCCTGCCGGGAACCGACTGAATCAGTCCGGTGCGGTCAAGCTCCGACAGCGCCTTCTGGATTGTGTTGGGATTGACTGCGAGCTCCGTTGACAGGCTCCGGACGGATGGCATTTTGTCTCCGCTTTTTAGTATTCCCTTCAATATGAAGTCTTCTGTCTGCCTGATTAGCTGCTCATACACAGGCGTTCGGGACATTACGTCAATCTGGAACATGTATTTCGGCACCTCCTTTCTAACTGTACTATGTCAACTAATACAGTTAGAGTATATATGACGGGATTATTAATGTCAAGGGTGAAAATTTCAAATTTACGGCTTTATTTGTCATACACCAGATGATATAATTAAATGCATTTTAGTAGTAAATGATTTAAAGAAATGGAGTGGTAATATAATGGAGCTTTGGGACATATATGATGCGGACAGGAACAGGACAGGGCGTACGATGAGGAGAAATGACTGGATACTCAGGGATGGTGAGTACCATCTGTCGGTGCTTGGGGTGATACACAGGCCTGACGGGCGTTTCCTCATAACCAGGAGGACAATGGACAAGGCGTGGGCACCCGGCTGGTGGGAGGTATCGGGCGGTGCCGCCAAGGCTGGTGAGGAATCCCTTGATGCCGTCCTGAGGGAGGTCAGGGAGGAGACCGGACTGGACGTGTCGGGCTGCGAGGGGGGCTTGAGGTTCACCTACCACAGGGAGAATCCGGGTGAAGGTGACAATTATTTTGTGGACGTGTACAGGTTCGAGATGGATTTCGACGAGAAGGATGTACACATACAGACGGAGGAGGCGGCGGATTACCGCATTGCCACCCTGGATGAGATTAAGGAGCTGGCAGCGCAGGGGATTTTCCTGCATTATGACAGCATTAGGCAGGTTTTTGAGGATTAAAATCACATTTCCCGCAGGGTGCCTAAAAAATGTCTGGCATTTTGGCAGGGTTTATGTTATACTCACAAGATGTGTACGTAGTGCGCTAAAATGATGTTTACATATGCAAGGAGGAAACACCACAATGAGTTTCACAGTAGAGCAGCTTGAAGAAAAGAACATGGTTAAGCTGGTAATCGAGTCCAGTGCAGAGGATTTTGAAAAGGGAATCGAGAAGGCTTATAATAAGAACAAGAACAGAATCACTGTTCAGGGCTTCCGCAAGGGTAAGGCTCCACGAAAGATTATAGAGAAGTTTTACGGCAGGGAGATTTTCTTCGAGGATGCAGCCAATGCAATCATTCCTGATGCATATGCAGCAGCAGCTGAGGAATCACAGCTTGACATAGTTTCACAGCCACAGATTGACCTTGTGCAGCTTGAGTCAGGAAAGCCTTTCGTGTTTTCCGCAACGGTTGCGGTAAGACCAGAGGTTGGGCTTGGCAGCTACAAGGGCGTTGAGGTTGCCAAGGTTGAGACAGAGGCAACTGATGATGACATCAATGCGGAGCTTGACCGTGTGAGGGAGCAGAACTCAAGGGTTGTAAGCGTTGAGGGAAGACCGGTGCAGGACAAGGACATTGCAGTGATAGATTATGAGGGCTTCGTTGACGGAGTGCCGTTCCAGGGCGGAAAGGCAGAGGGACATTCCCTTACAATCGGTTCACACACCTTCATAGATAATTTTGAGGAGCAGCTCATCGGAAAGAACGCAGGTGATGACGTTGAGGTCAACGTGACATTCCCTGAGGACTACCATGCAGAGGAGCTCAAGGGAAAGGCAGCAACCTTCAAGGTTTCCATCAAGGAAATCAAGGAGAAGCAGTTTGATGACCTTGATGATGATTTCGCACAGAATGTGTCTGATTTCGATACACTTGATGAGTATAAGGATGACTTAAGGAAGACCATCGGCGAGAGGAAGGCGAAGGAAGCCAAGACCAAGAAGGAGAATGAGGTAATCGAGAAGATTATTGAGTCCTCAAGCATGGACATCCCTGAGGCGATGATTAACACACAGGTTCGCCAGATGGCGGATGATTTCTCCATGAGGCTGCAGCAGCAGGGGCTTTCAGTTGACCAGTATTTCCAGTTCACGGGACTTACGCCTGACCGCCTCATTGCCGACATGAAGCCGGAGGCAGAGAAGAGGATTAAGAGCAGGCTGGTGCTTGATGCCATTGTCAAGGCGGAGAACATAACCGTTTCCGATGATGAGTACGAGGCAGAGCTTACCAAGATGTCAGAGGAGTACAAGATGCCTCTTGACCAGATTAAGGAATTTACCGGTGAGAAGGAAAAGAAGCAGATTATTGATGACATGGCAGTGCAGAAGGCTGTGGAGCTGATTGTTTCAGAGGCAGTTGAGAAGTAGTATTTGCCGGTTGTTTAGTGATTTTATTGCAGGGTGGATTTGCGGTGCGTGGACGGGCAGCTTCTGTCGGTTCCCGCTACCGGGCATCCGTCCCGGAAAAGGAGTGTGAGATGAGTTTAGTACCTTACGTTGTTGAGCAGACAAGCCGGGGTGAGCGTTCATATGACATTTATTCAAGGCTGTTGAAGGACCGTATCATTTTCCTTGGTGAGGAAGTGACTGACGTGTCGGCAAGCCTGATTGTGGCACAGCTTCTATTC
Organism: uncultured Bacteroides sp.; assembly: GCA_964482605.1. Taxonomy (GTDB): domain Bacteria; phylum Bacillota; class Clostridia; order Lachnospirales; family Lachnospiraceae; genus Bacteroides_F. The sequence goes on from CAYZYS010000106.1 coordinate 5,922, forward strand.
CTGGAGTCGGAGGACCCAAGCAAGGACATCAATTTCTACATTAACAGTCCTGGCGGCTCCGTAACGGCGGGAATGGCGATATATGACACCATGAATTACGTCAAGTGTGATGTGTCAACAATCTGCATTGGAATGGCAGCCAGCATGGGCGCATTCCTTTTGTCAGGGGGAACCAAGGGTAAGAGGCTTGCCCTCCCTAATTCGGAGATTATGATTCACCAGCCGTCCGGTGGCGCAAGGGGACAGGAGACTGAGATAAGGATAGTTGCCGAGAACATACTGAAGACACGCAACAAGCTGAATGAGATATTGGCAGCCAACACCGGTAAGTCAGTTGAGGAAATAGCCCGCGACACGGAACGTGACAATTACATGAGTGCCCAGGAAGCTCTTGCTTATGGCTTGATTGACAGTGTCATTGAAAAGAGATAATTGTAACACGGACTGGGATTGCCGCCATGTGTGCGGTGCTTTCAGTCCTTTTTTGGTAAAGGAGGGATAGGTTTGTCTAGCAGGGATGATAAATTAAGGTGCTCATTTTGCAACAAGACCCAGGACCAGGTGCGCAAGCTGATTGCCGGTCCCAACGGCGCATACATTTGCGATGAGTGCGTGAGCGTCTGCGATGAGATTTTGAACGAGGAGCTTGAGGATTACGAGGATTCCACCAAGGAAGCCCTTAACGACATGAACATCAATCTCCTCAAGCCAATGGAGATAAAGGAATTCCTTGACGATTATGTAATCGGGCAGGACGAGGCTAAGAAGGTTCTCTCAGTGTCCGTGTACAATCATTACAAGAGAATCCTGTCCAAGAAGAAGGATGATGACGTTGAGCTGCAGAAAAGCAACATCCTCGTCATTGGGCCCACGGGCTGCGGCAAGACCTATCTTGCACAGACCCTTGCCAAGCTCCTCAATGTGCCTTTTGCAATTGCCGATGCCACCACGCTTACCGAGGCGGGGTATGTTGGCGAGGATGTTGAGAACATCCTGCTTAAGCTGATTCAGGCGGCAGATGGCAATGTTGAACGTGCACAGTATGGAATTGTTTACATTGATGAGATAGACAAGATAACCAAGAAGTCTGAAAATGTATCCATAACCCGTGATGTGTCGGGTGAGGGCGTACA
>CAYZYS010000107.1:0-7009 GCA_964482605.1 uncultured Bacteroides sp.
GGATGAGAACATCATCATAGGAAATGTTGCCCTGTATGGTGCGACAAGCGGCAAGGCATTTGTCAACGGAGTTGCCGGAGAGAGGTTCTGCGTGCGTAATTCAGGCGCAACTGCGGTGGTTGAGGGTGTTGGTGACCATGGCTGCGAGTACATGACCGGAGGACGTGTGGTAGTAATCGGAAAGACCGGAAAGAACTTTGCGGCAGGCATGAGCGGCGGCGTGGCATACGTTCTTGATGAGGATTCAGACCTTTACAAAAAGCTCAACAAGCAGCTTGTGTCCTCGGAGACCGTCACCGATAAGTATGATGTGCAGGAGCTTAAGGAGATAATCACGGAGCATGTGGCTTATACCAACTCCAAGAAGGGCAAGGAGATACTTGACAACTTCGGGGAGTACCTTCCTAAGTTCAAGAAGATTGTGCCTCACGATTACAAGAAGATGATGAACACCATCGTGCAGATGGAGGAGAAGGGTCTTAGCAGTGAGCAGGCACAGATAGAGGCGTTCTACGCAATTCAGAATCAGGCGTGACAAGCACCTGTGGAATGGAGGAAAAAATGGGTAAAGCAACTGGATTTATGGAATATGAGCGTGAAGAAAGCCTGGCCGTGGCACCTGGTGAGAGAATAAAGAATTTTGACGAGTTTCATGAGCCATTGTCGGAGGATAAGCAGAGAAGGCAGGCGGCAAGGTGCATGGACTGTGGCGTCCCTTTCTGCCAGGCGGGGATGATGATTAAGGGCATGGCGTCAGGATGTCCGCTGAACAACCTGATTCCTGAGTGGAATGACCTTGTGTATAACGGCAACTGGCAGCAGGCGTACAACCGCCTCCACAAGACAAGCAATTTCCCTGAGTTTACAAGCCGTGTGTGTCCTGCGCTGTGCGAGAAGGCGTGTACCTGCGGGTTGAATGGCGAGGCTGTATGCACCAAGGAAAATGAGCGTTCCATAATAGAGAAGGCGTATGAAAATGGATGGGCGGCGGCTAATCCGCCAAAGGCGCGGAGCGACAAGAGGATTGCCGTTGTCGGTTCCGGGCCTTCGGGTCTTGCCGTGGCAGACCAGTTGAACAGGAGGGGGCACAATGTCACTGTGTATGAGCGCTCCGACAGGATTGGAGGACTGCTCCGCTATGGTATCCCGAACATGAAGCTGGACAAGTCCATCATTGACAGAAAGCTTGACGTCATGAGGGAAGAAGGGGTTGAGTTTGTCACGGATGCCAATGTGGGCGTGAATGTGAAGGCGAAGAAGTTTCTGGATGAGTATGATGCGGTCGTGCTCACCTGTGGGGCTTCAAACCCAAGGGACATCAAGGCGCCGGGGCGTGATGCGGAAGGCATTTATTTTGCGGTTGATTTCCTGAAGGCAACCACCAAGAGCCTGTTGGATTCCAATTTGGAGGATGGCAGGTACATTTCGGCGAAAGGGAAGAAGGTTATCGTCATTGGCGGCGGCGACACGGGCAATGACTGTGTTGGAACGTGCATAAGGCATGGCTGCCAGTCGGTGACACAGCTTGAGATGATGCCTAAGCCGCCTGAAGACAGGCTTCCTGACAATCCTTGGCCACAGTGGCCTCGCGTCCTCAAGACCGATTACGGCCAGGAGGAGGCAATTGACCAATTTGGCCAGGACCCAAGGGTTTACCAGACTACCGTCAAGGAGTTCATCAAGGATAAGAAGGGAAGGCTTACCAAGGTTCGCCTTGTGAAGCTTGAGCCGCAGAAGGATGAAAAGACGGGAAGAACCATCATGGCGCAGGTTGAGGGAAGCGAATACGAGGTTGACTGTGACCTTGTGCTGATAGCGGCAGGCTTCCTTGGGACTGAGGAATACATTGCCAAGGCATTTGGCGTTGAGTTAAATGAGCGCACCAATGTAAAGACACAGGCAGGAGGCTATGCTACCTCGGTTGACAAGGTGTTCGTGGCGGGAGACATGCACAGGGGGCAGTCCCTTGTGGTATGGGCAATCCGTGAGGGCAGGGATGCCGCACGTGAGGTTGACCGTTATCTCATGGGGTACACGAACCTGTGATTGCATAAGACCTGGTAAACTGAGATGTTGAAAAAATATATTGAAAATGTGTTTTGAATGGATTAGAATGGATGAGTACGAATATTAATAAGGTAAAGTCAACATTGAAGATAAGTTTGGGGTGAGGAAGCTATGTCAAAAGAGATTAAAACAATAGGTGTGCTTACCAGTGGTGGCGATGCACCAGGCATGAACCCTGCCATCCGTGCGGTGGTAAGGACTGCAATTGCAAAGGGACTTAAGGTAAAGGGAATACTGAAGGGCTACAATGGTCTTCTCAACGAGGAGATTATTGACATGGATAAGACCAGCGTGTCTGACATAATACAGCGTGGCGGTACAATTCTGTATACGGCAAGGAGCCTTGAATTCATGACCCAGCAGGGCGTTGAGAAGGCGGCGGAGAATTGCCGGAAGAATGGGATTGACGGAATAGTTGTCATCGGTGGTGACGGTTCCTTCCGTGGCGCCCAGTCCCTGGCGGCCCAGGGAATCAACACGATTGGCCTTCCAGGTACGATTGACCTTGACATTGCCTGCACTGACTACACCATTGGCTTTGACACGGCTGTCAATACTGCAATGGAGGCAATTGACAAGATTCGTGATACATCAACCTCCCATGAGCGTTGCAGCATCATTGAGGTCATGGGGCGCCATGCCGGATATATCGCCTTGTGGTGCGGTATTGCCAACGGTGCGGAGGACATACTTCTTCCTGAGAGATACAACAATGATGAGCAGCAGCTTATCAACCACATCATAGAGGGACGTAAGAAGGGCAAGAAGCACCATCTTATCATTAATGCAGAGGGTATAGGGCATTCAACCGGAATGGCAAGGAGAATTGAGGCAGCCACCGGAGTTGAGACACGTGCCACGATTCTTGGCTATATGCAGCGTGGCGGTGCCCCGACCTGTAAGGACAGGATGTATGCCTCAATCATGGGTGCGCATGCGGTTGACCTTCTCGTGGACGGCAAGAGCAACAGGGTTGTTGCATATAAGGGTGGCAAATTTGTGGATTATGACATTGATGAAGCACTTGCCATGACCAAGGACATTGATGACTATGAATTTCTTGTCAGCTCACTGTTGTCCAAGTAATCAGACAATTATTATTATTGTGGACAATTGTGTGGAAAATGTGGATAAATTATTAACATATTAGATGATGGAAGGGCTTTTGCACTGCATATTAGGAATGCTTGTGGAAGCCCTTTTTTCGGTGTATAGGGTAGTGCATGGGGTAAGGCTTTCGCTTACGGGCTTTAGGGTGTTTCAGGAGGATTTGGGGTAAATGGGCATAAGGCTTGTGATATTTGACTTTGACGGAACAATTGCGGATACAAGGCTGGCGATTGTACTGGCAAAGCAGGAAACCATGGAAAGACTGGGGCTGCCGGTGGCTGACGAGGAGAGCTGTACCTCCACGATAGGGCTTTCTGCGAAGGCTGGCTTTCAGAAAATATATCCCGGGCTTTCGGAAAGCACACTTGACGAGTGCGTGGCAGTGTACCGCAGGCTTTTTGAGGAGAAAAAGGAAATTGCGCCGCCAACCCTTTTTCCGGGTGTGGTGGAGACACTTGAAGCCTTGAGGGAAAAGAAAATCGTGACAACCATTGCAAGCTCCAGAAACAGGGCTTCCCTTGATGGATTTCTCATTAAAATGAATATTGCGGAGTATTTTCCGTATGTCCTTGGCGGAGGGGACACGGCGTGCCTGAAGCCAAATCCCGAACCAGTGCTGAAAACCCTTAAGGAGCTTTCGTGTGACGCAGGGCGGGCAATGGTTGTGGGGGATATGCCGATTGACATTGAGATGGGAAGAAATGCAGGCGCGCATACCTGCGGCGTGACCTATGGAAATGCAGACAGGAACAGGCTGCTTGACGCAGGTGCGGAATTTACCATTGACAAAATGACGGAGCTGGCGGGGGTTTTGGGAAAAATATAAAGGAGTGGTGTGATGTTTTCATACAATGAATTAAGGCAGAGGTTTGGTACATTTATATATGAAGGCTTTGACATGAATGAGAGCGACACGCAGGTTATGCTTACATATCATTTCAGCGTGGAGGGGCTGTCGGATTTTGCCCCCACATGGACATTTCCAAAGGGAAAAGGTGCGCGGGTCTTCAAGGATGATGCCACGTTCAAGAGCCTTGCATTTTCCCTGGGGATGGTGGAGCTTGTGAGCTATTGGAAAATAGCCTGTCCGTCAAGGGTGCTTGTTAAGGGTGCCCAGCTTACACAGGAGCAGGTGAAGTGGTGGAAATCACTGTACTACAATGGCTTGGGCGAGTTTTATTATACCAATGGCATAGAGGAAAATGAGTCTGACTTCATGACCATCCAATCGGAGGGGGGAGCACAAAATGCACATTCAGGGTGTGATGAGGGTATATTAAAAATGCATCAGGGAGCTAAAATTCTTGTGCCGATTGGCGGCGGCAAGGATTCCGTGGTGTCACTTGACGTACTTTCGGGGTACAGGGACAGGGTTTTTGCGTATATAATCAACCCAAGGGGGGCTACGAGCAACACCGTGAAGGTGGCGCAGCTTCCGGATGACAGGGTGATTGTAGCAAGGCGGACGCTTGACAGGAACATGCTGGAGCTTAACCGTCAGGGATACCTTAACGGGCACACGCCGTTTTCGGCAATTGTGGCATTTTCCTCCACTATTGCGGCGTATATGAACGGGATTACCTACATTGCACTGTCCAATGAGTCCAGCGCCAATGAAAGCACGGTTCCGGGGAGCACGGTAAACCACCAGTATTCCAAGAGCTTCAGGTTTGAGAAGGATTTCCATGATTACGAAAAGCGCTACATTGCCAGCGGGACATATTATTTCAGCCTGCTGAGGCCGTTGAGCGAATTTCAGATTGCCGCTGATTTTGCCGCATGCACTGATTACCATGGGGTGTTCAGGAGCTGTAATGCAGGGAGCAAGGAGGACAAATGGTGCGGACACTGTCCGAAGTGCCTTTTTGTGTGGATGATTTTGTCGCCATTTTTGCCGCAGGATAGGCTTAAGGAAATATTTGGCACGGACATGGGCAATGACATGGCTATGCGGGAATGCTTTGACAAGCTCATAGGCGTTGCGCCTGAAAAGCCATTTGAGTGTGTGGGAAGTGTGAGTGAGGTAAATGCGGCAGTGACCCTTGCGATAAGGGACATGAAGCAGTCAGGGCTTAAGCTTCCTGCACTGTTTGAGTATTATGTTGGGCTTGGGCTGTATGAAGCCAATCTCGCAAAATGTGAGGATTATTATAAATATTATGATGAAGAAAATTTGCTTCCGGCAGAGCTGGAGGAGTGCCTGATTAAGACGCTTAAAATCAGATTGGGAGAGAGGTCGCCAAGGTAGTGATAGAATATCTGCACAACAGGATTAAGGATAAAAATGTATTGATTCTCGGCTTTGGGCGTGAGGGAAAATCAACCCTCAAGGCGCTCTGCGAGGCCGGGGGGATGAAATCAGTGGGTATTGCAGACGCAAGGGATGTGGATGTGCAGGAACAGTGTGATGCTGTGCCTGACCTGCATTTTCACACGGGTGCTTCTTACCAGTCCTGCATGGACTCCTATGACCTTGTGTTCAAAAGCCCAGGGATAGTGCTTGAACGTGACCTCCATGAGTATTCCTGCGAGATTGTGTCCCAGATGGAGATTTTCTTTGAACGGTTTCGTGACCAGATAATTGGCATAACGGGGACGAAGGGCAAAAGCACCACCACAACACTGCTTTACCACATACTTGAGAGTGCGGGGCGCAATGTGCTGCTTGCGGGAAACATCGGGATTCCCGTCTTTGACATTGCAGGACGGATGACGCCGGATACAACTGCGGTTCTGGAGCTTTCCTGCCATCAGCTTGAATATATGGATGTAAGCCCGAAGGTTGCCGTGTACCTCAACCTTTATGAGGAACACCTTGACCATTATGGGACGATGGAGAAGTATACCCACGCCAAGGAAAACATTTACCGAAACCAGGTGGAAGGAGACAGGCTGTATTGCATAAGCAGCCTAAACCCTGCCATTGGTGGGGCAAAGGACAATGCGAACCGAGGTGATTCCGGTCATGGTGGAACCGGGGCATGTGACTGTGGTGGTGAAGATGAACAGTATTGCGGAACCACGGTCATAATTGGCAGGCATGGCACTGACACGTCTGGGACTTCGGACTATTACATTGAGGGCAGCACCATAACATATGATGGTGGTGCATACAACATCCCTGTCGATGAGATTGGGCTGATGGGAGAGCATAATTATTTTGACATAACCTTTGTGTACGGGGTGTGCCATGACCTTGGCTTAAGTGATGGTGAATTTACCGCAGGGCTCAAGACGTATGAGACACTTCCGCACAGGCTGCAGTTCGTCGGCTGCGTGGATGGCATAAAATGGTATGATGATTCCATATCCACCATAGACGAAACCACGATACAGGCTTTGAATACCATCAGGGATGCTGATACCGTGCTGATTGGCGGGATGGATAGGGGAATATGCTATGAGGCGCTTGAAAGATATCTTTCGGGCAGTACCGTCAGGCACATCATTCTGATGGAGGCTTCGGGAAAGAGGATTGCAGATGAGATAAGGCGCAACCTGCCTGATTTCATGGAGCCTGAAAGGCTTTGCGAGGTTGAACACCTTGAGGATGCCGTGCGGCTTGCAAGGCAGGTTACAGGCAAGGGTCGCAGTGTGGTGCTGTCGCCGGCAGCGGCAAGCTATGGGATTTTCAAGAATTTTGAGGAACGTGGCGAGGTGTACGTACGCTTGGTGAAGGCTGGCAGGGTGTAAGCAGTATTTAATTTTGCTTTGGTGCATATACTATGGTGGCTGTAGAAATTGCTTGACATAAAGTTCAAAGTCAAGTAAGATGGGTACAGTGATCGCGTTGCAGAAACCTGTGAGGCCTGCGACCGGGGGAGAACCTGCG
>CAYZYS010000108.1:0-6980 GCA_964482605.1 uncultured Bacteroides sp.
GTCTTTTCTATCATTCATTTTGTCGATTTTTCATGCTCCCCCTATTGACAGGCGGAAAAAGCTGTCATATTATACAAGTAGAAGGAAAAATGATTTTATTGATATTTGTCTTTATGGCACGGGTTTTCGCCCGTGCTTTTTTTGTGGGAAAATCTCTGGCAAGCCACCTGCCCCTTATGGGAAATTTTCCTGTTTGGTACACGGGACAAAACAAACCCGTCTTTCCATACTAAAGGAAAATGTACTTGCCCCTGCAAATGGCAGGGGACATTACCCATTGCATGCGTTTGCCACAAAAACAGGGTGTGCCGCCCGCATGGTATCATCTTGGCAAGATGAATGATTTCCGTTCAGGGAGGTGGGGCAATGCCAAAATACAGGGTGGAAATAGGCGGGTTTGTAAGCACGTTCAGCAAGACGGAAGATGGCTTTGTTGACAGGTTCCGGCACAGGACGCTCATTGTCAATGCAAAAGATGAGACAGAAGCAAGGGAAAAGGCAGAGGACAGGTTCATTGACCTGTGCCAGCAAAGACCGGGAAACATGTGCGATGAAGGACACATAGACAGCATAAAGCCAATTAATTAATTGAAGGAAAGTGGGGGGGATGACCATGAAATACCAAAAGCAAATAACAAAGCTCGCGCATACAGACGTGACGCTGATAGCAGACGCAAAACTGTCACCGGCAAAAGATGACACACCATTGCAGTTTTATGACGATTACTCAAGGTTTGTGCTCACAATCATAGACAATGAGACAAAAAAGACACTCCAGGCACAGGTAAGGCCAGACGAGATTTACGCATTAAAGACAAAAATCACCCTTGGCTATACCCAGTCCGTGGCAAACAAGGCGGGGGAGACCACACAGCTTGGAGTGGCATACACCAAGAGGATAAAGATACTGAAGAACAAGACTGCGGCAGAAGTGCTTTTGTCGGGGGAAATGACGGTTGAAAGGCTCCACCAGACGTATGACAACCTCAAGGCAAACCTTGGCAAGTGGCCGCAGAACCAGGCTGACATGGATGCCATCAATGAGGCGGTGATGCTCTACCAGAAGGGCGGGCTTAAGGCGGACGCGGTGGCATGCCCGGATTTCATGGCATATAAGTCAGAATACCGTTACATGACCGGGAGGCTGAAAAACGAGAAAGGGGCATCCATAAAGACGAGGAACCATTACAGGATGACACTCACGCGGGCTGACGGACTCAACAACCCGTGGAGGCTTGAAATGGAGAATGACCACCATGCCCTCAATGCAAGGAATGAGGAGGCTGAGAAGTCAATAGTAAGGGTACAGAAATGCGTGTACTTCTCGGATGATGAAATGCTGTCCCTTGCAGACAGGCTTTCACGCACCATGGACTGGTTTGAGACGTACCACTGCATGACACAGGGGAAGTTGTATTTTCAGAAGTTTGAGGAACCGGGGCAATAAGATGGTGCCATATTTTCGGAGGGAAATGCATGGAAAAGAAAAAAGAAAAACTGATAAGCAACAAAATCTTCAGGCTATTCGTGTGCCTGATTGCGGCGTCCATGACATTGGGAATTATAGGCATATATATTCACAACTCGACGGTGAAAGAGCTTTCCGTGTGCCTGATTGCGATGCTCATGGCATTGGGAATTACAGGCATATGTTTTCACGAAGAAAACCGTGTGGAGGCGGGATATGATTATTCGACGGTGAAGGAGCTTTCCGGTGTGGTTACAAGAGTGGAATGCTATACTGATGGGCTTCACGAATCCTTCCCCGTCTTCCGTACAGTGACCATTGAACTTGAGGATGGCAGGGAAGTGGACATCGACATCGGCACTGCAGGGGGATACAAGGTTGGCGACAAGGTAATCATCTACACGGATGGCAAAAGTTATCATTTTACGCAGGTTGGAATCTGCTGGGACAACACTAAAATAGTTTATTATGGAATCGCGCCGGCGATACTGCTAACCTTATGCATCATTCTCTGGGGTGTTTGGTTTGGATGGAAGGGGGTACTGTTTGTGGCAGTGGCATTATTATTGGTTTTCGCAATATCAGAGGCGTAAAGTGGGGCTATCCTGAATGGAATTTATGATATTGACTTTTTTTACACATATGATATAATACTGCCAGATAAAAAAAGCAATCATTCGTTAGACGGTTAAGGTCTTAATTTGAGAAGCTGATGGCTAAATAAAAAACATTTACCACAAAAACGACCGCTATTTTAGCCTATGGCGGTTTTTTTTGTGCCCTGAATTCTGTAAAATAATTATTGACATTCCATTTTAGACATTGTAATATGGATTATATGGAAAACAGACAAAATCCATTAAATGGCTGAGCCAAACAATCTAAATGGCTAATATATTTCGATTAACACATTAAAGACCGGACTTTGGCGAGTGGCGGTCTTTTTTGTGTTGTTTATCAATTAACTTTACTATATAAGAAGATATTATTCCACTTATAATTCCTGTTAACAAAGTAAATATCAAAAGTTCACAAAATGTCATACAGAAGTCTCCTTTCCTTGAATATTTCCCTGAAAGGATTTCTATATTGAACAGAACATCACTGTCCTGACATGACTCAACCACCTAACCATCTTACTAGCCATATAAAATACAGGATTTTGCCTGTCTTGCTTATTCTACAAATAATACCATATTTTGTCAATTGAAAACCACATCCCCCGTCCATACCCCAATGCATGGAAAACGGAAGCCCTGCATGGGTCATACTAATGACAAAGTATCTATGGTTATTGGAGGTGAAGTTTACATGGATAGAAAAATTTTGATGGGGGACAAGTATTCCCGCAACCGTGAGAACGGTGACACCCTGTTTTCCTTCATGGACGCCGTCACAAGGGAGACAGGAATGGCAAGCGGCATAATACCCGTTTACCGCAAGGGATTCCCCATCATCATGAGGGGAACGTGGCGTCCGGTAAGCAAGGAGGAAGCAGAGGGAATGACCCGAAACGCAAAGGCAAGGGAACTGCTTGCAGGAACCGGTCTTTTCCGCCTTTCTGATTCAATGGCGGACGTGTCAAACGTCCATGAATGGATGCTTGTGGAGGGGCATACCCAGAAGGAGGCTGACATGGTGGCAAACGCGGGGCTTGTGGACACGGACCTTGCATCACCTGCAATGGTTGACAAGCTGGTTGGCGCAGGGCTTCCATTCAAGGAGGCAATGCGGGTGTCCGTGCCACTCCAGAAGGGCAACACCGAGGCAAGGGTGTTCCGCAGGTTCAATGACCTGGGGATAGAAATTACCCCTGCACAGGTTGAAAACCTCTGGGAACTCATGGGCATAGACTCCGTGCGTGAACTGGAATCCTCACCGTACATAGTCGGGAGGAAGACCGGGCTTTCATTCCTCCAGCAGGACAAGCTGGGGAAGAAGAAAGGCGTTGACCCAACCGAAAGGCAGCGGATGCGCTCGCTTGCCATGGAGGCACTGAGGTCCGCTGATGAGGATGGGCACACATACCTCTTTGCGGACGAGCTTGCGGCACACTGCACGCAGGTGCAGACCGCATTCAACTGGAATGTAGGAAAGGAGACCATCATTTCATACGTGAATGGCTTAAACGGGTATGAAGTGGTCGAGGAATCGGAAGACTTCGGGGGAGTGCCCGTGGCAATCAGTTGCCGCAGGGTCGAGGCTGAAAAGTCCGTTGCGGGGCATGTGAAAAGGCTTTATTCCTCACGGAAGGAAAACCCACTCACGCCGGAACTCATTTCCAGGGTTCAGACGGGTATGGGGATGAGGTTTGCAAAACAGCAGAGGTTCAGCGTGCAGCTCCTTGGGGGGTCAGGCGTCAAGGTCCTGACGGGTGGTCCCGGAACGGGAAAGACAACCACCCTGAAGATGATTCTGAACGTTTATTCCGCAATGTACCCGAATGCCAAAATCGCATTGTGCGCCCCGACAGGGCGCGCGGCACAGAGGATGGCCGAGTCAACGGGGATGCCCGCACAGACCGTCCACAAGCTGTGTGATTACCGTCCCTTTGGGGAAGGCGGCGCAACACACAAGGGCGGACAGGACATGATTGACGCGGACATTGTCGTCTGCGACGAGTCCTCGATGCTGGACATCGAGATTGCCGCAATGCTCCTGGGTGCGTGCAAGGACGGCACCACGGTCATATTCGTGGGGGACATAAACCAGCTCCAGTCAGTGGGACCGGGCAATTTCCTCCATGACCTGATTGAGAGCCGCAAGGTCCCTGTCGTGCACCTCACCGAGGTATTCAGGCAGGCACAGGACAGCCCCATCATAGCCAATGGCACAAGAATCCTCAGCGGTGACATGGGACTTGAACTCACGGATGACTTCAGGGTCATCACGTGCAAGACGCCTGAGGAAGTCCGTGAAAGGACAATGGGACTGCTCCGTGAGGCTTATGACCGGGCAAACCCGTTTGCCACGCAGGTGCTGTCACCGACACACCGTGGGGTAGGCGGGGTGAGGGACATAAACCTTGAGGCATTGGAACTGTTCAACCGTGGCTATAACGGAAACGTGTTCCGCCAGGGCGGGTTTGTGTACCATGTGGGTGACAAAATCCTCATGTTCCAGAATAACTATGCCATGGGGTATTGTAATGGTGACACCGGCACGGTTACTGAAATCTCAGGGGACAGGGTGACGGTTGACCTTGCCGGTGAAGGCGTGTTCACCCTTAACCGTGAGAATGCGGCCAACATGCTCCCTGCGTACAATATGACAATCCACAAATCACAGGGATGCGAGTATCCGCTCACGATACTGTCACTGACGAACCAGGCCCCACAGATGCTGTACCAAAACCTACTGTACACGGGAATCACCCGTGCAAAGAAGGAGGCTGTAATCATTGAGGAGGAGGGTGCGCTGGCAAGGTGCATCAAGACACGTTCCACAATGAGGAGGACCTTTTTGACAAGGGAACTGGTACAGGAGTTCACGGGCGTCAGGTTCGGGATGAGTGAAATCATGTGTGGATGCATGTAAAAGTAAATCCATATGTGACGCAAATCCATGTAAATGAGAAAGACACCATCCATTCCACGTGTATGTGGGGATGGTGTTTTTTTTGCTTCATTGCATATGGGATGGGTTTGCCATGGGGTGAATCCACGCATGCACAACCATACTGTAATCACAATCATGTCAAGGCGAAAGGATTTCAATACATGGGAAGGAAGAAAAACTTGGAAACAGAGGAGGAGCAGCCAACGAACCTCCTGGCAAACAGGCTGTCAAGGAACCAGGCGAAGAACGAGGCCATAAGCCGTGACCTCAGGAAAATTGGTTCACAGCAGCAGATGGCAAGGCTGTCAAACGCGGGACAGCAGCACAATTATACGCAGGCAACGGCACGGCAGGCATATGGCTACCAGGACACGGGACAGGCGGAATACCAGAACCCGCAGGCAGGCATGCAGCCACCATACGGGCAGGCGGCACCACAACAGCAGGCGGCATATGGGCAAGCCATGCAACAGGCAACACCACAACAGGCTTCATACGGGCAGGCCACGCAACAGGCAACACCACAACAGGCTTCATACGGGCAGACCATACAACAGGCAGCGCCACAACAGGCTTCATATGGGCAAGCCATGCAGCAGCCACCGCAACAGGCGGCAAATGAACAGACGGATTCAGCCATGCAGGAAGCCGCCATGCCGGCACAGCAGTCATCAATCAACCTCAACGTGAATGGGAGGCGGGTGTCAATCCCAAACACCGGGACTGACATCAACATCAACCTCTCAGGAATCGGGGGTGACGGGCAGCAGCCGTCCAGGCCGTTGACCATGGCGGAGAGGCAGGCACAGTTCCTTGAGCTTGACCAGAAGAAAAAGGACGCAAGGGCCTCTGCCACGGCAAGGCTGTTCATAAACATCATGATAGTGGCGTGCGTGCTGGCAACCATTTACACAATCGGGGTGGTGTTCATGTTTGAGGTTGACAAGGTGGGGACAATGGCAATGTCACCAACCTACTCAACGGGTGACACGGTGTGGTGCAACAAGATGGTTTACAGGCTGTCGTCGCCGTCATATGGTGACGTGGTCGCACTGAAGACGCCTTCCGGCAAAAAAACCATCCTCAGGGTGGTGGGGCTGCCGGGCGACACGGTCCTCATCAAAAATGGCACCCTGTACATCAATGGGCTTGAGCAGACAGCCTCATACCCTGACATGCAGTACGCGGGCATAGCGGCAGAGACCATAATCCTGTCGGACGGACAGTATTTCGTGCTGGGCGACAACAGGAATGACTGCGTTGACAGCAGGAATGACAGCGTTGCGGTTGTCACGCTCCAGGACCACATCATAGGGAGGATAAGCGAGAAAAAGGCACCGTCGTTCCTGTCATTCACGGGAACCACCCTTACCAACTGACACAAGGAAGCCCACGGTCCTGCCGTGGGTTTTTCTGGTCATGTGCATGCAGTGCCAGGAATGGCATTGACAAAAAACACATAGTGACATCCTCCCCCACCTAAAGAGGTGGGGGCTTCCTCTTGCAACAAGGCAAGCAGTCGGTTCTCGTTCGAGTAGCCTAATGGCTACAGCATAAGCGAGCGAACCCCGTGTGCCCCACGGTTTATTTGTTTGGATTATGCGAAAACCAACCGCATGCCCTCATTCCTGATGTTTATGGCGGCATTTACATCCCTGTCGTGATGTGTTCCGCATTCGGGGCAATCCCACGCTCTGATTGACAAATTCTTTGTTTCGGGATTTTTATATCCGCAACAAGAACAAGTTTGAGAACTTGCAAAAAACTTGTCTATCTTAATCAGTTGTTTGCCTTGTTCTTCCAACTTGTATTTCAGAAACGTTGTGAACATACCCCAACCGTTATCCGATACAGACTTACCGAAATTCAACGCTTGTGACATTGCTTTCATATCAAGATTTTCAATGCAAACACAATCGTAGGCATTGGTTATCTGCCGTGACTGCTTGTGCAG
>CAYZYS010000109.1:0-3830 GCA_964482605.1 uncultured Bacteroides sp.
TACAGCTTCAGCAAGCCCCCGTACATCTGCGGCCTTCTGTCCCTGAAAAGTCCCCAACTGCTGCGCCTTTGCTCCAGCTCATCAAGGTCAAACGTCCTTACAATGACGCCTTCGGCGCTCCTGTCATCAAGGCTTTCGAGAATCCCCCCTGTCTCGTCCGTAATAAATGACGAGCCATAAAAGGTAAGCGCCGAGGACTGTCCGCCATTGCCCTCAGTAGGCACAACCGTCTCCGTACCAATTCTGTTGGCTGCAATCACAGGCATGAGGTTGGCTGCCGCATGTCCCTGCATTACCCTGCGCCAATGTCCCATGCTGTCACAATCAAGGATTGGCTCCGAGCCTATTGCCGTCGGGTACAGCAAAAGCTCCGCCCCGTCAAGCGCCATGGTCCTGGCACATTCCGGAAACCACTGGTCCCAGCATATCCCCACTCCAATTCGCCCAAATGCCGTGTCCCATACCTTAAAGCCCGTGTCACCAGGTGAAAAATAAAATTTCTCCTGATAATAATGGTCATCAGGTATGTGAGTTTTTCTATATATTCCGAGTATATTTCCATCTGCATCAATCATGGCAACCGAATTAAATGCAGTGTTATTCCCCTTTTCAAAAAAGCTGATGGGAAGCACAACCCCAAGCTCCCCCGCAACCACCTTAAAATGCTTAATTGCGGCATTATCCTCAACCCTTGTCGCAAGGGCATAAAATGAATAATCCCTCTCCTGGCAAAAATACCTGGTTTCAAAAAGCTCCGGCAGCAAAATCACATTTGCCCCCATCCCTGCAGCCTCCCTCACAAGCCTGTCCGCAGTGTCAATATTGGTCTTTACGTCATCCGCCATCATCATCTGGACGGCAGCCACCGTACATTTTCTCATATATTTCCATCCTTCCAAAAAAATCCATTATCATCCAGTGCCACACCCATGGTTTTCACGGCACATACCTATAATGGCACACATTCAGCAAAATTTCCACCACCAACACATTAATTTTTCACCCCACACCCTTGGAAAAGCATCCTGCATTTGCTATGATTAGCCATATGAAAACAAACCACGGAGAACCAACCATGAACGTGACATACCTTGGACATAGCGGCTTCCTCGTCGAAACAGAACGTGCATATTACCTGTTTGATTACATACGGGGCAAGCTTCCTGATTTTAGTGCAGATAAAAGACTTTATGTATTTGCGAGTCATTCCCATGCAGACCATTTTAGCATGAAAATCTTTGATGAAAACATTGCGGCATATGCCACGGCCTACATTTTAGGCAATGACATAAAACGAAAATTCCGAAGGTCACTGCCTGATTGTGCAGCCAACAGCATTGATAAAATTCATTGGGGGCAGGCTGGCATCACGTTGGATTTTCAGGATTGCTCCGTATTTCACCTTAAATCAACTGACATTGGGGTTGCCTTCGTGGTTTCAGAAGAAAATGCCAGCATTTACCATGCCGGCGACTTAAACTGGTGGCACAATGATGATAAGGATAGGGCGTGGAACAAAAACATGGAGGTTAATTTCAAGAGGGAAATTGACAAGCTCAAGAACACGTCGCTTGATGTTGCCTTTGTGCCGCTGGACCCCAGGCTTGGCGACTCTTATTACAAGGGCTTTAAATATTTTCTTGATACCGTGACGGTAAAAAAAGTATTCCCAATGCACCTATGGGAGGATTACTCCGTCATTGGGCGCTACATCACGGAGCATGGCAATGATGAACGCATTGTGTGCCACACCCACGAGGATTGGCTGACAAGCCTGTAAACCATCGGTGTCCTACGCCCTGTCATAACCTTTATCCGCCACCCGACGTCCTACGCCCTGTCATAGCCTTTATCCGCCACTATTGTCACGTGGTTTTCAGAAATCATCTCATGGTTCACCTCTATGGCGTACTCAAGCTCAAGCACCAGCCGAAGGCTTGTTTCCTCAAGCGCAATCATTCTGGTATGCAGCCCCATGTCGATACCGCCAAACGGGGTATTGTAGAAGGTGCTTGTCCTCTGCCCCTGGCGAAATTCCATATGGCTGGATATCTCACCGCGCTTGGTTATGTCAACCGAGGTCTCCTCAGTGTTAATCTTAATGAGATTGGTGGTTCTCCGCCCGTTGTCCTCAAGGATTTCCTCGTATTTCAGCCAAAGCTCGCCGTGAACCTCCCCAAGGGTGCCAACCTGCACGACCTCGACCTCATCCCTCTGTCCGTCAGCAATTATGCTGCTTTTCACCGTCACCATTACCTTCATATGCTTTACCACACAATCACATGTACCTGTTAAACCATGTCAATATCCTAAATCTGTACTTTACCCCTTCATCATCCTGACCGCCCACCAGCCTGTCATAATCCTCGGCGGAAAGGCTTTCCTGGAGCTGCTTTTTTGCCTCATCCGTAAATGCCGCATCCAATGCGCCATCCGAACCACCAGTCTGGCTTAAGTCAGAAAAACACAGCCTTGGGTAAAGGACGCACCACCAATTATGCCCCTTTGCCTCGCCAATGTCAATGCGAAGGGCATCATATTCCCCCGCGGGAAGAACAATTTCCCCATATTCCCTCACTGGAAAATATTCACGGCACACATATACTGAAACCTCATATTCACTTCCATTGTCCTTCAGCACATTTCTTGCCGCCTCAGCTATCATGCCACTGTCGGCCTGTATCATGGCAAGCGCTTCATCCCTGGATGCGGCGCCGGACATTGCCTGCGAAAGAGATTCCACGACACCATCCCTCACCCTGCACTTAAGCCACTGGTCTTCCTCACTGTCACTATTTGCCCTGACATGAAACCTCACAAGCTCACTGCTCAACCGGCTCTGGTACTCCAGCCGTTCCCTCACCCTGCCAAACAATGACAGCACCAGGAAAAAAAACACGGCAAGGCACGCCACACCCGCCGCCACAAGAAACCTGCCTTTAATATTCCGCATAACACCCTCATTTCCACAAATTCATTTTATCATATGGAGATTATTGACGGAATATTGACGGATATACACCACATATATAAAACATTTTCATATTGACATAACCGCCATGGCATGATATAAATATACTACGTCAGACGTAGTACGTTAGACATAGTATTATTTACGGAGGTTGCACATGGCTGTCATCAGCAGCGACATAATACGCGGGTACATCGATACAATGATTCTGTATGTCCTACTTGAGGAACCCTCCTACGGCTATGAAATATCCAAGCAGATTAAGACGCTCTCCAATGGGCAGTACACAATCAAGGAAACAACTCTTTATTCCGCATTCACAAGAATGGAGAAAAATGGCTACATAAGGTCTTACCCAAAAGTTGGGGATAATGGCGGGAAAAAGCGCACCTACTACCAAATCACCGACTCCGGTCTGGCATACTACCATTCCAGGTGTGAGGAATGGGAACTTACCAAGGAGGTTGTGGAAAAATTCGTATCCCGCCAGGAATGATGAAATTTAAACTTCTTAAAATCCAACCAAAAAGGAGAGAGGACACTTATGGACACAATAAAAGGCTACCTTGACACAATGTTTGCCAATCTGCCCGCAACCGATTCCGTCATGAGGGCAAAGGAAGAGCTCTGGGGCATGATGGAAGATAAATACAATGAGCTAATCCGCGATGGGATGAGTGAAAACGAAGCAGTGGGCACGGTCATAACGGAATTTGGAAACCTAAACGAATTAACGGACATCCTTGGGCTTAATGACGAAGTCCCTGGGCTTTCAGACGCCAACGATGACCACGTGATTTCCCCTAATGATGCGGAAAACCACACCAGCAACACACACGGGAAATCCAGGGAAATAACA
>CAYZYS010000109.1:3930-6961 GCA_964482605.1 uncultured Bacteroides sp.
AACACCAGCCTCACCGTGGATTTGGGGAACATCAAAATTAACGGCAACACCACAGCCAACAATTACGCCACAGCCCAGGACAAGGACAAGACACTCGATGCAGAAGTAAGCCTTGGCGATATCAGAATAAGCAAACAATGAAAACAGGTCAATAATACAGGTAATTCCCTGCATTATTGACCTGTTGCCTTACCCGCTATGCATTTCTCATCATCCTGACAATGCCCTTCTCCTGATTGTTGATGTGCTGCTTCATGACTGCCTTCGCACCCTCAACATCCGAATTTTCCAGCCTGCGGATTATGTCTGCATGCTCACTCACCAGAATCGAATGGGTTCTTGCATCCTTAATGTATTCCAGCCTGTAACGGTACATTTGCTCCCGAAGGTTATTGATTATCTGGTTAAGCTTCTGGTTGTCGGTCATGTTGTAAATCGCATCATGGAACTTCACGTCAGCCTCCACAATCTTCACCACATCCCTGGACACAACCGCTGCCTCAAACAGCTTGTTGGCAAGCTTAAGCTCATCAAGCGCCTCCTTGGTCTTGTTCTTACAGGCAAGGGCAATCGCAAGCTCCTCAAGCGTTGAGCGAACCTCAAGCACATCACGCATGTCCTTCTCGGTGATGTGTGCGACCTCCGCACCCTTCCTTGGAATCATGACCACAAGCCCCTCAAGCTCCAGCTTTCTGATTGCCTCCCTGATGGGCGTACGGCTTACCCCCAGCTTTTCCGCCAACTGAATTTCCATGAGCCTTTCCCCCGGCTCAAGCTCCCCCCGCAGTATTGCCTGCCTCAGGGTGTTGAAAACCACATCCCTAAGCGGCAGATACTCCTCCATGGGCATCTTCAAATCTTCCTTCATGTTCCCCCTCCATTGCTTTACACTTATTGATGTACTTTATCCTATGTCATGCTGACCTTCAAACATTAAACGGCTCTGTCAGGTATGTCTGCCTTGATTCCTTTTTGTCCCGCAAAAACTCAACACAGTCCCTTGCAGCCTCCATGTCCGTAAATATGCCAAACACGGTGGGCCCGCTTCCACTCATCATGGCATTGATGGCCCCCCGAGCCATCATGTCCTCCTTGATGGAAGCAATGACAGGATGCATGGGAATCGTCACATCCTCAAGCACATTACCCATATTTGCCGCAACGCCACCTATGTCCCCATCCTTCAGCGCCGTGATTATGGCATCAATGTTAGGATGTTTTTTTACACCATCCATATCAAGTTTTTCATACACAAGCTTGGTTGACACATTGACACCAGGCTTGGCAATCACTATGCCGCAGTCCGGCATCGGCCTCAGCCTTGTCAGTTCCTCGCCAATCCCCTCGGCAAGGGCTGTCCCGCGCATTATGCAATATGGAACGTCAGCCCCAAGTGTGACTCCCCTTTCCATCAGCTGCCGCCTTGTCAGCTTAAGCCCAAACATCTTGTTGATTCCAAACAATACTGCTGCCGCATCCGTGCTGCCGCCCGCCATGCCTGCCGCAACCGGGATGAATTTATTCAAATCCATCCTGATTCCCTCGGTAATGCCGAACTCGTCAATAAGCAGCTTCGCCGCCTTGTACATGAGGTTGTTTTCATTGGTCGGCACGTAAGGCAGGTTCGCCGTTATGACAATCCCAGGCTCCTTAGTCTTTTCAAGTATTATCCTGTCATACAGCCCCACGGTCTGCATGACCATCCGAACCTCATGATATCCATCCTCACGAATCCCTGTAACATCCAGCCCAAGGTTAATCTTCCCCTGCGCCCTTAGTCTTAATGTATCCATACCTTCCCCATTTCACGGCTGCCGCCACATCCGGCAATCCACGCCCCTGCGGCGGTCACATACGGATTTGCCTCAATCCAACACATATCTTAATTATATCCAACACTGTATACATTTTCAAGCAAATAGTTTAATGCATGGCTTACCTGTATACCCTCTCAAACTGGGTATACCCGTCCTCCTCAAGCTTCTGTATCTGGAACTTGGCATTCTTGTTCAACGGCTGAACCGTCACAATCCTGCCCTCCTTCCTCAATGCAGCAGCCCTGGCAAAGCTCTCCGCCATTTTCTCGCGGCTCACGCCATTTTCCACAAGAATTGCCACGCACTCCTTATTCCTTGCATAAGCCTTGTCACCCAGCTTGTCCTTAAGGATGGTGATAATCCTCTCAAAGCCGATGGAAAAACCGCAGGCGCACACCTTCTGCCCGCTGAACTTCCCAATCATCTCATCATATCTCCCGCCGCCTGCTATGGAGAAATTATACCCGTCGATTGTAATCTCGAATATGGTTCCGGTGTAATAGGACATCCCCCTGACAAGCGTAGGGTCAAATACAAGCGTCACGTCACTGCTTATCATCGGCTTCACACAGCCAAGTATGTCATCAAGGGAGTTTACGACCGAAGCCTCTATCGCACTGATTCCCTGGCAAAATTCACCGCATGCAATGCCATCCGTCTTCCTTGAAAACATTTCAACATAGCGGTCAACGCTCTGCTCACTGAAGCCAGCCCTGACCAGCTCATCCCTGACACCGTCAAGCCCAATCTTGTCCATCTTGTCAAGTATTATGAACACCTCGTCAAAGGCGCTTTCCGGAAAGCCTGCCTCCGCCGCCATTCCCTTGAGGATTCGCCTGTCATTTACATGGACGGTGAAACGGCTTATTCCCACCTCGGAAAATATCTTCGTGAGCATTGAGGTGGTTGCCGATATAAGCTCAACCTCCGCAAGCACTGTTGAATCCCCCAAAATGTCAATGTCACACTGGGTAAACTGCCTGAACCTGCCCTTCTGCGGCTTGTCCGCACGGAACACATTTCCTATCTGAAGCGACTTGAACGGTGACGGAAGATTGGTCCCATTGTTGGCATAATACCTTGCAAGCGGCACGGTAAGGTCATACCTCAATGCAGAATCCGCCAGCTCCCCGTTCTTCTCAAGCGCCCTCTGCAAATCAGCACCGCGCTTCATCACGGGAAATATGAGCTTTTCATTCTCACCGCCCTGCTTT
>CAYZYS010000110.1:0-6883 GCA_964482605.1 uncultured Bacteroides sp.
TTATCTTGACAAATTCTGCTGGCTGAAGCGAAAAATTGCCAAGGGTTATGGCGAGCTTCGCACCAAATACCTCATCACTAATCAGCAGCACCGCCAGCGGCAGCAGCCCCAGCACAAGATACAGGTATGAAAGGTTGCGGAACACCCTGACACGCTTCAGAAGCCACGGAACCGCAAGTGACACAAGGGCACCCGCTATGGCAAACATGGTCTGGCGCAGGCATTTGTCAAAATCAAGCCTGCCAAGCATGACAAAGCCGACAGCCATCAGCATGCACATATTGTTGACAAGCCCGCGTGACGCCTTCGGGTACAGCCCTGCATACAGCGCAATGAACAGCATGAAAAAGAGGAGCTGTGCCATGTAAAGTCCAAGAAAGCCGTTGTTCTCCGTTGAAACATACAATATCAGGTAGCCCAGGAAATGGGTGACAAACAGGATTACGACCTGAAGGGTCTCCGTTGCCCTCCTCGTCCCCCCATCCCTGGTGGCAAGCCCGCATACCGATGAAAACACGAAAAAGCACATCAGTATGGTAAACATATATCTGGATAATTCTATAAACATCGTATTCATGGGGTAATCATCTCACTTTGCTTCCCTTTGGGTAGTGTCCCTTGGTGGTATTTCCAAATGGTGCACTGACGCACCTGCCACCAAGGAAACCTGCGGTGCTTTCAATGACATTGTTCACCATTGTACTGTCTTCATTGGTAAAACACAACCGTATTGAATACGGTGCACATTCTTTGGTGACTGATTCCTCATCAAGGAGCCACAGGCACCTGTCATCCTGCAGTGTGGTATAACAATCCTTACACCTCGACACCTCCCACAGGCTCCTGTCAACTCCCTTCAGCTTCCTCCTGCCGTAAGACCTGTTGCAGCCGTTCAGGGTCGCATGCACGCAGTTTTCAGCGCACGCCAGCGTCATGTGCCCATACACCACAAGCTCCGAGCCTGATACCCCAAGGCGTTCAAGCTCAGTCCTGTCAAGCTCCACATTTGCCGTGTCCCTCATACACGGAAAAACTGCCTTAAGGCTGTTTTGCGCCCTCCTGTTCATCGCATAAAGGCCATAATCGGCAACAAGCCTTACATCATCCCCAAATCTGTACCTCAGAAGCGCCGCCGCCTCAAGGTTATGTACAAGGAAGCCGTCAACGCCGTCCGTTCCAATCTCGTCCAAGAAGCGTGAAAGCCTTGCCTCCGTATCCTCCCTGATGACATGCGGAAGTGCAATGAATGCCTCCTTGCCGCTGTCCTTAAGCTTTTCCATATGGCGCTTCAAGAGCGCCGTACCCTCATATGCTTCCTCCTCAAGGTACACCCCTGCCACAACAGGCGTACGGCATATGGCGTCAAGCACCTCCTGCAGTCTGGAATCCCCATCCACAGCCAACGGGTAATCAAGATGACAGAACACCCTTGGAATGCAGTCTTCATTTTTCCTTCCCACCGCCGGACCTGCCACACCGGCTGCGCATTTTTGCCCACCGCGTGCGTACTGTTCAAGCCATGCCTTCCTAAAGCCCTGCAGGGCATCCCTTTTCAGGGCATTTAACTGTCCTACCGACAAAAACACTTCACCGTCAAGCTCAACCTCAAGCTCCTGAAAATAAAAATCCGATTCCCCTGTCTTCCCAAGCCTTGCATGCACATCCTCCTGCGTAAGCGGGCATTTCCTCGCATCACTCACGATTTCACCCAGTGCCTCATGGCACACGTTGTCACGCCATACCACAAGCCTTGCCCTCTCTCCCGCCGCAAGCCTTGCAAAGCCGCTTACCGCAACACGGCATTTGCCTTGGACATATTTTTCATTCATTTCCCTGAGAAGCGCTTCATTTCTGGTGCGGTTAATCACCCTGCCGGGGGCGAGCCTGTAATTTTTCGGAAGATGAAGGCGTACACTGCCTCCCCTTGGGACATTTTCACCATAGGTATAATTAAAGTCAGCCCCAAGCTCCATGACATCACCCGGATTAATCTCCTCAAGTGCCTCGCACAGCACATCCTGCCCGCTTTGTGACACAACCCTCAACGCCTGTGTTCCCTGGTGGTTTGGGCGTTCAAGCGAAACCATTTCGCGCCCCTTCACGCCCTTGTAATACCCACCCGAAAAGCCGCCCCTGTTATATGCGTCCATCAGGCTGCAAATGTCATCCTCCGACACCGAATACCCATCACCCGCAAGACACATGTCAAGGTATTTCCTGTAAATGCTCACCACGGTTGCAACGTAGCCGCTGTTCTTCATCCTGCCCTCAATCTTGAGGGAATCCACGCCGGCACCGACAATATCAGGCAGCATGTCAAGCGTACACATGTCCTTCAGGCTGAGTGGATGGCACTTTGCGAATGAACCGCCCCTTACGCCAGCCTTTGCGCCGCCCTGCTTTTCCATGCATTCATACTGCATCCGGCATGGCTGCGCACACCTGCCGCGGTTTCCGCTTCTGTCGCCATGCATGCTGCTTAACAGGCATTGTCCGGAATAGCCGTAGCACAGCGCCCCGTGCACAAATGTCTCAATCTCAATGTCAACTGCCCTGTCAATTGCCCTTATGTCGGACAGTGAAAGCTCCCTCGCAGGAACAATCCTTGACGCACCCATTTCCTTCAAAAGCCTTGCCCCCATGCTCCCTGTTATGTTCATCTGGGTGCTTGCATGTATGTCCATTTCCGGAAAGCACTCCCTCACAAGGTCAAACACGCCAAAATCCTGGACTATGACTGCGTCAAGCCCATCCCTGTAAAAGGGTTCAAGGTAATCCGGCAGCCCGTCAAGTTCCTCATCCTTCACAAGGGTGTTAATGGTCATGTATACCCTGCGCCCGCGAACATGGGCATATTCAAGTGCTTCCCTCAGTTGTGCGTCATCAAAATTACCGGCATATGCCCTGGCGCCAAACCTTGTCCCGCCAAGGTATACTGCGTCAGCCCCTGCATTCACAGCCGCATAAAGCGCCTCAGGGGAGCCTGCCGGAGCCAAAAGCTCAACATATCTTTCCAAATGCATTCCTCTACAAAAACACCGCATCATGAGATGCGGTGCCACTACACAGCTTATTTTTTATTTGCCTCAAGCTCCGCCTCAAGTCTCACGACATTTTTCTGGAGCTTGGCAATCTCCTTCTTAAGACCATCGCAATCCTTCTGGGCTGTCTCAGCCTTTAACTGCTGGGATATGAGCTCATGTGTCAGGTCGGCGATTTTCTTGTCCTTCGCCTCCATGTCAAGCTCCCTTGCATCCAGCTTCTCCTTTGCCTTGAAATAATCATCGGCTATGTTCAGGTAAATCATTGCAGACCTTACTTCGGCATTCTGTCTGCGAAAGCCCTCATTGGCATTAATTTCATTCAGCTTGGTGTTGATGTAATTTGCCACCTTCTGCAGGTATTCTTCGCTTTCGTATCCGCTGAGTGTGTATACCCTGCCACCCAATGCAACCTCAGTAACATTTTTTGCCGGCATTCATTTGCCCTCCATATGGTCTATCTGTATTTTTACTTCCTGACAAGCAGGCTTTCCCCTGTCATCTCAGCAGGCTTCTCCATGCCCATCATCTCAATCAGTGTCGGGATGATGTCTGCAAGCCTCCCGTTCTCACGGAGGGTGTAATTATCATCATAATTGACAAGTATGAATGGAACCGGATTGGTCGTATGCGCAGTAAATGCGGCACCGGTCTCATCCACAAGCTTCTCTGCATTACCATGGTCAGCGCAGATGAACATCTGCCCGTCAACCCTCTTTACCGCATCAACAACACGGTCAACGCAATGGTCAATTTCCTCTATTGCCTTGATAACCGCGTCCATTACACCTGTATGCCCAACCATGTCAGGATTTGCGAAATTGGTGATTACAACGTCATACTTGCCCGATTCAATCGCCTCCACAACCTTGTCACACACGGTAGGCGCACTCATCTCAGGCTGCAAATCATAGGTGGCAACCTTAGGGGATTTCACAAGAATCCTCTCCTCACCCTCGTTAGGCTCCTCAACGCCGCCATTGAAGAAAAATGTCACATGTGCATATTTCTCCGTCTCGGCAATGCGAACCTGCTTCATGTTGTTGGCAGCAAGGAACTGCCCAAATGTATTGTTGATTGAAACCTTCTTGAATGCCACAAGCTTGTTAGGTATGGTGACATCATACTCCGTGAAGCAAACATAGGTGACATGCTTTCTCTCCCCGCGCTCGAAGCCCGTAAACTCATCATCGCAGAAGCACCTGGTTATCTCCCTTGCACGGTCAGGCCTGAAATTATAGCAGATGACGGAATCCCCGTCCTGTATCGTCGCAACCGGCTTGCCATCCTTCATGATGACGGTAGGCACAACGAACTCATCTGTCTTGCCGTCGGCATAAGAGCCTTCCATTGCCGCAATTGCGCTGTCAGCCTTATTGCCCTCGCCATTGACCAATGCCTTGTATGCGAGCTCAACCCTGTCCCAGCGGTTGTCCCTGTCCATTGCATAATAACGTCCTGAAAGTGTTGCAATCTCGCCAACACCCAGCTCCTCCATCTTGGCAAGAACCGTCTTCACATACCCAAGTCCGCCGTCAGTCGGGGTGTCACGCCCATCCATGAAGCCATGAAGGTAAACCTTTGTAAGCCCTTCCCTCTTGGCAAGCTCCAAAAGCCCAAGTATGTGTGTGATGTGGCTGTGTACGCCGCCATCTGACAAAAGCCCGTACAGGTGGAGTGCGGAATTTTTTTCCTTACAGTTCTTCACCGCCGAAAGCAACGCCTCATTCTTAAAGAAATCACCATCCTCAATCTCCTTGGTGATTCTGGTAAGCTCCTGATATATTATCCTTCCTGCGCCCATATTGAGATGTCCAACCTCTGAGTTGCCCATCTGTCCGTCAGGAAGTCCCACTGCCATACCGCTGGCGTAGCCCTTAACAAAAGGACATTCCTTCATAAGCCTGTCCATGACAGGGGTCTTGGCATTGGCAATTCCGTTGCCCTCCTTGCTGTCACTCAGTCCGTATCCATCCAAAATCATAAGCACCGTAGGTCTTTTACTCATATTATTCTCCCATTCCTTAATACATCATACATGACACCAAACATTACTATAATACCACATGTGGATTAATCTTGCAAACATTAATACAGGACACCTGCCATCCACCGCAAGGACTCCACAGCTATGCAATGAAATCCACGATAAATGTATGGCAAATGTCCCGAATCCAAGCCACGCCGCCGACTAAAAGCCCACCCCGTCACGCCAAGGGGCTCATTGTCTCATGGGCTCAAGCCTTCACGGCAGCATTCACTATCTCCACAAACTCAGGCTTTAAGCTTGCTCCTCCTATAAGCCCGCCATCAATGTCCTCCATGGCCAGAAGCTCCGCCGCATTGCCTGCATTCATGCTTCCGCCGTAAAGGATTCTTATCTTGTCCGCAACCTCCTGTCCGTAAAGCCCCGCAAGGCATTTCCTCACTGCGGCGCACACCTCCTGCGCCTGCTCACTCGTGGCAACCTTCCCCGTTCCAATCGCCCATATCGGCTCATATGCAATGATGGTCTTAAGTGCATCATCGCCTGAAATGCCCTGGTAAGCGCCTTTAATCTGGGAATCAACAAAGCTTAAGGTCTCGCCTGCCTCCCTCTGACCCAGCGTTTCACCACAGCAGATAATTGGAACTATGGAGTGCTCAATGGCTTTTTTAGCCTTTTTGTTCACATCCGAATCGGTCTCCTTGAAATACTGCCTTCTCTCGGAATGTCCGATGATTACATAGCCTGCGCCTGCATCATTGAGCATGTCAGGTGCAATCTCCCCTGTGTAAGCCCCCTTCTCCTCGAAGTACATGTTCTCCGCACCAATGCCAATGTCCGTCCCCTTCACGGTTTCAACAGCCGTGGTGATTGACACGGCGGGAACACAGAATACAACCTCAACGCCGTCACCCTTGATGTCCTTCGCCATCTGTGACAGAAAAGCCTTAGCCTCGCTTGGCGTCTTATTCATCTTCCAATTACCTGCAATAACCTTCTTCCTCATATCCATCCTCCCTTGTATTTTTTTACAATGCCATATATACACTTAAGCATTGACACATTTGAATTGATTATACAATATTATGTGATTTTTTTCCATGATACAGGTGATTTTTCTGAAATATTTCCCATGAAAAATACATGCAAAAAGAGGCACCCATAAGGATGCCTCTTAAAACCGCTCATTTTATTGCATCACAAGCATTACTTGTCATTGGCTGCGGCAACGCCAGGAAGCTCCTTACCCTCAAGGAACTCAAGGGAAGCGCCGCCACCCGTGGAAATGTGGGTCATCTTGTCACCAAAGCCAAGGTTGTTCACGGCTGAAGCGGAATCACCGCCGCCGATGATTGTGGTTGCGCCCTGAAGCCCTGCAAGTGCCTCCGCAACGGCAATAGTACCCTTTGCAAAGTTAGGGAACTCAAACACGCCCATTGGTCCGTTCCACACAACGGTCTTGGCATCCTTAAGCGCTTCCTTGTAAAGCTCGCAGGTCTTAGGCCCGATGTCCATTCCCATGTCATCATCCTCCTGATGGCCTGCAACAACAACCCTTGAAGGAGTCTCGTTGGAGAAATCCTTGCCAACAACGGTATCAATAGGGATGAGAAGCTTAACGCCCTTCTCCTCTGCCTTCTTTACCATCTCCTGTGCATATTCAAGATAATCGTCCTCGACAAGTGACTTGCCGACCTTTCCGCCCCTTGCCTTCTGGAAGGTATAGGACATGCCGCCGCCGATGATGAGCGTGTCAACCTTGTCAAGCAGGTTGTTGATTACAGAAATCTTGGATGAAACCTTGGAGCCACCCAGGATTGCAACAAACGGACGAACCGGATTCTCAACCGCATTG
>CAYZYS010000111.1:0-6854 GCA_964482605.1 uncultured Bacteroides sp.
GAAAAGAATAAAAATCTTGACACGGTTGAGGATGTGTACGAATTTCTCATAGGGAAGCATTTTGACAGGAATGACGTGCTTGCTGCCCTTGGGGGAGGCGTCGTTGGGGATTTGACGGGCTTTACCGCCGCAACCTATCTTCGGGGCGTTAAGTTCATCCAGATTCCAACCTCGCTTTTGGCACAGGTGGATTCCAGCATTGGAGGCAAGACGGGCGTTGATTTCAGGTCCTTCAAGAACATGGTGGGCGCATTCCACCAGCCAAGCCTTGTGTACATGAACATGTCGGCGCTCAAGACGCTGGACGAGCGCCAGTATAATTCAGGGCTTGGTGAGATAATAAAGCACGGGCTGATAAAGGACAGGGACAACTTTGACTGGCTTGTTGCCAACGCGGCTTCAATCAAGGCGAGGGACATGGACACGCTGGAGAAGATGATTGAGGCAAGCTGCAACATAAAGCGCCAGGTGGTTGAGAAGGACCCGAAGGAGAAGGGCGACAGGGCACTTCTCAATTATGGGCACACGCTTGGGCATGCGATTGAGAAGCTGGCGGGCTTTCAGCTTTACCACGGTGAATGCGTGGTGCTGGGAATACTTGCGGCGCTTGAGATAAGCCGTATGCGCGGGTATCTTGGGGATGAGGATGTTGAAAGGTGCAGGGAGAGCTTCAGGACCTACGGCTTTCCGATGACGGTTTCGCACATCACGCCAGATGACATCGTGAAAACCTCCAAGAGCGACAAGAAGATGGATGCGGGACAGATTAAGTTCATACTGCTCAGGTCAATCGGTGACAGCTATGTTGACAGAACCGTGACGGATGAGGAGATGCTGAAGGCGTTGGAAGTGGTTGTGGAATAGTATGGAAAAAAGAGGCAATGCTGATTATTTTAATAATGCCAAATGTGTAAAATTGGTTATATTTCTTGTGCTGAACGTGATACTTGTCGGCTTTGACCAGTTTACCAAGCACCTTGCATATGTGAGGCTGTATGGCAAAAGCCCCTATGTGCTAATCAAAGGCGTGCTGGAGCTTTCGTACCTCCAGAACGCAGGCGCCGCCTGGGGGATGCTGCAGGGAAGGCAGACCTTGTTCATTGTGCTGACGGTGCTGATACTGGCGGCAATCATTTATGTGCTTTTGAAGACACCGCTTACCAGGAGGTATGCGCCGCTGTATGTGATAATGACGCTGCTGTCCGCTGGTGCAGTCGGCAATTTCATTGACAGGGCGCTCAACGGGTATGTGCATGACTTCATATATTTTGTGCTGATTGATTTTCCCGTGTTCAATGTGGCGGACTGTTATGTGACGATATCCATGGTGCTCTTTGTGGTGTGCTTTTTGTTCATGTACGGTGATGAGGAGTTCGCCTACCTTAAGCCCGGAAAGAAGGTAGGGTAGCATATGGAGCATTACAGGCTTGTTGTTGATTCCATGGATGAGGGGCAGCGCCTTGACCAGTATGCCGCTGATGAGCTTGGGGAGGTTTCCCGTTCATATGTGTCAAAACTGATTAAGGAGGGAAATGTCCTCGTGGGTGGCAGGACGGCGAAGCCGGGGCTCAGGCTTTCCGGCGGTGCGGTGATTGACATTACCATTCCTGAGGCATCGGAGGCTGCAATTGTCCCGGAGGACATTCCGCTTGACATAATATATGAGGATGAGGACATAATTGTCGTCAACAAGCCCAAGGGCATGGTTGTACACCCTGCGGCAGGGCACATGACGGGTACACTTGTCAATGCACTGATGTACCATTGCAGGGATAACCTGTCAGGCATTAACGGGGTGCTTCGTCCCGGCATTGTGCATAGGATTGACATGAATACCACAGGGGTGCTTGTTGCGTGTAAAAATGATTATGCACACCAGTCCATAGCCGCACAGCTAAGTGTGCATTCCATAACAAGGCGTTACCAGGCGATATGCCACAATGCATTTGCCAATGGGGAGGGCGGCACGGTGGATGCGCCGATTGGGCGGCATCCCGTCGACAGAAAGAGGATGGCGGTCAATCTTTCAGGAAAGCCGGCGGTGACGCATTACAGCGTCATCAGGAATTACGATAAATACAGCTACATAGAGTGCAGGCTTGAAACAGGCAGGACACACCAGATAAGGGTACACATGGCAAGCATAGGGCATCCGCTTTTGGGGGATGACGTGTATTACAAGGGCAAATGCCCATTTAAGTTACAGGGGCAGACGCTTCATGCGGGGGTGCTCGGCTTCATGCACCCAAGAACCAATGAATATGTGGAATTTAGCGCACCGCTGCCTGAATATTTTCAGCATTTGCTTGAAATCATATAAGCATTGAAGGTTGCGTAATATTGCGCAAATATTAACTTTGTGTAGATATTTTCTGATAATTATGGTATAATCTGTTCATTAAGAGCTTGTTGTGGGGTAGACCACGAAGGAGGTGTCCGTATGAACAGTAAGACAGTAATAACAATCGGAAGGCAGTTTGGCAGCGGCGGCAGGGAGATTGGACAGAAGTTGGCAAAAGACCTGGGAGTTAAGTGTTACGACAAGGAGCTTTTGTCAATGGCGGCAAAGGAAAGCGGCTTGTGTGAGGAATTGTTTGAGCACCATGATGAAAAGCCCACTAACAGCTTCCTTTATTCACTGGTCATGGATACATATTCCCTTGGGTATACGTCATCCTACACCGACATGCCGTTGAACCACAAGATTTTTCTTGCACAGTTTGACACAATCAAGAAGCTGGCGGAGGCTGAGCCTTGTGTCATGATTGGGCGCTGTGCTGATTATGCACTTGAGGATAACCCATATGTCATCTCAGTGTTCATCAAGGCTGATTTTGACTCAAGGGTCAAGAGAATTATGGAAAAGTACGAATTATCAGAGAACAAGGCTTCTGACATGATTCAGAAGCAGGACAAGAGCAGGGCAAGCTATTACAATTACTATTCAAGCAAGAAGTGGGGCGACGCCAAGAGCTATGACCTGTGCCTGGATAGTGCAAAACTCGGCATCGAAGGGTCTGTGGAGCTTATCAAGAATTTCATGGAGATAAGACAAAAGAACTTCTGAAAGGATTTATGTACTACACTAATTCAAAATGGAAGCGTTTCAAGAACGGGCTTACCAACAGCCACATGAAGCTGTACGTGATTGTGCTGATTGTGCTGGCGGTGGTCATCGGGGTCACGATTAAAAAAAGTGGATTGATTGCGGGGATGATGCAGGCAGAGCATCCCCAAGCTTCACCACAGGTTGAAGAAGAGAGGGAGACAGGCTCAACAGAGCCTATTTCCCTTGTTTCGGTTGTCAATTCATATGAGGTTCTTGTGAACAAGTCAGCCAATTTCATTACCGTGAACCAGCTCAATTCGTCAGGTGAGGTTGTTGAGACGTCAAAGACCTTCAGGTGCTCCGTGAACAGCACGGTGCAGGAGGGGGAGTATTCCATTCTTGAAAAGAACATATGGCGCAACCTTGGGGGTGCAGGCTACGGGCAGTATACCTCAAGGATTGGCAATGACTGTTACATCCATTCCGTGCCGTATTACAGCCAGAATGCCAACGCACTTAACGTCAATGCATACAACCTGCTTGGAAGTGAGGCAAACGTTGGGTATATATACCTTGCCTCAGCCGATGCCAAGTGGATATATGAAAACTGTAGCATTGGCAGTGTGGTAAGGGTGTATTCCGATGCCTCGGAGAAGCCGTCAGTGGAGCTCGACGAGCTTGTCAGCATATCAGGCAACGGCAGGTATGACCCAACGGACACATCCGCCAACATACAGCCGATTGACACAAAGATAAAATACATGACAGGGGTGGAGAACCACTCCGTGCCGCTGGGGTCAGCCTACAATGTGTGGGATGGCGTGTATGCGGTTGACACTGATGGCAATGACATCACGGACAAGATTACCGTGACCGGAACCGTGAACACTACCGTCAGGGGAACCTACACCATTGTGTACCATTTAAGGGACAATTATGGAACTGACCTGGGGTATTACAGCTACGTGACGGTGTATTAGGGGTCAGTCCTCGCGCAGCTTCACCATGTTGCGTGCCCTGCGCCTGTTGTTGTCAACGATTTCCGCATAATGGCGTCTTGTTGTGTTGACGTCCTTGTGGCCAAGCACGTCCGCAACGAGGTAAATGTCACCGCTTTCCTGGTACAGGCTGGTGCCATAGGTGCTGCGCAGCTTGTGCGGCGTTATGTGCTTCACCGTGGTCACGGTGCGGGCATATTTTTTCACGAGGTTCTCAACGCTCCTGACGCACAGGCGCTTTTTGTTCCTCGATATGAACAGTGCATTTTCGTGCCCCTCGGCAGGCACAAGGTTCTTTCTTTCCTCCATGTACTCAAGGAGTGCATTGCGCACCTCATCCCCGAAATACACAAAGCTCTCGGAACCACCCTTTCTTACAACCTTGATTCGGTCATTGTCAAAATCCACGTCATTGATGTCGAGCCCGACACATTCAGAGACACGGATTCCTGTGCCAAGCATCAGGGTGAGCAGCGCCAAATCCCTCACCTTCAGCTCCTGGTGCCTTGCAAGCTGGTTGTCCGTCAGGTTGTTGCCTGATTCCACGTTGTCCAGAAGCTCGGCAACCTCGTCTGCGTCAAGCCGCGTGATTGCCTTGTCATGAAGCTTGGGCATGTCCACCTGGTATGCTGGGTTGCGGCTCATTTCCCCAACCTTGTTGTAATAGCCGTAAAAGCTTCTCAACGACGAGAGCTTGCGCTTTACAGCACGCTCTGAGTTGGTCACCTGTGTCCCGTCTTTTTCATATAGCTTCAAATGTCTCAGGAAATCTATTATGTCCGAGGAGGAAAGCCCCTCCAAATCCTTCAGTGTTATGTCAGCAATGCTTTCCCTGCCCAGTTTTTCCTCTGCCAGGTAATGGAAAAAAACATTGATGTCCATGGCGTAGGCAAGCTTGGTGCGGGGCTGCTTGGTGTATTCAAGGCTGAAGAAATAATCCCCGCAGTAGGGCGGGAACTGCTTAATCAATTCATTTAGCTTTTGCGTGTATATGACCTTCTGCTGTTCGCTGTATGTTGTCGTCTTTGCCATGGCTCATACCCCTTTTGGTTAGCTTCGTGATTTTTCAAATGTCCGTATGACTTCCTAATTATATAACAGCCACGCCTCATTTTCAATTTACTGGTTGAAATATAAATCAAATTAATCTAAAATATAATTTAAAATTGTATGAATCGAGGTTGCCATGATATTTGGAATGAAGATACCCAACATTGAGCTTTGCGACATACATACCCACATACTGCCAGGGCTGGATGATGGCGCAAGGGACATGGAGACGGCACTTAAGATGGCGGATATTGCCTATGCTGACGGAATAAGGGTGATTGCCGCGACACCGCATTACCACCCCGGCAAGTGCATGTCCGGGCACGAAAAAACAAAGGCGGTTTTTGACGAGCTTGCAAGCGGCATTGCCGTGCTGCATCCTGACATGAGGCTTTACTTAGGTAGGGAGCTTTACTATACCTCGGATGTTGCGGAGGAGCTTGAGGGCGGTGCAAGGCTTAGGTATGGCGATACCATGTACTGCCTTGTGGAATTTTCCACGAACGAGGCATTTTTCAACATAAAGGCTGCAATGAACAGGATAATGCAATGCGGTTACATTCCCGTGCTTGCGCATGTGGAGCGCTATTCGGAGCTTGTGGAGAAGCCGGGCAGGGTGGAGGAGCTAGGCAGGATGGGCGTGGTGGTGACGGTCAATGCAGCCTCCGTACTGGGCGAGCTTGGCAATGGGATAAAAAAATTCACGCTTGGGCTTCTCAAGGATGAGCTTGTTGACGTGGTGGCATCGGATGCCCACGGAACACATAGAAGGACACCAAGGCTGCATGAATGTTATGAATATGTGTGCAGGAAAACCTCTCCTGAATACGCCGTGAGGATATTTCATGAGAACCCGTTGGGCATCTTGAATAATTTGGAATTATAATATAATAAGAATTAATTATACAAAAACAACTTGTATTTTATATAATTATGAATTATAATTCTATGAGGAATTTTTAATTCAGGGGGAATTAATTACAATGCAGGGTGGGGGAAGCGCAGTGGAATCACGGCAGGTGACGGTTCAGGACAATGATGAGGTGGAGATAGACTTACTGCAGATATTCAGAATACTTCTTGGCAGGCTGGTGTACATACTCCTTGCGGGGATAGTGGCAGGCGGTGTGACACTTTTGGTAAGCATATTCATCATTCCTGCAAAATATGAATCCCAGGCGCAGTTATACATAATCAACAGGCAGAATGACGGTGTTACCACTTATAGCGACATACAATCCTCAACACAGCTTGTTAATGACTATAAGGTGCTGGTCACAAGCCGTCCGGTGCTTGAGAAGGTGATAAGCACGATGGGGCTTGAGTACACGGTGGATGAGCTCGACAAATGCATCAGTGCCGACATAGAGACGGATTCGCGTGTGTTGGAGATTACAGTCACAACGAAGGACCCATACCTTTCTAAGAGCATAGTGGATTCTGTGGCGACCGTGTCTGCCGAGCAGATACAGCAGGTAATGCAGATTGAGGGCGTCAACGTCATACAGTATGGGCAGGTCGCCAACAAGCAGAGCAGCCCGAAAGTGCGGCTGAACACGGCAATTGCATTTGTGGCAGGGATTGTTGTGATATCGGGGGTTTTCATTTTCCAGTTCCAGATGGATGACAGCATCAAATCGTCGGATGACATAGAAAAGTATCTTGGGACAAGTACGCTTGCGCTGATTCCGTACGCTGAGGAGGATGACGATGGCGACGGTGCTGTGGGCAGGAAAAAGAAGAAAGAAAAGAAAAAG
>CAYZYS010000112.1:0-6796 GCA_964482605.1 uncultured Bacteroides sp.
GGACGCACCGACGCCCACGAACATTTCCACAAAATCCGAGCCTGACAGCGAGAAAAACGGCACCTTCGCCTCACCCGCAACAGCCTTGGCAAGAAGCGTCTTACCCGTTCCCGGAGGGCCCACAAGAAGCGCACCCTTCGGAAGCTTTGCACCAATGTTGGCGTATTTGTCAGGATTGTGGAGGAAATCAACTATCTCAGTAAGTGACTCCTTCGCCTCATCCTGTCCAGCCACATCCTTAAAGGACACCCCTGTCGCCTTCTGGACATACACCTTGGCGTTGCTCTTCCCAACGCCCATGCCCATTATTCCGCCACCGCCTTTTGCCATGCGCCTGTAAACCATTCCAAAGAGCAGGTATATCAAAAGCAGCGGAAGTACATACGCCAAAAGGAAATCCACGATTGATGAATTCCTGCTTGGGATGTACCCGCTAAAGGACACCCCATTCTCCTCAAGCTTGTCAACTATGGTGTCATCATCCACATAGCCGGTGTAATAAGTATACTGAAGCCTTGAAAGGCTTGTACTGCCTGAGCCGGAGGCTGTTGTGCCCTTGGTTTTCGGCTCTATGAGAATCCTGTCCTGGTCAAAGGTCACCTTCTCGACAGTGCCGTCCTCCACCATGTCAATAAACTCATCATAGGTTATCTCCTGGTAGGTGGCATCCCTCACCATGCTGTTAAGCCATGTAATGCCCACAAATGTCACTATTGCCGCAATCACAAGTATGATTATGGTCTGGTTAAACTTGGGTCCCCTGTTATTGTCTCCGTTGGAACCATTATCCTGTCTGTTGTCCATCATTCCTCTTTCCAACCAGAGTGCCATTGCAGCCCTGATTATATTGCAATATTGATTATTCTTCCCTGAATTAACAAAATACTTTCTAATTATATGAATTTTCCATGATAAAATCAACAAAATTTCCATGAAAAAAGTGTGTTGAAAAAATTAATATGGAAATATTTCTCCTTTCGTTGTATACTATGAAAGTGTTTGTATTGATAATAATGTACTTAAAAAAGGAGATTAATCATGCCCGTAAAATACGTGTTCGTTACAGGTGGAGTTGTTTCAGGACTTGGAAAAGGCATCACGGCGGCTTCCCTCGGACGTCTACTGAAATCAAGAGGTTTTTCTGTCACAATGCAGAAATTTGACCCATACATCAACATTGACCCGGGGACAATGAACCCAATCCAGCACGGTGAGGTGTTCGTCACTGATGACGGTGCCGAGACAGACCTTGACCTTGGGCACTATGAGCGCTTCATCGATGAAAGCCTCACCAAGAATTCCAATGTGACAACAGGTAAGATATACTGGTCAGTGCTTTCCAAGGAAAGACGCGGTGACTTCGGCGGAGGAACCGTCCAGGTAATCCCGCACATAACCAATGAAATCAAGAGCCGCTTCTTCAGGGACTATTCCTCGGATGACACCAAGATTGCCATAATCGAGGTTGGCGGAACCGTGGGTGACATTGAGAGCCAACCGTTCCTTGAGGCCATAAGGCAGTTCCAGCATGAAGTCGGCAGGGAAAATGCAATGCTCATCCATGTAACCCTGATTCCGTACCTCAAGGCTTCAGGTGAGATGAAGACCAAACCGACACAGGCAAGCGTTAAGGAGCTTCAGGGAATGGGAATCCAGCCTGACGTGATTGTGTGCCGTTCAGAGCATGAGCTTGACAAGGGACTCAAGGACAAGATTGCCCTGTTCTGTAACGTACCAAGCTCACATGTGCTCCAGAACCTTGACGTGGACTATCTCTACGAGGCACCGCTTGCCATGGAGAAAGAAAACCTTGCGCAGGTTGCCTGCGAATGCCTCCAGCTTCCGTGTCCGGAGCCGGACCTCAGGGAATGGACAGACATGTGCAATGCGCTCAAAAACCCAAAGACAAGCGTGTCCGTTGCACTTGTTGGCAAATACACGCAGCTTCATGACGCATACATAAGCGTTGTTGAGGCATTGAAGCACGGCGGTGTAAGCAATTACGCCTCCGTTGAAATCAAATGGGTTGATTCGGAAGCCCTGAACGCTGACAATGTGGCGCAGGTTCTTGGCGATGTGTCCGGAATCATTGTCCCGGGCGGCTTCGGTGACCGTGGAATCGAGGGAATGATTGTGGCTGCGCAGTATGCACGTGAAAACAATGTGCCATACCTTGGGCTTTGCCTTGGCATGCAGATTGCACTCATCGAATTTGCAAGAAATGTGCTGGGATATACCGACGCACACAGCGTTGAGCTAAAGCCTGACACCACACACCCTGTAATCCACCTCATGCCTGACCAGGAGGGAATTGATGACATCGGCGGAACACTCCGCCTTGGCTCCTACCCTTGCCACCTGAATACGGCAAGCAAGGCATATGAGCTTTACCAGGCTGAGACAATCCACGAAAGGCACCGCCACAGATACGAGGTCAACAATGATTACCGCAAGGCATTTACTGACAATGGCATCATGCTAAGCGGCATTTCCCCTGACGGACGCATAGTGGAGATGATTGAAAACACCAACCACCCGTGGTTTTTGGCAACCCAGGCCCATCCTGAGCTCAAGTCAAGGCCTAACAGGCCGCATCCGCTGTTCAAGGGCTTCATAAAGGCAGCACTGGATTTTAAGGAAAATAATTGATGGATGATTTTCCAAATGAAAATATGAACATTCAACCGGCATTAAAAGTGCAGCACATTAAAAAGAGCTACCGTAAAAAGGTAGTTCTTTGTGATGCCTCATTTTACGCCAATCCTGGGGAGTGTGTCGGCATCGTGGGTGCGAACGGCTGCGGAAAGTCAACGCTTCTTGGAATATTGTCAGGCACCCTTTCAAGGGATGGCGGCGAAGTATCATACAACGGCGAAAATCCCTTTCACCAACGCAGGCTTTTTGACCAGCTTGTGGGCTTCATCCCGCAGGAAAATCCGCTCATGGACCATCTCTCACTTGAGGACAACCTTGCCTTCTGGTACTGCGAAGGCAGGCGCAGCCTTGAGAAAGACTTTGAATGCGGTCTTCCATTCCAACTGGGGCTTACGCCGTACAGGCACATGGATGTCGGAAAGCTTTCCGGCGGGCTCAAAAAAAGGCTGTCCATAGCCTGCGCACTGGCAAAAGAGCCCAAAATACTCATACTTGATGAGCCGGGGGCTTCCCTTGACATAATCTGCAAGGAAGACATCAAAAAGCTGATGCTGTCATATACGGGCGGCACGGCAGGCACAGGCAACACCTGCGTACTCACAAGCCATGAAACAGGGGAGCTTTCGGTCTGCGACAGGATTTACCTTTTGCAGGACGGTGTGCTTAGGGAAATACCTGAGCTTGCGAAAAATGTCCGAAGCAATGATGACATTGGCAGATTTCTTTTGGACAACATCAGGGTGACGCCATGAAAAAACATTTATTCCTACTATATCTAAGGATAAAGGCTGCCTTCAGGCGGATTCCGGGAATGCTTGCCATGTCGGTGGTATTTGGCGTGCTGATTGCGGCCTTTGGCATCGCAGGCACACTGCTTGTGTACCACACAACCGAAAGGCAGCCAATGAGCGTTGCGCTGGTGATTCCCGAAAACGGCAGGGAATACTCCCGCATGGTATTCTCATTTCTATATGAAATTGACACGGTAAATGATTACTGCAGCTTCCAGGAGATGGATGAGAAAACTGCCTTCACAAGGCTT
Organism: uncultured Bacteroides sp.; assembly: GCA_964482605.1. Classification (GTDB taxonomy): domain Bacteria; phylum Bacillota; class Clostridia; order Lachnospirales; family Lachnospiraceae; genus Bacteroides_F. The sequence goes on from CAYZYS010000112.1 coordinate 3,698, forward strand.
GAAAGCGGTGATGTGGAAGCAATAATACTGCTGCCTGACAATTTTGTGGAAAGCATCATGGACGGAACCAACACTCCCGCACAGATAATCCTTCCAAAATCAGGCATGACCTCCTCCTCACCACTCTTTCGTGAGCTGGTCAACGCAGGGGTTTGCGACCTTGCGGTGGCGCAGGCCGGAATATACGCCATTGACGACCTATGCCTGAAATATGGACTTAGAAGCTCTCTGGCTTCAATCGAGCTTAAGATTAACGAAATATATATGTCATATGCACTAAACAGGGACATTTATTTTGACAGGCAGACGGTAAGCGCCACAGGAAGCCTTACGCTCACCTGGTTTTACATCCGTTCGGGCGTGGTGCTGCTGCTTTTCCTGTGTTCAATCTCCTGTATGGGGCTGTTGCGCGGCGACAACCGCGGATTATCGGAAGCCCTTAAGGTAAGCGGAATATCCACAGGCTACTCGCAATGCTGCAAGGCACTGTCAGTTGCCCTGGTGTATTTCATACCACTGTCGGTAGCGTGCCTTGCCTTGGGGATGTATAATCTTGTGTTATTATTTTTTATACTTTTTATCATATTCATCATGGCAGAAACGCTTCTCTGCCTCTCCGGCAACATGACCACAGGCGTGCTTGTTCTTTTCATGGCTGTAATGGTAATGATGTTCGCCTCCGGCGGCATAATTCCATCCGCATTCCTGCCAAATGCCGTGCAGGCAGTCGGGCGGTGGATGCCGACAACGGTGATACTGGAGCTTGCAGGTGACCTAATCGGCAAAAGCGTCAACATAATCCATGTCATTTACGGAATTGTACTGTGTGTTGGGTGTGTGATGATACAGGTTGTGTGCCTGAAATTGAAGCTGCGCACATAATGCACTTGCGGAACATAATGTACCTGCGGAACACAATGTACCTGCGGAACATAATGTACCTGCGGAACACAATGTACCTGCGGAACATGAAAAATCGGACGTTGCTCAAAAAAGGGGATGGCGTGAAAAAATATTTCATATGGTTTCTACTTCTTACAAAACGTGAACTTCACCATACATTTACACTTATGCTGCTGATTCTGGTTCCTGTGTGCGCCTGCATTTACGGCAAAATTCACCTTGAGGAAGACAATGGCACACCACTTGTCGGAATAATGGCTCTGGACGGGGATTCCATAGCCGCAGATACCGTTGAAAAGCTTTTGTCAGCCAACGGCAATGACGCCGTTACCTTTTACGCTGCCAATTCCCTTGACGAACTTGAAGAAGACATCCGTGCAGGCAGCACGGATTGCGGATATGTGCTCTGTGAGGGACTTGGCGAAAGGCTTTCAAGGTCTTCCATCAAAAACACCGTGACACTGTATGAGTCACCCTCAAGCATGATGACCTCCCTTGCCAATGAAATGGTATTTGCCGCAATTTATGAAAGCATGGGCGCCACAATTGCCAACAGCTTTGCCGCAAATGATGAGACGCTTTCAAGGCTGGGTGACCAGTCGGAATACATCAACGAACGGTTCAATTATTACCTTGACGGCCCTGCCACATTTCACATTGAATTTAAGTCGATGGAAACAGGGCTTAACGAGATTGAGGTTAAAAAGACGACCTTTCCCTTGAGGGGAATATTGTCACTGCTGATACTTCTCGGAGGGCTAATGGGGCAGGTACGCTTTCTTGCCGACAGGGACAACGACGTGTTCACGTCAAGGACGAGAAGCTTCATTGGCTTTGGACGCATCACATACACCATCATTCCCGTGCTGTTTTGGGGAATTTCATCCCTTGCAAGCCTCACATTGTCTGGCAACTGGACAACCACCGCCATTGAGCTTGCACATATGGGGCTTTATGCCCTTATGGTGGTTTTCGTGTCAGTCCTTTTGGGGCTTATGTTAAACAACCAATTTCTGCTTGCGGCGGCAATCCCCGTCACAATAATATGCTGCCTGCTTTTTTGTCCAATATTCATTGACCTTGGCAGTATTATTCCATTAATCAAAGTGGTAAGAAAGATTTTACCGCCTTATTATTATATAAAATATTTCATGTAAGTCCTGGCATTATAATTCTGTTCATAAAACTTTGCTCAATGCTTTCAGCTTGGCTTTAATGCTAAATCCACGGTCTTCTGCCAATTTTTGAATCCACTCTGCATCTTTTTTCCAAACCTCCTATCAGGTTTTCCAAATCATCATCGTCATCATCCGATTTCTGAGAAATCTTATCACTAACATCTTCCATACTGAGTTGATAATACTCAAGTGCCCTTTCCAGCGTTTCTTTTGGAACTGCATTATTGTTATAATTATAAATCACATAATCAATGTACTCATATGGTATATCAATCACATTGCTAGGTACATTCAGTCCTGCATTTCCGCCAACACTCCTAAGCAAATTGCCAACTTTCTTCTCAGTTTTCTCATTGTCAAGACGCAGTTTCTGGTTTAAATCTATAAACTTCAGATTTTCCAAGCAGTTTAACGTCATGTCAAAGCTAACATTAAATTCTGACATAATCCGCGCAATATCCATCGCTGATAAATCTTTACCCTCTAGGTTCTGTATTTCCAAATCAATAAATTTACCAACATTATCAGATGGCATCAGCAAACAAGCTGCAAAATAATTCGCCTCCTGTTCTTTTTCCTCTGCACTTTTCCCATTTATGGTGGTATTATCATCAATAAATGAGTTCTCATCGCCTATATGCAAAATAGCATGACCGATTTCATGCGCAAGCGTAAAGACCTCTCTGGACAATCTGCTGGAACTATTCGTAAAAATAACAATATCATTGTCTTTTTTTACTGTAAAGCCAAGTTCGGCGTTATCTCCGAGTGGGTATCTCAACAATTTATATCCCACCCTCCCACATTCCTTAAACAAATCAATGATTCCGTATCTGCTTATTTTACACTTCATTCTAAAGGAATCTGCTTTTATGCGAATTTCACGTTTTCTGATTTCATTCATTCACGTACCCCCGTTAAAGCGCATCCTTGTGCTGAAGTCTTGCATACATATGTTTATTTGCATAAAACAAATCAAGCATATCAAATATCTTTTTAGAAGATCCGCTTTCCTCTC
>CAYZYS010000113.1:0-5043 GCA_964482605.1 uncultured Bacteroides sp.
TCATGAGATGCCATTTGAAAATGACGGCGTAATCTCATGGGAGCTCATGGTTGAGAGGATGAATTCTGAGCTTGCCAATACCCTTGGAAACCTTGTGAACAGGACAATAGCCATGTCCAACAAGTATTTCGGCGGCGTGGTGAACAATGGCAATGAAGCCAACCAGTTCAATCCGGAGGGAATCAGGGTTGGCGAGGGAGAGGGACAGCTCCTCACTGAGGTGGACGCAGACCTTGTTGCCGTGGTTACGGGAACGAGGGATAAGATAAGCAAATGCATGGACAAGCTGCGCGTGGCTGATTCCATCACGGAAATATTCACAATGTTCAAGCGCTGCAACAAGTACATTGACGAGACCATGCCATGGGCGCTTGCGAAGGATGAGGGCAAGAAGGAGCTTCTGGCGCATGTGCTCTATAATCTGGTTGAGGGCATAACCATTGGCGCAAATCTCCTTACGTCATACATGCCTGAGACTGCGGGGAAGATATTGCAGCAGCTTAACGCCGACATCAGGGAATATGACAGCCTGGACCAATTTGGACTTAGGCCTGCGGGAATAAGGGTTACTGACACACCTGAAATTCTTTTTGCAAGAAGGGATTTGGATGAGGTGCTGGCACGTGCTGAGGAGATTGCCAAGAAGCAGAGGGGGCCTGAGGAGCCGAAGTATCCTAAGGTGGAGCCGAAGCCTGAGATTGGCATAGAGGATTTTGACAAGATACAGATTCAGGTTGGTGAGATTCTTGCCTGCGAGCCGGTGAAGAAGTCAAAGAAGCTTCTTGTGTCACAGGTTGCGGTTGGCGGTGAGACACGGCAGATTGTGTCAGGAATTGCTGCATACTATAAGCCGGAGGAAATGGTTGGCAAGAAGGTGGCAGTCATCACAAACCTCAAGCCTGCCAAGCTGTGCGGTGTCGAATCCCAGGGAATGATTCTTGCGGCTGGTGATGACGAGGGCAATCTTTCAGTGATGACGGTTGACAGGGACATTGTACGCGGGTCGGAGATATGCTGATTGGTACGTCTGCGGAAAGAGGATTAAGATGATATTTGAGACACATGCCCATTATGATGATGAGGTATATGACAAAGACAGGGATGCCGTTCTGGCATCCCTTGTTCATAACGGAATAGCCAGGGTGGTCAATGTCGGTGCGTCCATGGAGGGCTGCAGGGCAACCCTGGGGCTGGTGGAAAAGCATGATTTCATGTATGGGGCACTTGGCGTTCATCCTGACGAGGTGGCTGACCTTACGGAAGCTGACATGGAGTGGATTGCAGCCAATGCAACAAGGGACAGGGGAATTGTTGCCATAGGTGAAATTGGGCTGGATTACCATGAGGTGGATAATCCGTCACATCCAAAGACCACCCGACAGCAGCAGAGACAGTGGTTCGTGAGGCAGATAGAGCTTGCAAGGAAGGTGGGGCTTCCGATAATAATACATTCCCGTGAGGCGGCAAGGGATACGGAGGATGTTCTGAGGGAAACCAATGCGGGTGAGCTGGGGGGCATAATACATTGCTATGGTTATTCAAGGGAATCGGCGGCATTTTACCTTGACGCGGGATTTTATTTTGGAATTGGCGGCGTCATAACCTTTAAAAATGGCAGGAAGCTTAAGGAGACGGTTGAAATGCTGCCGCTTGACAGGCTTGTGCTTGAGACTGACAGCCCTTATCTTGCGCCGGTTCCGCACCGTGGTGAGCGAAATTCATCCCTTAACCTGCCGCTGGTTGTGCAGGAGATTGCCAAAATCAAGGGAGTGACACCTGACGAGGTCGAGAGGGTGACTTATGACAATGCGGTGAGGCTGTTTTCACTGTGAGGGAAGCGGGATAGACATGGAAAATGTGAAGCATTTGTACAATCCAACCAACACGCTGGAAATCATCAGGAAATATGACTTTGCCTTTCAGAAAAGGTTTGGGCAGAATTTCCTCATTGATGGCAATGTGGTGGAAAAAATAGTGAACCAGGCGGGTGTGACGAAGGAGGATTTCGTGCTTGAGGTGGGACCGGGAATCGGCACAATGACCCAGGTTCTCTGCGAGCATGCAAGGGAAGTGGCGGCTGTGGAGATAGACAAGAGCCTTATTCCGATTCTTAAGGAGACACTGTCGCCCTATGACAATGTGACCGTGATTAATGAGGACATACTTAAGGTTGACGTAAATGAGCTTGCCCTGGAGAAAAATGGCGGCAGGCCTATAAAGGTTGTCGCAAATTTGCCATACTACATCACGACACCCATAATAATGGGGCTTTTTGAGAGCCATGTGCCAATTGACAGCATTACCATCATGGTTCAGAAGGAGGTTGCGGATAGGATGCAGGTTGGCCCCGGAACCAAGGACTATGGTGCGTTGTCCCTTGCGGTGCGGTATTATGCAAGGCCTGAGATTGTGCTGAAGGTTCCCGCAAGCTGCTTTATGCCAAGGCCAAAGGTGGATTCCGCGGTAATCAGGCTGAAAAAGCATGAACAGCCCACGGTGGATGTGGCGGATGAAGGGCTGATGTTCGCAATCATTCGTGCCGCATTTAACCAGAGGAGGAAAACGCTTCTCAATGCACTCTCAAACAGCGGTGAGCTTTCGGGAAGAAGTGACAGGAAGAGCAAGGAGGAGCTTGCTGCGGTCATTGAGGCGGCAGGGCTTAATCCGACGGTGAGGGGCGAGGCGCTGACCTTGGAGGAGTATGCAAAACTTGCCAATTGCTGGAAGTAATTATATACGTGCGTGTTTTTGACAGTGTGAATTATTTTTTATTTTGCCACATACAATGCAGTAAGCTGTGTTGTGTGTGGTATTTTTATGGAGGAGCTGTATTACCTGCGGGGGATGGGAAATGGAAGCTGCGGGGGAGTAAGCCATATGGGTTATGTCCGCGTGGACTGCCGCTGGGGATGGATGTGCCCCTGTGAGCTCAGGCTAAGGGGTGTCATAAGAAATGCAGGTACAGGGCTGGGGGAAGTGACGCTTGTTGCCTGTGTGTTCAGTGGCGGGGGCTGGTCATATCCGCAGCTCGGAAATGTGCGCCTTGATAATGGTTACGGCAGGATTGGGCTTTGTGTGCCGTTTGGTGAATTTATTAGCGGGGATTTTGCAAGTGTTCAGGTTAGGGGAATTGCGCTCATGAACGGGACTGAGGTAATTGGGGCGGCAGGCGAGGGTACAGAGGGGGCTGGCGCATTTAACAGGGTCATGCCATTTGATTCTGATGAGATACATGACTGCATGGAGGTTGACATGGGGCAGCTATGCACAATGCTTGGCATGTATGGGGATGATTGCGGGAAGCTGGTGGATAACGAATTTCTTAAATGTGGATATCTTTCACATGGACACATACTTGTGGGGAAAAACAGGGAAGATGGGCTGGTTGTTGGCGTGCCCGGAGTGTATTCCAACAGGGGGCGAATTGCGGCATCAATGTATGGCTTTAATGATTTCAAAAGAAGTAATAAGAGCGATTGCAGGTGCAGGCTGTTTGGCTACTGGTGCCGGGTTTATCCGCGGAACACGTAGCGGTAGTGGTCTGTCCATTGCCCGCGCAGGCGCACGTATTCCCTTGCAAGCCCCTCAAGCTCGTAGCCGCAGCGCTCCAGCATGCGGATGGATGGCGTGTTTTCAGGAAGCACAAATGCTTCAACACGGTGAAGCTCCATGTCTTGGATGGCAATTCTTGTGCCAAGGGAAAGCATTTTCGTGCCGTAGCCCATGTGGCGGTATTCCTCGTCAATCTTATAGCCCGTCTTGCAGTGCAGGAAATCCCCCCTGATTATGCTGTAAAATGATATGCAGCCGATTATGTCATCCGGGAATCTCTCATCGAACAGGAAAAACCTGGCGTGGGTTCCCTTGAGGAATGCATTGCCCTCCGCAACCAGCAGCTCCCGTTGAAAATCTTCCTCGTAGAAGTTGGCGGGCTTCTGCGTTTCATAATAGTCAAATGACTGGCGGTTTTTCCCGTAGAACTGAAGCACTGCAGGCGCATCATCAGCCAGAAGGTGCCGTAATATTATTCCGTTGTCCCTGTATTCAAACCTTAACGCTCCCATATTGACGATTTTATACTTAATGGTAAAAATAATCAAGCCGCATGAAAATCTGTAATTGCCTTTTTCATGGACTTATTGGCCTTTTGGTATTAGAATATAACGGTATGTGCAATGTGGATTTGGAATGAAAATTGCTTTAAATGTGACATGAAAGGAATATGGGTGGGATATGAGCAGGGTTTTTAAGTTTGACAATGACGTGGACACCGACCAGATTATTGCGTCGCAGTATCTTTTGCTGCCGAACATTGATGAAATGAAGGGACATGCCTTTGAGTCACTGGATGGGGCTTTTGCGTCAAATGTATCACAGGGTGACGTGATTGTGGCAGGTGACAATTTTGGCTGCGGCTCCTCAAGGGAGCAGGCTCCCAGCGTATTGAAGGCGCTTGGCGTAAAGGCCGTGATTGCAAAATCATTTGCAAGGATATTTTACAGAAATTCCATTAACATTGGGCTTCCGGTGCTTGTATGCCAGGATATGCATGATAATGTAAATGCGGGCGACGAGGTGGAGGTTGACCTTACGGCAGGCACGGTTCTTGCCGGCGGCAGGGAATTTTCCTGTACCAAGCTGCCGGAGTACATGCAGAATATATTGAATGCAGGGGGACTGATAGCATCCCTCAATGAGCGATAAGCAGCTGCCGAGCGCCAATGCAAGGGGTGTGCAAAGCACACACCATTGCGTTGGCATTGGGCAGCGTAACGGACACGAGCATGTAGCCCGACAGGGCGGAATGTGAGTGACCGTAGAAGTGCGAGAGTGCGCAGCACGAAGCACTTCGTGCTTATCGCTCAAGGGTAGTGCAGCTGCCGAGCGCCAATGCAAGGGGTGTGCAAAGCACACACCATTGCGTTGGCATTGGGCAGCGTAACGGACACGAGCATGTAGCCCGACAGGGCGGAATGTGAGTGACCGTAGAAGTGCGAGAGTGCGCAGCACGAAGCACTTCGTGCTTATCGCTCAAGGGTAGTG
>CAYZYS010000113.1:5143-6726 GCA_964482605.1 uncultured Bacteroides sp.
CACTTCGTGCTTATCGCTCAAGGGTAGTGCAGCTGCCGAGCGCCAATGCAAGGGGGTGCGCGAAGCACACACCATTGCGTTGGCACTTGTTTGGCGCGGACCGAAGCGGAGCGTAGACCACGAGCATGTAGCCCGACAGGGCGGAATGGAGAAAGATATGGGAATGACAATAGCGGAAAAGATTATAGCCAGGGCAGCGAAGGTTGATAAGGTGAGCCCTGGGGAAATACATACGGTGGAGCTTGACTACCTCATGAGCAATGACGGTACAACTCACCTTACAATTGATATGTATAATAATAAGCTGAAAAATCCAAGAATTGCTGACAAGGATAAGGTTGTGTTCATAGTTGACCATAACATTCCTGCGGAGAACCCAAAGACTGCGGCTGTGCATAAGAAGATGCGCGAGTTTGCAAGGGACAATGGAATTAAGTTTTTTGAGGGCAAGGGTGTGTGCCACCAGATAATGTTTGAGGAGTTTGTGGAGCCGGGACAGCTCATATTTGGTGCGGATTCCCATACCTGCTCCTATGGTGCGCTGGGCGCATTTGGCACGGGGGTCGGCTGCACTGACTTCTTGTATGCCATGGTGACAGGCACTTCATGGGTCATGGTTCCGCAGACACTGAGGTTTAACCTTAAGGGAAAGCTTAGGGAAGGCGTATATCCAAGGGATTTGATTCTCACGATAATCGGTGACATTGGCGCCAATGGCGCAAATTACAAGGTGATGGAGTTTGCGGGTGAGGGTGCCCATGGACTTAGCGTTAATGACAGGTTTGTGCTCTGTAACCTTGCCGTTGAGGCGGGGGCAAAGTCAGGAATAGTGGAGCCTGATGACAAGGTTCGCCAGTTTGTGGAAAGCAGGGGACGCAGGGCGGACAATATGTATGTCTCTGACGGGGATGCCGTGTTTGAGAAGGTGTATGAGTATGACCTTGACAAGATAGAACCTGTGGTTGCACGTCCTGATTTTGTTGATGATGTGATTCCGCTTAGTGAGGTTGGGGATGTAAGGATTGATGAGGCATTTCTTGGGTCATGCAACAATGGGCGAATTGACGAGCTTCGTGTTGCGGCTTCAATCCTCAAGGGAAGAAAAGTTCATCCTGACGTGCGTTTCATAATTGCCCCGGCGTCCAACAATGTTTATCTTCAGGCGTTGGAGGAGGGGCTTATTGACGTATTCATGGAAGCAGGGGCAATGGTAATGAATGCCAACTGCAGTGTGTGCTGGGGAAGCTGCCAGGGCGTAATCGGTGAGGGCGAGGTGCTGATATCCACCGGAACCCGCAATTTCAAGGGCAGGGCAGGACACAAGGATTCCAAGGTGTATCTGGGGTCGGCTGCAACCGTGACAGCATCGGCGATTGCAGGAACAATTGTCAAAGGCTGATGAGGTAATTATAATGGTACAGCCTTATTTGCAGGATAGGTGGAATAAATACGGAAACGAGGTTTGACGGATATGGAAGGTTTTACTGGTAAGGTATGGGTGCTGGGGGATGACATTGACACGGACATCATCATTCCCACGGAATATCTGGCGCTGAAGACGGTGGATGATATGAAAAAATATG
>CAYZYS010000114.1:0-6664 GCA_964482605.1 uncultured Bacteroides sp.
AACCTCATTAAGCGGAAGCCCCACGGCAGCGCCAGCAGGTGACACATGCTTAAAGGAGGTTGCGGCAGGAAGCCCAGTTGCAGCCTTCAGCTCCCTTACAAGCTGCCATCCGTTAAATGCATCAAGGAAATTAATGTAGCCCGGCTTTCCGTTCAGCACCGTGATTGGAAGCTCCCCCTCCTCCATGAAAATCCTTGACGGCTTCTGATTCGGGTTACACCCGTATTTCAATTCCAATTCTTTCATGTTTCAATCCCTTTCGATTATTTCAATCCGGTTAATTATTCTTATTGATTATTCGTGTCTCATATTTTCCATCCGCTATGTCAATGAACCTGACGAAAAGTGACACCTTATTGTCCTCATTAAGGCTGTTCCACACATTTTCGGTAAATGAATCAATGTCGCCCTCTATGTCAACCAGCGTCGGCTCTCCCTCAAAGCTTGGAAGCGGATTGCCATCCTGCATGTATGTATGGATGAAATGCCCCTCGCCAGCCACCGGCTTGTCATAGGAAAATGTATAACGGTTGCAGCAATCAGGATTGCCGTTGTTGCTCTTCAAAATGGACATCATATAGGAATACTCGCCGCCCGAAATCCTCATCAGCCCTGATATCCTTGGGGTGTAGTTAGGTGCGTCCGGCTCAAATTCCCTTGTCGCAAGCGCCTCCTCAAAGGTCTTCCCCTTCCCCATCAGGTCATACACGGTATCCGTCTGGTCGCCATTGGTGACAATCGTTTTATCCCCCAGCACCCTCACAGGTGCATAAATTATGAGGCTTGGGTCGCTAAGCTTTGAAGGGTCAAATGCCTGTGTCCTGATTCCTTCCCCTTCAGCCACGAACACCCTGTTGCGGCTGTTCTCGCTCCTTCCCATGATAAAATAGGCGGTCACAGCCTTGCTCCCGTCCTTGGACCTTCCAATTACAATTCCCCTTCCAGGGTACGTGGTAGCCCCCAGCTCACTGCTCAATGATACCATCTTCATAATGCATTTCCTTTCATGTGTTATTGTGAAATGAAAAAACAAAATATTGCAAACCTTCCGCAACCAGTAAATGTTACCATAACGGGCATGGTTTATCAAGACGCAACAACATTTTCAATCTTATCCGCAGAGAGCTGAAGCGCTTCCTTTACCACCTCCAACGGCTCCTGCATGAACTGTGCAAGCTCCTCAGCCGTCACCTTGCGCCCATACTGGGCATACGCCTCATTGGCTGCGTCATTGACACGGTTCACCACCTTCGCCACACGGTTACCCGCCATCCTTTCACTTGTCTGCTCATCAACCAGGCCGTCAACAACCACCCTTATTGCAGCCTTCAGATAATCATCTAGCCTTTCACTCAAATCAATCCAGGCATTGACATCAACGCTGTCCATCACGTCAAATGCGTCCAGCTCCTTCATCCAGTCCCTGCGGTTAAGTTCATCCATGACAACAAGGTTTGCCTCCTGGACAAGGTCCATGTATGCCACCCCTTGTCCTTCATGTTCCTTCATCCAATCCACAACCTTGAAAAAATAATTCTTCACCAGCACATCCCTTGACTCCGCATCCTTGTCGCACACATCCTGGAGTATCATGGCTTCGGTTGCCCTTGTGAGTGGCGATGCAGAGCTTTTCAGGTCATCAAGATACATCTGGAGAAGCTTTTTTTCGTCCTCACCTGTCTGGTGCAGCGTCCCTGAAGCCCCGTCCTGTACGGCCCTGGGTGAAGCCGCCCCTTTATCACCGGTCAATTCAGTCTTTGCACGCTTTCTCTCGTCATCCATGACCTCCTGCTCAAACACATTGTTCACAATTGTGATGTCCACCACCTTAATGCCATTCATCTTAAGATAGCCCGCAATCATCTGCCATTGCGCATCATCCAGCTCAACGTCATGTCCAAGGCAGTCAAGGATATCCCCCCTGCTTACCATGTCACCGTTGGACTTGGCAAACACCTTGAGGTTGTCCAACGCCTCTAAAAAATCCTGCTGTTCCATATATGTCTCCCATTTTCCATGTCACAAATATTTCACCACCAGTATGCCACATCCCAGAAAAAAATCAAGCCGCCGCCACCGATTTGCATATTTCAGGAAATCGGCAGCAACGGCCTGGCACTTCACTCATTCAACATTGTCACATCACTGCAGGCTGGTAAGCTCCTTAAGGCTGTTCTTCACATTCTCGGTTGCACCAAGGATTGTCTCATTGGATGCGGCAATCTCCTGTGACACGGCAGCCAGGTTGGTTGTCTTTTCGTTAATGTCCGTTATTACATCAGACAGCTTCTGTGCATCCTTCTGGATGTTGTTGATTGCCTCGAGAATCTTCTCCTGTGATTCATTGCTCTTGTTGGCAGTTGCATGGGAGCTTGTCGCAAGCTGGTTAATCTCATCGGCAACAACCGCAAAGCCCCTTCCCGCCTCACCTGCACGGGCTGCCTCTATGGAGGCATTCAGCGCAAGGAGATTGGTCTGGCTTGCCACCGACATGACCTCCTCATTGTTGCTGGTAAGCTCCCTCATCAGGGTGTTGATGTTCAGCACTGAATCATTAAGCTTACGGCAGAACTCGGCAACCGAAAGCACGCTCTGTGATATCTCGGTGCACTCCTGCGCACTGCTCTCATTGCCCTTGGTCATCTCATCAACAGCGCAGTACACTGCATCAAACCTGTCATTAATCTCCTCGACAGTGCGAAGAATCGTGTCCCTCTGCTCTGAAATTGTCTTCTTCTCACCCTCGACCTCGCCTGCAAGCCCCAGTGCATTGTTCTTTTCAATCTCGACCTGGTCCTTCACATAATGGATGCAGTTGTGCTTGTGGTTAAAGCCGTTATGTATTGCCGTCGCCATCATCTCACAGGTTTCATAGCCGCAGCATGAGCAGTTGATTCTCCTTGACTCCGGCGTGGTCTTCCCCATGTCCTTGAATATTGCATCAAGCTCCACTGCGCTTGGCTTTTTGCAGGCAGCCTCACCCGACCTGTCGGTGTAGTCGCACAGGTAATCATCAAGGTTGAGGTTGGCAAACTGCTTGTTAAGCTGTGCAAGCCTCTTTTCAGGTGAAAGCTTCCTTGACCATGCATCACGGAACTTTTCATTCTTGCTTGCCTTCTTGATTCTCATAATCTCCATGAGGACGTCATCCGTTGCGTTCTTGGAGCTTTCCGTTCCCGTGCCGTATATACAGCCCTGCGCACAGTTCAGTGCATCCACGAACAGGTACGGCGTGCCGCCCTTGGCAAGGCGCTCCTTGTTGGCCTCAAGATAGTGGTACATATGGCTTTCGCCCTCACACTGGCGGATATATGCATCCTCCCCAAGGAACCAGTACACATTTTCCTTAAGTCCGCCAGGCATTGGATATACCGAACCCAGACCATACTCAATCTCATCCTTGCAAGACGGGCCTGTCACGTTATGCTTTCTTGCATACTCCATAAGATGATTAAATGTTACATTATAGGAAATATATCCTTTGCCTCTCTTAGATGTTATTTCATCCTTCTTGGCAATGCACGGGCTTATGAATGCCAGCTTGTCAGTTATGCCCATGGTCTTCCTTGCGTACACAGCAGCACACATCATTGGGCTCTGGACAGGAAACAGCTTCGGAAGCAGCTCAGGAACATACTTTTCAATGTAACTCACGACAGCAGGACAGGGCTGTGAAATCCCTCCCACGAAATTATATTTCTTGACATAATTCAGGTATCCCCAGGTAGTGATGTCCGCACCAAAGGACACGCTTATCATGTGATTCACGCCAAGCTTCTTCAGACCGCCAAGGACGCTTTCGTACTCCCTTGGGTAATTGGCAAGGAATGCAGGCGCAATGAGGATTGATATCCTCTCCCCCTTCTTGAGCGCCGCAAAAAATGCTTCCGTATCATCAACGTATTCCCTTGCGCCGTGCTCGCAGGCATCAAAGCAGGCTCCACAGGCAATGCACTTGTCACCGTCCACGGTAATGATGTTCTGGCCATCGGCATTCTCACTTGCCACCATCGCACCCATGCAGCTACAGACTCCAATGCACTTGTTGCACCCAACACAATTCTCATTAGTACGAACCAGTCCCGAATTACTCATACATCTACACTCCATTCCGCAGGCATTCTTCTTTCGGAGAAATCAGGCAACAGAATAAATTGCCCAAAAATTCCATCATCCTGCCATTTCCAAGGTTTAAGTCTTGCATTTCCAAGCAACTTGTCAAAATTGTACCACATTTATGGCACTAAAACAAGATTATTCGTCAATATGCACATCATTTGTAATAAAATTTTATGACTAAAATAATTCATTTTATTCACCAAAATTGCCATGGACTTTTTTTTGCCATTTGGGTACAATCAAATAATGTGTTGCCAAAAATATAGTTGTGTACGTGGGCAGGCTGGCAGGTCATGCCCCTGGAATGGAGAAGGACAATGATTACAGCAAGCAATATTACCCTGCGCCTTGGGAAGAAGGCGCTGTTCGAGGATGTTAACATCAAATTCACCGAAGGAAACTGCTATGGGCTCATAGGCGCCAACGGTGCAGGAAAGTCAACATTTCTCAAGATTCTCACAGGGCAGATTGAGCCCACCAAGGGAGACGTGATTGTCACACCCGGCCAGAGACTTTCATTTCTGGAGCAGGACCACTTTAAATATGACGAGTATACCGTGCTTGACACGGTAATCATGGGCAATAAGCGCCTATATGAGATAATGAAGGAAAAGGAAGCCATCTACGCCAAGGAGGATTTTACAGAGGAGGACGGAATCAAGGCAAGCGAGCTTGAGGGTGAATTTGCCACGATGAACGGCTGGGAGGCTGAGTCAGATGCCGCAACACTCCTCAACGGACTTGGTGTTGACACGGAATACCATTATTCATTGATGAAGGATTTGGGCGGAAGCATGAAGGTCAAGGTGCTGCTTGCGCAGGCATTGTTCGGAAACCCTGACATCCTGCTTCTTGACGAGCCGACCAACCACCTTGACCTCAACGCAATCGAGTGGCTTGAGGAATTCCTCATCAACTTTGACAACACCGTTATTGTCGTGTCCCATGACAGGTATTTCCTCAACAAGGTGTGCACGCAGATTGCCGACATTGATTACGGCAAAATACAGCTTTATGCCGGAAATTACGACTTCTGGTATGAGTCGAGCCAGCTCCTCATCAGGCAGATGAAGGAAGCCAACAAAAAGAAGGAAGAAAAAATCAAGGAGCTGCAGGAGTTCATACAAAGGTTCTCCGCAAATGCCTCAAAATCAAAGCAGGCAACCTCCAGAAAGAGGGCGTTGGAGAAGATTGAGCTTGATGACATCAAGCCTTCCAGCAGGAAATACCCTTACATTGACTTCAGGCCCAACCGCGACATAGGCAATGACGTGCTTTCAGTTGACGGCATAAGCAAGACAATTGACGGCGTGAAGGTCTTGGACAACATTTCCTTCATCGTCGGGCATGATGACAAGATAGCATTTGTCGGGGCAAATGAGCTTGCAACCACAACGCTGTTCCAGATATTAAGTGGGGAAATGGAGCCTGACGAGGGAAGCTACAAATGGGGCGTCACAACGTCACTTGCATATTTCCCAAAGGACAGTGCCGCGGAATTCAACAGGGATGACACCATTGTCGAATGGCTTACCCAGTATTCCCCGGACCCTGACCAGACCTACGTGCGCGGCTTCCTTGGAAGGATGCTTTTTGCGGGGGATGACGGCATGAAAAAGGTCAAGGTGCTCTCCGGCGGAGAGAAGGTACGGTGCCTGCTCTCAAAAATGATGATATCAGGTGCCAACATCCTCATATTTGATGACCCGACCAACCACCTTGACATGGAATCCATCACCGCACTGAACAACGGGCTGATTAAGTTCCCTGGTGTGACGCTTTTCACATCACATGACCACCAGTTCATCCAGACAACCGCCAACCGCATCATGGAAATCATGCCGAACGGGCAGCTGATTGACAAGATGACAACCTACGATGAATACCTTGAAAGCGATGACATGGCAAAGAAGCGTCAGGCAATAAGCGAGGTTGAGGCCGAGGACGAAAGCGGTGACGAGGAATAATCCGACAGCGGAAATTCTGTTAAATGGAGATTACGGCAAGAGATGGAACATGTAACACTGCATAAGGTACAATATTATGAAACGGACCAAATGGGCATTGCCCACCACTCCAATTACATCAGGTGGTTTGAGGAGGCAAGGGTTGATTACCTCGAAAGCCTCGGCTTCGGCTACAAGGCAATGGAGGAGCATGGAATAATCAGCCCTGTCATCAGCGTGGAATGCCAGTATAAGAAAATGTCACATTTCGGGGACGTCCTTGCCATACACACCAGGGTGGAATCGTATAACGGCGTGAAGCTGTACATCAGGTATGAGATAACCGACAATGCCACGGGCGAGCTGAGGGCAATCGGCAAGTCAGGCCACTGCTTCCTCGACAGCAAGGGCGGCATATGCCTGCTCAAGAAAAGCAATCCTGAATTTCACCAATGCCTGGCTTCACTTGCACAGGAATAAAAAAATAACGGATATGGAATGTCAAGCATACCATATCCGTTAATTTTATCTTATATTTTCAATATATGTCATCATGCCAGCAGGCTCTCGACATAAGCCTTCATCTTGTCACATTTGCA
>CAYZYS010000115.1:0-6625 GCA_964482605.1 uncultured Bacteroides sp.
AAAAGTGATGATTGTGGCGCATTCCATACAGGGGTGCGCCATTTGGGTTTATGGAGGGCGGACGATTGGCACACGGGGTTAAGCTGCGATGAAGGTTTTGGTGTACAGGTGGAAGGTTTACCACCTTGACAAGATAATAAGAAGTCTGGAAAGACAGGGGTGCCAGGTTGTGACACGCCAGGTTGGGACAGAGGATTACAATGATGATGCGGATTTTGTGGCAGTGGTGAGGGGGCACATAAGGGAGGAAGCCCCTGATTGGGTGTTCACCGTGAATTATTACGGCACGATATCGGATGCCTGCGAAGCGGAGGGGAAGCCCTATGTGGCGTGGACCTGCGACAGCCCGCTGATTGCGATGTACCACCAGTCCGTGTACAACCGCTGCAATTTCCTGTTCATATTTGACAGGGTGCAGTATGTGTATTTCAAGCAGCTTGGGTTAGGGCATGTGTACTACCTTCCGCTTGCGGCTGAGTGCGGCAGTGATGCGGCATGTGCGGCATCGGATGGAGATGAGGGGGCGGGCACGTTTTCCTCGGAAATATCATTTGTTGGCAGCCTCTATGCAAGGAACGCCTATGATGATGTGGCGGACAGGCTTTCACCGTATCTTCGTGGGTATTTTGATGCGGCATTCATTGCACAGGCGGACATATTTGGGGAAAACCTCTTTGACAGGCTGCTTACGCCGGAGGTGCTTCGGGAGCTGTCAGGGGTGCTTGACTTCAGGCAGTCTGAGAGGGCATTTTCCGACTTAAGCCTTGTGTTCAACACCACCTTCCTTGGGTTTAAGATGGCGAGGCATGAAAGGCTTGGCTGCCTTGGGATTCTTGGCAGCCACCACCAGGTCAAGCTGTACACGGACGAGGAAATGCTAATCCCCGGAGTGCGCAACATGGGTGCCGTGGATTATGGGACTGACATGGAGAAGGTTTTTAAGGGTTCGAGGATTAACCTTAATCTGACGCTGCGCAACATCAGGAGCGGCATACCGCTCAGGGTGTGGGACATACTTGGGTGCGGCGGTTTCTGCCTTACGAACTTTCAGGCGGAATTTCTCGACCTGTTCCAGAACGGGCGGGAGTTGGTGTGGTTTGAGAGCCTGTATGACCTGCAAAGGAAGGCGGACTACTACCTCTCCCATGAGGATGAGCGGCTTGAGGTTGCGGCAAGGGGGCTTGAGTGCGCCAGGAGGCTGCACGGCTATGATGCAAGGACGGGGAAGATACTAGAGGTGATTGGCTCATTATGATGAAGGATGGATTTAGCTTAAATGCCCTTGTGACGGGGGCTGGCTCCGGCATTGGGAGGAGCACCGCACTTGCACTTGCGGGGGCGGGGTACAACGTGGCGATTAACGGGGGACACGACCTGGAAGCGCTCCTTTCGCTTAAGGAGGAGATAGGGCGCCTTGGGGTGGGTTGCGTGGAGTTTTTGTGTGACGTGTCGGATTATGACGGCGTTATGATGATGGTTGACGAGATACACAGAAGGCTTGGGGCTGTCAATGTGCTTGTGAATAACGCGGGCATATCGCACATCGGGCTTTTTCAGGACATGACACCGCAGGAGTGGGGGCGTGTGATATCCATCAACCTGACCTCCGCATACAACACCTCATCCATTGTAATCAGGGACATGCTTAAGGCGGGGGGTGGCTCAATAGTAAATGTTTCCTCCGTGTGGGGCAGCGTGGGAGCATCCTGCGAGGTGGCATATTCCGCCAGCAAGGGCGGGCTTGACGCCATGACGCGCGCACTGGCAAAGGAGCTTGCGCCAAGCCGCATAAGGGTCAATGGCGTTGCCTGCGGTGTCATTGACACAAGGATGAACGGCTTTCTTGCGGATGATGACAGGGACAGGCTTGTGGACGAGATTCCAATGGGGCGGATGGGAAGCCCTGACGAGGTTGCGGCGTTGATTGTGCAATTAGCCGAAGGCCCGGAGTACCTTACGGGGCAGGTCATAAGGCTGGACGGTGGTTGGATGTGATGTGGCACAAGGAAAAATGCGCCTTTGAAATATCAGACATGGCGGTGAATTGTTAGACAATGATTGTGACAGCACCGTGACTTTCGAGATTGCGTTTGTGCAATATGCACAAAAAAATCAAATGCAAGTATTTAAAAAAAACAATCTTCAATTGTCTATATTATGTCAATCGGAGTTTTCCACAGAATATGAAGAATCAAACGCTCATTTTTGACAGCAATATGACTTATACACTAAGTTTTCCACATTATCCACAGTGATTTTATGGAAAAATGTGTGTGGATATGTCTTCATTTATACGAAAATATGTTTTGTCAAAATGTGAAAAAATGTCCAAAAATGTCGAAAAAACGAAAATTCCCATTGACATGTATATTATCTGTAAATTTACTGTCGAAAAAAGGGGAGATGTGTTAATTGAGTGAAAAAGGTTGTCAATAATCTCAATTATGGTATAATATATGCTATATAAAAACCACTTGTAAAGGAGTGAGCGTCATGAAATTCGTAATAGTAGGCAGGAACATTGAAGTGACCGATGGACTTCGGGATGCAATCGAGGAGAAGCTGGGGAAGCTGGACAGGTTTTTTGCCCCGGAGACGGAAGTAAAAGTAACGCTTAGCGTGGAAAAGGAGAGGCAGAAGATAGAAGTAACCATTCCTGTCAAGGGGAACATCATTCGTTCAGAGCAGGTAAGCAACGACATGTACGTGTCCATTGATTTGGTGGAGGAAATCATCGAGCGCCAGCTCAAGAAGTATAAGAACAAGATAATTGACAAGCAGCAGGCGTCAGATGATTTTTCACAGGAATACATTGACAAGGATTATGTTGATGAGGATACGGATGTTAAGATAATAAGGACCAAAAGATTTGATGTCAAGCCGATGGACCCGGAGGAGGCATGCGTGCAGATGGAGCTTTTGGGGCATAACTTCTACGTGTTCTTCAACTCGGAGACTGAGGCAGTGAACGTGGTATACAAGAGAAAAGGCAGTACATATGGACTTATCGAGCCGGAGTACTAGGATTGTCCGATTCTTCTTGGTGGGAAATTAAATGTGGTGATTGGAACCCTCGGTTGGGGAGCCGGGGGTTCCTTTTTTTGTGTGCAATGTGTGCATTATATGCCATGCGCCCCGCGTACTGTACAATGCTGTATATTCTAGACAATGTTTGATTTCTATGTTAAAATAATGAAGTATGTGGGCTGTTGCCTTATGTGATGCCCGCGGATTGGAGACATTTTTTTAATGAAGCTGATGGAAAAGTTGTTTGGAACCCACAGTGAGCGTGAGCTTAAGAGAATCATGCCCATAGTGGATAAAATTGAGGGCATGCAGGAGGAGTACCATGCCATGTCCGAGGGGGACCTCAAGGGAAAGACAAGGGAACTCAAGGACAGGCTGGCGCTTGGCGAAACCCTTGACGACATACTGCCGGAGGCATTTGCCACGGTGAGGGAGGCAGGTCGAAGGGCGCTTGGGATGGAGCATTACCCGGTTCAGTTGATTGGAGGTATAATCCTGCACCAGGGGCGCATCGCCGAGATGAGGACAGGTGAAGGAAAGACCCTTGTTTCAACGCTTCCTGCGTACCTTAATGCCCTGACGGGTGACGGGGTGATGATTGTGACGGTCAATGATTACCTTGCGAAGCGTGATGCGGAGTGGATGGGGCAGCTCCACCAATACCTGGGGCTCACGGTGGGCGTTGTGCTTCATGACAGCACACCTGCCGAGAGGAAGGCGGCATATGCCTGCGACATTACATACGTCACCAACAACGAGCTGGGCTTTGACTACCTTCGTGACAATATGGCCATATACAAGGAGCAGCTTGTGCTTCGCGGGCTTCGCTACTGCATAATTGATGAGGTTGACTCCGTGCTCATAGATGAGGCGAGGACGCCGCTCATCATATCAGGGCAGGGCTCCAAGTCAACCAAGCTGTACGAGGCGTGTGACGTGCTTGCAAGGCAGATGGAGCGCGGTACGGGCGACGGCGAGATAAGCAAGATGGATGCCCTCATGGGCGAGATTAAGGAGGAGGACGGGGATTTCCTTGTCAATGAAAAGGATAAGATAATCAACCTGACGGAGAATGGTGTCGCAAAGATTGAGAAGTTCTTCCACCTTGACAACTACGCCGACCCTGAGAACCTTGAAATACAGCATAATATAATCCTTGCACTCAGGGCACATAATCTTATGCACAAGGACAAGGATTACGTGGTGAGTGAGGACGGGCAGATTCTCATAGTTGACGAGTTCACGGGACGAATCATGCCGGGGCGGCGCTTCTCTGACGGACTCCACCAGGCGATTGAGGCAAAGGAGCACGTTAAGGTGCAGCAGGAGAGCAAGACCTACGCCACCATAACCTTCCAAAACTTCTTTAATAAATTTGAGAAGAAGGCGGGCATGACAGGTACGGCAATCACCGAGGAAAGGGAGTTCCGCGAGATATACAACATGGATGTTGTGGAGATTCCGACCAACAGGCCAGTTGCCAGGGTTGACATGAATGACGTGGTGTACAAGACCAAGAGGGAGAAGTTCAATGCGGTGGTGGATTCCGTTGCGGAGTCCTACGCCAAGGGACAGCCTGTGTTGGTGGGTACAATCACCATTGATACCTCTGAAATGCTCAGCGAAATGCTTAAAAAGCGTGGGATTCCGCACAATGTGCTGAATGCCAAGTACCATGAGAAGGAGGCGCAGATTGTTGCGGAGGCAGGACGCCACAAGGCGGTTACAATCGCCACCAACATGGCCGGACGTGGTACGGACATTAAGCTGGATGATGACGCAAGGGAAGCGGGCGGACTTAAGATAATCGGCACGGAAAGACATGAGTCAAGGCGCATTGACAACCAGCTCAGGGGACGTTCAGGACGCCAGGGTGACCCGGGCGAGTCAAGGTTTTACATTTCCCTTGAGGATGATTTGATGAGGCTTTTCGGTTCCGAGAAGCTCATGGGCGTGTTCGAGACCATGGGTGTGCAGGAGGGTGAGCAGATTGAGCACAACATGCTCTCCAGCGCCATAGAGCGTGCCCAGAAGAAGATAGAGACCAACAACTACGGCATAAGGAGGAACCTGCTTGAGTATGACCAGGTCATGAACGAGCAGAGGGAAATCATCTACGGTGAGAGGATGAAGGTGCTCAACGGTGAGAGCATGCGCAACTCCGTGATGAACATGATAACGGATTATGTTGAGAAGTCGGTTGACATGTGCATTTCCTCAGACAAGAATTATGATGAGTGGGATTACAGGGAGCTCAATGAGTACCTGCTTCCGGTCATTCCGATGAAGCCTGTTGTCGCTGATGAAACGGTCAAGAGTGCGGGTGAGCTAAAGCACAGGCTCAAGGAGCAGGCAATCAAGATGTACGAGGCGAAGGAAGCGGAGTTTCCTGAGGTTGAGCAGATTCGTGAGCTGGAGCGCGTGATTCTCCTCCGCGTGATTGACAAGCGCTGGAGGGACCACATTGACGACATGGAGCAGCTTAAGCAGGGAATTGGGCTTCAGGCTTATGGACAGAGGGACCCGAAGGTTGAGTACAAGATGGCGGGCTATGACATGTTCGACTCCATGACCGAGGGCATCAGCGAGGATACAGTGCGGCTTCTCATGAACCTGAGAATCGAGCACACGGTTGAGCGTGAGGAAACCAACGAGAAGCTTACCACCAACAGGGAGCAGGAGGCTTCCGTGAAGGAGCCTGTCAGGAGGACGGAGAAGAAGATTTATCCGAATGACCCGTGTCCTTGTGGTTCAGGTAAGAAATACAAGAACTGCTGCGGCAGAAAATGATTTATTTCATTTGCAAAATATATTATAAAAGGATGTGATATTAATGGTAGAATTAGATTCCTACAGATTCAAGCTATCAGGCTACAAGACTCCATTAACAGAAATAAGGGATTCACTTTGACCTCGCTAACAAGGCGAAGAGGATAGAGGAGCTTGAGGCGAATATGGAGGCACCCGGCTTCTGGGATGACGTTGACCGTTCTCAGGAGGCAATGAAGGAGCTGAAAAGCCTCAAGGATGCATTTGAAAGGTTTAAGGAGCTTGAGCAGGGCATGGAGGATACCTATACCCTGATTGAGATGGCTGAGGAGGAAAATGATGCCTCGCTGATTCCTGAGATTGAACAGGAATTGGCTGCATTTGAGGCAAAATACGAGGTACTCCGCATTGACACGCTGCTTTCAGGCGAATATGACAAATGTAATGCAATACTGACGCTGCATGCTGGTGCAGGCGGAACCGAGAGCTGCGACTGGTGCAACATGCTTTTCAGGATGTACACGCGTTGGGCTGAGAAGAACGGCTACAAAACCGAGGTTGTTGACATGCTGGACGGGGACGAGGCGGGAATCAAGGCGGTCACGGTTGAGATTTCAGGTGACAATGCCTATGGACATTTGAGGTCGGAGCACGGAATACACCGGCTTGTGCGCATTTCCCCATTCAATGCGGCTGGAAAGCGCCAGACCTCCTTTGTGTCCTGTGACGTGATGCCGGACATTGAAGAGGATGTCGACGTGGAGATTAATGATGATGACCTGAGGATTGACACCTACCGTTCAAGCGGTGCGGGCGGACAGCACATCAA
>CAYZYS010000116.1:0-6599 GCA_964482605.1 uncultured Bacteroides sp.
TACCCTGCACAAGGTAATCAACCGCACCTATTTTCTTGGCTTCCTCCTCAAACACACGGATGAATTCCTCACCTATTATCTTGCGCTTATGCTCCGGCTCCTCAACCCCTTTAAGCTTCGAATAAAACCTATCCTGCGCATTGACGCGGATGAAATTCAGGTCATATGGACCTTCAGGACCAAATACCGCCTCAACCTCATCCCCCTCATTTTTACGAAGGAGTCCGTGGTCAACAAATACACAGGTAAGCTGCTTGCCCACCGCCTTAGCGAGAAGCACTGCCGCAACCGAGGAATCAACACCGCCAGACAGGGCACACAGGACCTTGCCCTTTCCTATCTTTTTCTTCAATGACTGAATCGTGCTGTCAACAAATGAATCCATCTTCCACTCACCGGAGCAGCCGCACACTTCAAAAAGGAAGTTATGGAGCATCTTCTTCCCCTCCTGGGTGTGCATAACCTCCGGATGGAACTGCACTGCATATAGCTTCTTGGTTTTATTTTCCATTGCAGCCACAGGGCAATTCTTGGTTGAACCCGTAACCTTAAACCCTTCAGGTGCCTTGGCAATATAGTCCGTATGGCTCATCCATGTGATTGTCTTGCTGCTTACATTGTGAAACAGCAGGGACTTGGATGACACCTCAACCTCAGTCTTTCCATATTCGCTCACGGGAGCCGTCTCCACCGTGCCCCCAAGCTTGTACGCCATGAGCTGGCTTCCATAGCATATCCCAAGAATAGGGATGCCGGTTTGGAAAATGCTTACGTCATAGCTTGGTGATTCTGGGTCATACACACTATTGGGACCACCTGTAAATATGATTCCCTTTGGCTTCTTCGCCAGAATTTCATCCAGCCCCATAGTATATGGCACAATCTCACAATACACATTACACTCCCTGACCCTGCGGGCTATCAGCTGGTTATACTGACCGCCAAAGTCAAGCACCAATACTAATTCCTTCTTCATCTTCCATCTCTCCTTTATCCAGAAGCAACTTCTGATTCCATTTTTCAAACTGCATTCCCTATTATACAAAAATGTGCCACGTAATTCAACTACAAACATACCCTAAATCCATGGTGCTACTTCAAATACTTCTTCACATACTGCCCCGTATAGGACTTCTTCACCCTTGCCACCTGCTCAGGTGTTCCCTTGGCAATGACCGTGCCACCTCCGTCACCGCCCTCCGGTCCCATGTCGATGATGTAGTCCGCAGTCTTAATCACGTCAAGGTTGTGCTCAATCACGACAACCGTATTGCCACCATCCGTCAGCCTTTGCAGTATCTCCACAAGCTTGTGTACATCAGCAAAATGAAGTCCCGTGGTTGGCTCGTCGAGAATGTACATGGTTTTCCCCGTACTACGCCTTGAAAGCTCCGTTGCAAGCTTGATTCTCTGCGCCTCACCGCCGGAAAGCTCCGTTGATGGCTGGCCAAGCCTGATGTAGGAAAGCCCGACATCATTTAACGTCTCCATTTTTCTGCGGATTGATGGCACATTTTCAAAGAAATGCACCGCCTCCTCAACCGTCATGTCAAGTATGTCATATATGCTCTTGCCCTTGTACTTAACCTCAAGAGTCTCCCTGTTGTAGCGCTTGCCGCCGCACACCTCGCAAGGCACATACACATCCGGCAGGAAATGCATCTCAATCTTCAATATTCCATCACCGCTGCACGCCTCACACCTTCCGCCCTTCACATTAAAGCTGAAACGTCCCTTTGAATACCCGCGTTCCTTGGCATCCGTCGTTGATGCAAATAAATCCCTTATCATGTCAAACACGCCCGTATATGTGGCAGGGTTCGACCTTGGTGTTCTTCCAATCGGGGACTGGTCTATGGTTATGACCTTGTCGAGCTTTTCAATCCCAACTATGTCATCATGCTCACCCGGAATCACCCTGGCACGGTTTAAGTCGCGTGAAAGCCTCTTATCCAGTATCTCATTAATCAGAGAGCTCTTGCCTGAACCTGATACCCCTGTCACGCAGGTAAATACGCCAAGTGGAATGTCAACGTCTATGTTTTTCAGGTTGTGCTCCCTTGCCCCCTTTATTGTGATAAATCCCTGCGGTTCCCTTCTTGCAAGCGGCACCGGAATCCTCTTTCTTCCGCTTAAATAGTCCCCCGTGATGGAAGCAGGATTATCCATGATGTCCTTGGCAGTTCCAACTGCAACCACATTTCCACCATGCTCCCCTGCACCCGGGCCGATGTCAACGATGTAATCCGCAGCAAGCATTGTATCCTCGTCATGCTCCACCACAATCACGGAATTGCCAAGGTCACGAAGGTGCTTAAGCGTCCCCAGCAGCTTGTCATTATCCCTCTGGTGAAGCCCAATGCTCGGCTCGTCAAGGATGTAGGCAACACCCACAAGTCCTGAGCCAATCTGCGTCGCAAGCCTTATCCTCTGCGCCTCGCCGCCTGACAATGTCCCAGTGGCACGGGAAAGGCTAAGGTAATCCAGCCCCACGTCCAAAAGAAACTGCAGCCTTGCCTTAATCTCCTTCAAAATCTGGTCGCCGATTGCATGCTGCATTGCGGTAAGGCTCATCCCCTCAAGAAATGCCTTCAGGTCACCGATGGACAATGTTGTCATCTCATAAATGTTCCTGTCAGCCACGGTCACTGCCAGCGACTCCTTCTTCAACCGCATCCCATGGCATTCCTGACACGGGGTTATCCTCATGAATCCCTCATATTCCTGCTTTGTGCTCTCGCTGGAAGTCTCCCTGTAACGCCTCTCAACATTTTTTACAAGCCCCTCAAATGCAATGTCATACACCCCCGTACCCCGCTGTCCGGTGTAATGCACCTTCACGGAATGCCCGTTGGTGCCGCTTATGATTATTTTCCTTATGTCATCGGGATAATCCTTAAATGGCGTATCCAAATCAAAGCCGTACTCCTTGCAGAGCGCATCCATTATTGCCCTGGTAAAGCTTTTCTTGTCAGTCACGGACTGCCATCCAAGCACAACAATTGCACCCTCATTAATCGAAAGCCTCTTGTCAGGTATCATGAGGTCTGCGTCAAATTCCATCTTGTAGCCAAGGCCATAGCAGGCAGGGCAGGCGCCAAACGGATTGTTAAATGAAAAGCTCCTTGGCTCCACCTCATCAATGCTCACGCCACAGTCAGGGCAACTGAAGCTCTGGCTGAAATTCATGACTTCCGGCAAATCCCCGCCGCCCCCGACAATGTCAATGGTCACCAAGCCGTCAGCGAGCTTAAGCGCCGTCTCCAGTGAATCCGTCAGCCTTTTTTCCATGCCCGCCTTAACGGAAAGCCTGTCTATCACTATCTCAATGTTGTGCTTCTTGTTCTTGTCAAGCTTGATTTCATCCGTCAGCTCATACATTGAGCCATCCGCAATCACCCTCACATAGCCGCTTTTCTTTGCATGTTCAAAAAGCTTGGCATGCTCCCCCTTTCTGCCGCGCACCACAGGCGCAAGTACCTGTATCCTTGTCCTTTCAGGAAGCGTGAGTATCTGGTCAACCATCTGGTCAACGGACTGACGCCTTATTTCCTTGCCACAATTAGGACAATGCGGCACCCCTGCCCTTGCATACAAGAGCCTGAGATAATCATAAATCTCCGTCACCGTGCCCACCGTGGAACGCGGATTCCTGTTGGTTGATTTCTGGTCTATGGAAATGGCAGGGGACAACCCCTCAATGCTCTCCACCTCCGGCTTTTCCATTTGTCCCAAAAACTGCCGCGCATAAGAAGACAGAGACTCCATGTAACGCCTCTGCCCCTCCGCATATATCGTGTCAAATGCAAGCGAGCTCTTACCGGACCCGCTAAGCCCCGTGAATACCACAAGCTCATTTCTTGGAATATCCACATCAATATTATTAAGGTTATGCTCCCTTGCCCCACGCACCTTGATATAAGTGCGGTTAAGGTGTCCCTTTTCCATGTTAACCTCCATTCCACATTTATTCCATTCACACATTTTTATGCTTTTTCAGATAAATATTTTTAATGTACGCAAACGTCTTCCCCTCCCCCTCATCCTTAAGCATTTTAAGGAGCTTCTCTAGCTGTGCCTCGGATTCCGGGTGCATACGCCTGTATTTCTCAACGCAAAAATATTCATGGGAAGATGCATCCGTGTACGCCTTTCCCTTGTAGGTTTTGGACGCCGCCACCCTGTCGCAGAACATCTCTGCAACATAACGCCTTGGCATACGCACGGGAGTCATCTGACGTGTGTGTATGTCAACATCATTCCAATATTCAAAATGATGCCTGTTTCTTCCCTTGTGATGCATCCATGCAACAGAGTAGCCGATATCCTCACGCTCCGCCTCATTTGGGCTTCTTGTTCCCTGATAATATTTCACCCCATGCCAAAACTCAATTGGTGAATATTTTGACATGTCATGCACAAGTCCCTGGTAGTACAGTCCCACCCGAAAGCAGTTGTACATTACCCTGTGCCTGTGCAGGGTGATTGTCTTAAAATGTCCCCATAGCCTTTGTGAAAAATTCATACCTCAAACCATCCCATTAATATGTCCGCGAACCTCAAGAAGCCTATCCCTCAATTCTGCTGCCTCCTCAAAGTTAAGCTCCGCGGCAGCCTTGTGCATGTTCTTCTCAATTGCCTTTGCAATCTTTTCAAGCTCCTTTCGGCTCATGGATTCATAATCCTTCTCAAGCCTGAGGCAATTGCCCGGCTCCGCAACACGGCTTATGCTGATGAGGTCACGCACCGCCTTCTTGATTGTGGTAGGAGTAATGCCATTTGCCTCATTGTATGCCTGCTGAATTTCCCTTCTCCTTGCGGTTTCATCAATGGCAAGCTTCATGGACTGGGTTATGTTGTCAGCATACATTATTACATGCCCCTCCGCATTACGTGCGGCACGGCCTATTGTCTGTATGAGGGAAGTCTCAGTACGCAAAAAACCTTCCTTGTCAGCATCAAGAATCGCCACAAGGGTAATCTCCGGTATGTCAAGTCCCTCGCGGAGCAGGTTAATCCCAACCAGCACATCAAACACATCCATCCTCATGTCTCGGATTATCTTGGTTCTCTCCAGGGCATCAATGTCTGAGTGAAGGTAACGCACACGTATCCCCACCTCCTTGAGGTACGTGGTCAAATCCTCCGCTATGTTCTTGGTAAGCGTGGTAACAAGGACCTTATTGTGCTTCTTCGTCTCCTTGTTAATCTCCGAAACAAGGTCATCAATCTGCCCCTCTATCGGACGCACACTGATTTCAGGGTCAAGAAGCCCCGTCGGCCTTATAATCTGCTCTGCACGCAGAAGCTCATGCTCCGCCTCATACTGCGCAGGTGTCGCCGACACAAAGAGAAGCTGGTCAATCTTCCCCTCAAATTCACTGAAATTAAGGGGTCTGTTATCCTTTGCCGAAGGAAGGCGAAAACCATAATCAACCAAGGTGGTCTTTCTTGACTGGTCGCCTGCGAACATACCGCGAATCTGCGGCACCGTAATGTGGGACTCATCAATTATTATTAGAAATTCCTCCGGAAAATAATCCATCAATGTATATGGCGGCATCCCCGGCTCAAGTCCCGTAAGATGCCTTGAATAATTTTCTATGCCTGAGCAGAAGCCCGTCTCCTGCAGCATCTCTATGTCAAAATTGGTGCGCTCCTCAATCCTCTGCGCCTCCAAAAGCTTGTCCTCACTTTTAAAGTAGCGAATCCTCTCCTCAAGCTCCTCCTTAATGCCCTCAATGGCAAGCGCCATTTTCTCTTTCTCCACAATATAGTGGGAATTGGGAAATATTGCCACATGGTCAAGGGTACATTTCACCTCACCTGTCAGGGTGTCTATCTGTGTTATCCTGTCAACCTCGTCCCCAAAAAACTCAATGCGCACCGCATCACCGCCGGATGCCGAAGGATACACCTCAAGCACGTCGCCATGCACCCTGAAGGTTCCCCTCTTGAAATCCATCTCATTTCGCACATACTGCATTTCCACCAGACGGCGCAGCACATCATCCCTGTCCTTCTCCATCCCTGGGCGAAGCGACACAACCATGTTCTTGTAATCTATCGGCGCACCGAGGCCATATATGCAGGACACGGAGGAAACGATAATCACGTCCTTTCGCTCCGTGAGGGATGCCGTGGCGGAATGCCGCAGCTTGTCTATCTCATCATTGATGGAGGAATCCTTTGCAATATAGGTATCCGACTGCGGTACATACGCCTCGGGCTGGTAATAATCATAATAGCTCACAAAATATTCGACTGCATTTTCAGGGAAAAATTCCTTCATCTCGGAGTATAACTGAGCTGCCAACGTCTTATTGTGGGAAATGATAAGTGTTGGCTTTTGGAGCTTCTCTATTACGTTAGCCATGGTAAATGTCTTTCCTGACCCCGTCACGCCAACAAGTGTCTGGAACTGGTTACCCTCACGAAACCCGGCCACCAGCTTGTCTATGGCCTGTGGCTGGTCGCCTGTCGGAGCATATTCACTGTGAAGCTTGAACATTCCTTGTTCATTTTGCACAAAAATCACCTCTTGTCACTTCCCTAATAATCCCTTGCCTGTTGTTCAACCAACTGAACATAATAGTCCA
>CAYZYS010000117.1:0-6558 GCA_964482605.1 uncultured Bacteroides sp.
TGACAAGACAAAATATGAATACCTGCTGGACAACCACAGCAACATCGACTACCGTGACCTGTTCACCAACAGGATAAGCTACACCCACAACCTTGGGGAAATATCCGAAAACCTTAAGCTCAAGGCTTCAGACGAATACAAGAATTATTCCATTGAAGGCGCAATCATCAGGGACGCAGACGGCCCATACGTCGGTAACGGCTTCTTCTCACGAAAGACAAGCGGCGAAAAGCCGGGCGGACAGAAATATGTTGACCTGTGGGTAGGCAGGGAAAATGGATATTTCGAGCCATGGGTAGTGAACTATTTCTCCCAGATTAACAATTACTGCAAGGCAAATGGAATTGAGCTCATATGCATAACCTCGCCGATCACCCCATCCTCAGTTGAAAAGCTGGGCATGGGAAAGGTTGATGATATGTTCAACGAGCTGTTCAAGAAATATGATGTGGCCTATTATAATTTCAACAAGGCAAAGCTTGACGTGATTGACCGTTCAGACTATGACTACGGCGATATGGAGGGGCATATGGGCGGTGAGCTTGCGGAAGAGTATTCCACCGTGCTTGGAAGCCTGCTAAAAGACAGACAAAACGGCACCCTGAACGTAAGCGATTACCTGTATGATACCTTCCAGGAACTGTACGACAAGATGCCGAAAAAAGACTAATGTATTTTATTATATTTATACTGTAAAGCCCCTTTTTCCACTGCTGCTTAAATCATATGCTATCTCATCAAGCATTCCGTTGGAATAAGTGAGCCCTGCATACACCTGCTCGGTGTTGCCCATGAGCGGGCGGCTTTTATCAGTCGCCGCCACCTGCTCAAATGTACCCTTAAGCTTTGTAACAATCCCACATACCCTGTCAAGCCCATCCGTGCTCAGTTTTAACGAAGCCTCATTCAGGGCATTTCCCACAAACCTATACAGGCTGCCTAGCTGCCATGATATGTCATAATTCATGTCCAGGGATGCCGCAAGCAAATCATTGACACGCTTCGCCTGCTTCAGGCTTTCCCTAAAGCGCTGGCTGTCACCATCCCCATATGACCTGAGTGCATCCTGCATATGGGTAAGCTCCATTTCATACATAATCACTATCAACTGGGTGCGGTTGCTCGCCGCCACCCTCTGGGAAAATCCCTTAATGTCTTCCTTGGTCATGATTTCCTCCGCAGAAATTAATATTTCCAATGATAGCCTTACACCGTAGTGGCATCAAGAAGCGCCGCACAATTAATGGTCAAGGAGCTGAAGCACTGTCTCAGGTCTTGCATTTGCCTGCGAAAGAATTGATGTCCCCGCCTGTGCAAGCACATTCTGTGACGTGTATTCCGTCATTTCCTCAGCCATGTCTGTATCCATGAGCCCTGAAAGCGCCGTTGTCATATTCTCATTGGAGGTTGCAAGGTTATTCTGCGTATGCTCAATCCTGTTGGAGTAAGCGCCCAGCAATGAACGTATCTCCGATACCCTCGCTATGGCATTGTCAACCTTCTCTATCGACCTTCCCGCATTGTCAAAGGTCATGACATTAATATCGTCAAGGTCAAGCTTATTGGTGGATATCTCAGGAATCTCAACCTCTATGTACTGGTCCTCATTGGCCCCGACATGCACCTTCATGGCACCTATGTCAGTAACCTGCTGAACGAAATCCTTGGTGGCAGCGCCAGTGGCCGTTGACACTGAATTGGAGGAGCTGGTGACGCCAGTTGTGCCACCCTTCACATCACTCCAGGTAGTACCTGCAAGGTTGCCCGGAACCTTCACTATGAACGTCTTATTGTCGACATCCTTCACCGTTATCTTATTGCCTTCAGTGGCAATTGTCGCCGTTTTCGCAAATCCAATCCTGTCGCCGTTGGCATCCGTGGTAAAATCCGCCTGGACATCACTTCCCTGCACCACAAGCCCGTCATCCACTGCCGCGCCGCCAAGCCCAAGCGCATTGGCAAGGTTTGCATTCTCGCAGGTAATTGAAAGGCTTATGTCCGAGCCATATTCATTGGTCATATATACCCATGAGCTTCCGTTGATGGTGGATGAAACCGCATACTCCGCATAATCCGCATTGCTTATGTCAGTACCGCCCGATGCAAAGCATTTGCCGCCAAGCAGGCTCATCGCTTCAGACATCTTGGTCATGACGGTGCTTGCGTCATCCCCTTCCTCAAAGTTGACTTCATAACCGTTAATCGACACCGTGCCCGCCTGCTGCGCAGTCAGTCCATTGGCACCTATGTTCACCGTGCCTGATTGAATGACAGCCTGCCTTGCATCCTGTGTAACCGTAAGGCCATAATCATTCGCCGCTATGTTGTCAGAGCACTGGAACTGCTCAATGCCCTGCACGCCATTCCTTGTGTACACCCTTCTCTCAAGATTTCCGCTTATGAGGCTCTGAGAATTAAATTCCGTGTCATCTGATATCCTGTTGATTTCCTTGTTCAGTGACTCTATCTCCTCCTGGATTGCCTCCCTGTCATCATCAGTATTGGTATCATTGGCTGCCTGCACCGACAGCTCCTTCATTCTGGCAAGCATGGACTGAATCTCAGTGATTGCGCCCTCTGCCGTCTGTATTACCGAAACGCCGTCCGATGCATTATTGGAGGACTGGCTAAGACCCCTGATTTGCATTTTCATCTTCATTGATATGGCCATGCCTGCTGCATCATCTGCGGCATGGTTAATCTTATAACCGGAGGAAAGCCTTGCCAATGACTTTGTAAGCGCTGTCTCTGACCTCTGTAACTGATTGTTGGCAATTGTAGCTGAAATGTTGGTTGCTATTCTCATTGTTCGTCTCCTTTTCCAAACCTACTAGGAATTGATTCGAACTCCATTTCAAATCCTTCCTGTGACCTACACTATATATCGACAAATTCAGGCCTTTGATTATATCAAAATTGTGAAACTTTTTTGCATCCTGCTCACGCAAGCCCCACAACAAGCCGCTTTGCAATGGAATACAGCCTTGTCATCCCAATGTGTGCCGATGAAACCGGAAGGTCAGTCCGCGGAAGTGCATCCGATCTTCCAACATTTACACTGACACCGTCTTCCCCATCAAGGGATGCCTGCAGCCTTTCCATAAGCCCGTCACCATCCTTGTCAGACAGCGCAAATACCCTGATTGCGTCATCCCCTACCCTTGCCTCCACGTGTATGCTGCCAAGGGAGTCTGTCTCCATGTCTATCGCAATCCTGCCTGCGTTATCCTTATCCTCAACAAGCTGGAGATGCATGGTCCTAACCTCCCCGTCAACCTCAACCGGAATGCGGTAATCATGCTTTTTTGCCATGTCCGCAAGCAAATGAATCTGGCTGTTGGCAAGGCGTGCCGCACGCAGGCTGTCATAATCACCACCCTGTTCCGTGACTGTCCCAAGCTCCCTGTCACTGTCAACGGCAGCCTCCTCATACGCATCATTCAGGGCTGTCTCCGCCAGGTCATCATCCTCGTCCAGTGCGTCACCAAAAAGACCCACGTCCCTCTGTTTCCAGCCAAAGCCCTCACCATTGGCAATCAAGCCCATCGCCTGTATCCGGTTAATCGTCACGGGCTCCTCAAACCTTGCAAGCTCACGGAGCACATACATGTCGGCATCCTGTACCGCTGACTTCATTTCCCTTAAGTATTCACCATAATACTCAGCCTCAGCAGCAGGGTCATACGCCTCACCCACGGCCTCAACGAACTCCTCAACGCCCCTGTCATCTATCGCCTTCTCATCATTCACATCCTTTAAGGACAATGGTGTGATTTTATTGGCATTTCTTGCAAAAATGCTGTCATAATAATTGACCGTGCCAGTCACCTCAGCCATACCCGTGGTTTCGTCAACTGTCCTGTCAATCCCCGCAGCCCTGCGGCTTTCATACGCAGACACAAGATTTGACATTGTAAGCTCCCTGCCTGATGCAATGAGCTGACCAACCGCCTTCCCCGCATCCTTCCTGAAAATGTTCATCATCTTGTATATGCCTATGAACTGCTCCCGCTCATCCTCATTGATTCCCTTGGTACGGTCAAGCTTATACAGAAATTTGCTGAATTTCTCAGCCTTATCCTGCTCATCCCCGGATTCCTTCAAGGACTTAAGGTATTCATTGACATCACCAATTCCTGAATCCATGGGGTTAATTCCGTCACGTATCATGGAAAGCACCGATGAAGGCTCCATGTTGTCCATGAGGCTGTTGAGCGTTGAATATGCCGCCTTGACCCTTGCAATATTCGCCTGTGTAAGCTCAAGCCCCGTGCTTGCAATAATCCTGACCGCATCACGGTTTGCCTGCGTATCCTCAAGCCCCATGTCAGAAAGAATACCTTCCGTGCTCTCCTTCAACGCCTTTCCAACTGAATCCCCAAGGTCAGCACGAACCTGCGTACCCACTGCCTCATATGTCCTGCCTGCCCTCCTGTACTGCTCTCCGAGGGAGCTGCCAAAGCTGGCAAATTCACCAATCGTGACCTTTTCCACATCCTCATTTTCCAAGGCAAGCTCGCCAATGACATCATCAGGTGCATTGGCAATATCCCTGAGCGCCCTCTGCGAACGGTATATGAGCTCGGCAACCGTGGACGCAGCATTGTCTGCATTCCCAACATCCGCAAGGGCACTGCCTGCCCCAGCCTCATCCCATGTGGCAAGTTCCCCGCCTATCCAGTCAAGCTCCATCTGCCTTAAATTGTCCGCAAGCTTTGCAAGCGGCATAACATCAATGTCAAATCCCTGCCTTACAAGGTTAAGCCCTGCATCAGCCGTCATTAAAATCTGTATTTCCACAAGGCTCTTCATGCCCTGAATCTGCTCCAGCGACATGGCATCACCCGTATTTGCAGTAGCATTATCTGTATTTTTAATTTCACTATCTACATTTTTAATTGCATTATCTGTATTTTCAGTTGTGGCATACCCCAGGCTTTCCCTCAGTGACTTAATGGTAAGCTCCCCGCCATGTTCCAGCACATCAGACACATTTGCCTCACCTGCCTGGTTTACGGTGCGTATTGCATCCGCCACAAGGGAAATGTCGCTTTGCCTGCCCATGAGGCTTGTGCTTCCCGCCGAACCCCCGTCAGACATCGTATCAACAATCAGGTCAAGCAGCTCGTCCCGTCCCTCCTGTGTCTTGTAATAGCCCATGTCAAGGCCCTCAAGCCCATTCATGTATGCGAGATTTTCAGAGGTAAGGTCAATGTCATTGTCCAGCATATGCCTTGCCATCGCCAGCGTATCATCACCAACTGAAAGCCCCGCTGCCAGGATTGCCTTCTCCACCTGCGGCTCGAGCTGCTGCCATTCATCCTCACCCATGCTCTTTGCATTGGGATTGGCGCTGCCCGACTGGTATTGTGAATTATACAAATTATCTATGGTAGGCTCTATTTCGTTTTTCACAAGATAATCCCTTGTCCCCTGGCTGATGTCCCCAATGCCGTCAACCTTGCCAAGCGCCGTCATGACGTCGGATACATTATCTTCATCAGATGGCAGGTCAGCGTCATTAAGCTTCCCCTCCACCTGTACAGCCATGCTGGTGCTTCCAACCACCTGCTTTATCTCGTCCAGACTCACGTCACTTCCCGTCATCTGGTAATCATCACAATAAGCCGCAAGCATTATCTTGATTCGCTCCACAACCGTCACAATCTTCTCAGGCTCAGTGTCATTCAGTCCGTACCCATCCTCATCAAGCTCCACGCAGTCAGCACCCGAAAGCCTCTTGAAAAGCGCATTAAGGCTACCCTTGGCAGCCTCAGCACTGGTCTTTAGCTGGTCAAGCACATCATCCGCATCCTGCATTAATGACTTGGCGGTGCTTGCAACGCTCTCAGTGCTGGTCGTTGCGCCAAGCCCAGACACCCCAACACTGGAAAACAAGCTGTCAACCGTCTTTGTCTCTTCTTCGTTCTTATTAGAATTAATGTTGATGGAAACATTTTTGATTGAATCATCATTAAGCCTGTAATTAAGTGAATTAATATTCATCCGAAAAACCCTGTCCTTTCACCCGTTCTTGCCAACGCCCCATGTCCAGGCACACTATATTTCGGCACGATTTCGGAAAAACATAACCTTGGCTTTCGCAGGATTCCCCATGGCAGTGAAGTGAAAAAAAGCCTGTGCACCGTATGCACAAGGCTTTTTTACATTCTCACACTCTTTCTTCAAACAATTCAATCTCCTCACCGGCAGGACCATTTAAAAAAGCGACCTTATTATCCAGGGGCTTTGTTCCCGCAGAGGAAATCTCAAGGCTTGTGTTACCTGCATCCAGCAGATACACTACTTTTTCACCATTCTTCCAGTTTCTTTTTTCCTTAAACCCCAAAACATTCTTGTAAAAGTCCACCGTTTTAAGCAGATGCTCCACGCCAACGCACTGTATGTTAATGTGATGGATTCCCTTTATGTTATTTTCCATCAGAACTCCTCCCTCCTTTTTTGCCTCTCCCTTTTGTCATCTCAGTTATTATCAGAATTTACATAGATTGTATAATTCTGCATACAACGAAATCAAGCCATAATAATGAAATTTAA
>CAYZYS010000118.1:0-6535 GCA_964482605.1 uncultured Bacteroides sp.
GACAAGATAATGAAGGCGCAGATGGCAAGGGGAGCTGATTTTGAGCACGGAAGCATAATCAATAGGGCAAAGGCGCTTGTGCCAATTCTTGTGCCGCTTTTTGTTTCGGCATTCAGGCGCGCCAATGAGCTTGCAACGGCGATGGAGGCAAGGTGCTACCATGGCGGTGACGGCAGGACAAAGATGCGCCCGCTGAAGTACAGGCGCGTGGATGCGTATGGCTACCTGTGCCTTGGGGGCTACCTTGCCGTGATGATAGCCGTGAAGGTGCTCCGGGGCGGTGCGCTGGTGTAAGCTGCGGCTTTGCGGCAGGGCTGTGGCTTTTAATAGGGCAGCAGCTTTTGACAGGGCAGTAGATTTTAACAAGGCAGCAGCTTTTAATAGTGCTGTGGCTTTTAACAAGGCAGCAGTTTTTGACAAGGGTGCAGGAAAGGAGAAGTCATGGCACGTCGCATTAAGCTTGTGGTGGCGTATGACGGCACTGCATACAGCGGATGGCAGCTTCAGGGCAATGCCGTTACAATTGAACAACGGCTTAATGAGGCAATCAGGCAGGTCACTGGGGAGGAAATCCAGGTGATTGGAGCAAGCCGCACGGATGCAGGGGTTCACGCACTGGGAAACATTGCCGTGTTCGACACTGATTCACGCATACCGGGCGATAAATTCGTGTATGCCCTGAACCGCTGCCTGCCGCCTGACATTGTGGTGCAGTGGTCAGGCGAGGTGTCCACGGACTACCATCCAAGGCATTGCGACACCAGAAAGACTTATTGCTATAAAATATTGAACAGGAAATTCCCGTTGCCAATGTACCGCAGGGACTCGTATTTTTACCATTATCCACTTGACGTGGGGGCAATGAGGGCTGCTGCGGCATACCTTGTGGGCGAGCATGACTTTAAATCCTTTTGTTCCGTGTACACCCAGGCAAAGACCACGGTGAGGACAATATATGACATACAGGTGGTTGAGAAGCCCGTGGGTGCCTGCCTTGATGATGATTACATGGCGTCAGGGCGTGAGTTGGACATTCTGGTGACAGGAAATGGCTTTTTGTACAATATGGTGCGTATAATCACAGGTACATTGCTTGAGGTGGGTGCCGGAAGAAGGACGCCGGAAAGCGTGGGGGAGGCACTGGCTGCCTGCAGCCGTCAATGCGCAGGACCAACAGCACCGCCGCAGGGACTTACACTGGTGGAGATAATTCAGGATGTGTGATGGATTTAGGTTGTTGCAAGGTTGTACAGGTTGTTAAAAAATAAGTTGACAAGAGACAATGCGGATGGTAAACTATTCAAGTGCGCTTTAAGGAAGCGCATATTAATTTAGTTCGATAGATGTAATCCAACAGCCCCGGATTTACATTTCATCATAAAAACAGTTATATTTTTCATTATTATCAGGAGGAAAACCGATGAAGAGTTTTATGGCTAGTCCATCAACAATTGAAAGAAAATGGTATGTAGTTGACGCTTCCCAGTATACATTAGGCCGCCTGTCTTCACAGGTTGCCGCTGTTCTTAGAGGTAAGAACAAGCCAACATTTACACCGCATATTGACACAGGTGACAATGTGATTGTCATCAATGCTGACAAGGTTAAGTTCACAGGCAATAAGCTTGACCAGAAGATATATTATCACCACTCAGAGTATGTTGGCGGCATGAAGGAGACAACCCTTCGTGAGATGATGGCAAAGAAGCCAGAGCGTGTTGTTGAGCTTGCAGTCAAGGGTATGCTTCCAAAGGGACGCCTTGGAAGGCAGATGTTCAGAAAGCTTCATGTATTTGCCGGACCGGAGCACAATATGGCAGCACAGAAGCCGGAAGAGTTGAAATTTTAATTAATCAATGAACAAGGAGGATATAACAGTGGCTAGAACAAGCAAAGCGCAGGCAAAGTTCTACGGAACAGGTAGAAGAAAGAGCAGTGTTGCAAGAGTGTATTTGGTACCTGGTTCAGGTAACATCACCATAAATAAGAGATCACTTGACGAGTATTTCGGTCTTGAGACCCTTAAGGTTGTGGTTCGTCAGCCTTTGACGGCAACCAACACAACGGATAAGTTTGACGTTATCGTTAATGTGCATGGCGGTGGCTACACAGGCCAGGCAGGTGCCGTTCGTCACGGCATTTCAAGGGCTCTTCTTGAGGTTGACTCAGAGGAGTACCGTCCTATCCTCAAGAAGGAGGGCTTCCTTACCAGGGATCCTCGAATGAAGGAGAGGAAGAAGTATGGTTTGAAGGCTGCCAGAAGGGCACCACAGTTCTCGAAGAGATAATTCAGCCGAATATCAAGGAAAAGGCACAGACCCCGAAAACACAGTGTTTTCGGGGTTTTCCTTATCTTCGGGAACATTGTCGGACAGCGGGGAAAAGCACAAAATTTGAACGGTAACTAACACGTAACTAACAGGTAACTAACACGGAAAATGCTGTCTTGCGCAAGACTTTGGGTGTCTTGTGCAAGACACATTTTTGCAATGAAAAAGGGCGGTTCACCCACCCTTTTCACCGCAATATTCAATGATGCACGAACGGACATCCTTTTTCGTGCGACAGTGGCACGAATGACCGTCCTTGAATATGATGTCGTATCCGTCGTGCATGTTTCCCGTGATTCCGGAAATCAGCTCACGGTTCCTGTCCGCAATCTGCATCGTGTCAAACATTCCGCACTGGTCTTTCCTTATGAGGTCCTGGATGTAGGAGTTGACGGACATCCCCTTGTCAGATGCAAGTGATTTGACAATGTCTTTCATTCCTTTAGGAACGACGAGGCTGATTCGCTCATAATGCTCCTTGTAAAAAGCATTCTTGTATTCCGTCCTGTTCATCAGCACACCTCCCTATATCCTGTTGATTGCGTCCAGCAGTTCCTCAATCTCAAAATGGGTATAGACAACCTCCGTGACGCCTTGCCCCTTGTGGCCGACAATCTTCCTGATGACCTTGTCGTCAACACCTGCGGCTGTCAGCATCGATATGCACGTGTGACGGGTACAGTGGGGTGTGTGTTCCATGTTCAGGGTTTCGACGAGGGGCGTCCAGTACGAATCATAATAATTCCTATACGTGAAATGCCCACCCTCCGGAGTGGTAACCAGGTATTCACAGTCATTGAGGCGGTACCAGTATTCAAAGAATGGCAAGACCTTGTCGGCAATCGGGACGATGCGGATTCCGGCAGCGGTTTTCGCCTGTATAACATTGAAATGGCGTTCCTCAAGGTTGACATGTTTTTTCTTGAGGTCAAGGAGCTCGCTGATTCGGCACCCCGTGTATAAGAGCATGAGGATGACCGAGTAATACACGTTGCTGTCCTTTGCGTCCCACACAAGCCCGACCTCCTGCCTTGAAAAGGGTTTCCGGTTGTATGCGTTTGGGTTCCCTGCCTTTTTGATGTTAAGATATTCAACCATGTTCCTCTCCTTTGGGACAATCTCATGGATGATGGCATACTTATACATGAGCCCGAAGAGGATTTTCAGTTTCTTGAGCGTGGGGTAATTCTTGCCGGATTCATCAACAACCATCTGAAGGTGGTCGAGCTTGATGTCGGCGAATTTCATCCGTGCTATTTTGCCGCACAGGGCATAGGCAGCCTTATAGCCCTGGACATTCGATTGGGACACGGTCGGGAAATGCTCATCACTCCACCTCTCATACACATCCCCGAATGTGACATTTGCGGCGTTCACGTCATAAGGGTTGGAGTTGAAGTCAGCAAGGGCAGTGAGGGCATCCTTGCGTGTCGGGTAATACCCGACGACGGTATACAGTTGCCTTGTCCTGCCTGTTTCGGGGTTGATTTCCCATCCCCTTGTCTTTTTTGCAACATAGGGGTTGCGGCGGTTGCCGGAAAGTTTATATACGGACCCGAACCCGTTCGGTAATTTCATGGAACATCACCATCCTAAAAAAGAATATAAAAATAAAACCAATGCAAAAAGCATGGTTTTATGATAGAATGATGTTTGTGGGACATTCTATCAAGTGCTTTTTGCAGGAGCATGAGATAATTGTTTCAAGAGACGGTTTCCGTTGCAGCGGAGGCCGTCTTTTTTGTGCCAAAATCACAAAACCCATATGATAAAGGCAATAATGCCTACGACAACAGCAAGCCAAAAGAGGAGGCCAAGCAGGGAAAAAATCAGCTGGAAAAACAGCTTGATTCCATCAAACACGCCGGATGGGCTGTCGGCAGCAGGTTCATTTTCCTCTACGTATTTCATTTCAAAACACCTCAATTCTGCTTAATATTACACACTGTGCACTTCCATGGAAAGGAGGTGGACAGGATGCAGATTCGTTTATGGGAAACGAGAACCTCAAAGGGGTTCACATTGATGGAGTTGGCGAGGAAATCCGGAATCGGGAAATCAACACTCAACAACATCGAAAACGGGAAGGTGTCGCCGACACTGTTTCAGCTTGAGACGATTGCCATTGCACTGGACGTCAAAATC
This sequence comes from uncultured Bacteroides sp., assembly GCA_964482605.1. Taxonomy (GTDB): domain Bacteria; phylum Bacillota; class Clostridia; order Lachnospirales; family Lachnospiraceae; genus Bacteroides_F. The sequence goes on from CAYZYS010000118.1 coordinate 4,476, forward strand.
ACCGACCTGTTTGATTCTGAATACAAATGATTATAGCAGACACGGGCCGGCTGCCGTGGGGTCAGTGTGATATTTCCACGATTATGGAAATGAACCCCGTTTTTTCCGCAATTATGGAAAAGTGTGCTATGCTTGTATTCGGAAGGGGGTGGTGTTCCCTTGCATTACAAAGTGGCCATCATTGAGCTGGTCGGAAAGATACGGAACGAAAAAACTCTCATGAGGATATATAAATTCGTGCTGTATCTGTACACCCATGAGGTTGGCGGTTAAGAACCGTCAGCCTTTTTTTCATCATGTTCACACCTTAAATCGTTCATATAGTCGGCAACCTGCCCCATTAACCTTGAAAGGGCAGCAATGTCACCATCACTCAGGTCAAGCATGAACTTGAAAAGGTTTTTGCGGGCTTCGTCCTCACCTGCCATGATGCGGTCGATTCTTTCCATGAAATCATCATCAGTGTCGATGAACATTTCTCCCTCACCAGTAGTCAACCATATGTAATCAACACCGTATTCACGACAAATTGATTTTGTCATTTGTTCGGTTAGATTACGGTTGCCCTTTTCAATGTTTGAAATAGCTACCTTTGTCACTCCGAGCTTATCACCGAATCTTTCAAGAGTTAGACCAAGTGCGGTTCGTACCTCCTTGACCCGTTCACCTTGTGTCATCCAATTCACCTCCTTTGCTTACAAGAAATCATATCACGGTAACTAACAAAAATCAATAAAAAAGTAATCAGAGATTACAAAAAAGTATTGACAAAGTAATCGGAGATAAATATAATGTAATCAGAGATTACAAAGACAGGAGGTGAGGAGAATGGAGAAACAGAAAAAAGTATTGAATGTAATAAAAGGATATATGTGCAAATTCGACATCGAGGAGGTGACAGTCATCGAGGATGAAAAGGATTTGGTGTTTTTCTCCGGAGCGGTAGAAAATTTCATGAATCCGTGTGAAACAATGCAGAATGACGCATACAGAATCAAAATGACAGAGGTGAAAAGGGTAATCAATTTTAACGATAGAAAATTGTTTATTTTTATATAAGCCGAAACGGGGCAGCAGCCGCCCCATTGGGGACATATGACAGGAGGTGAGGAGATGAAACTGAGAAGAGAAAAAATAAGAAAAGCAATCAGCAGGTGCGCAGATGCCTTTTCAGAACTTGGACTGACAAACGAAGAAATTGAAATCGTAAGCAGGAGCCTATGGGTAGGAATAAAAATGGAGCTGATGGAAAAGGAGGTGGAAGAAACCGCATTTAATCGTATCGAAGAGAAAAAGCGGACGGCACTTGATAAATGTATCAGTGCATCGCCCGCAATAATAGCGACACTTGCGGTTATTATTTCACTAATCAGTATAGCCTTAAAATTAGCGCAATGATGGAAATAATGAGAGCAAGTGTGGCAGTAATGCAGTTGTAATAATTGAAGCGGTTTTGGTGGCGTTCCTTTTTGAGACGTTCTGCCTCAGCATTTGAAACGACACCTGAACTGTATTCCATACACTCTTTTTGATATTCACACATGGTCGTCACCTCCCCTCCGTATATGATGTGTCGCAGCTTCATTATACTTCGGGAGGCGGCAGCAGGGCAAGAAAGATAGGAGGTGAGGAGATGAAACTGCTTGCAGAGGTAACGCTTGATGATACGGGAATATTTGCACAAATTGAGAAAACAAGGAAGGTTCTGGCTAAATCAAAAATGGAACTTGATGAGTTGGAGGATATGCTGCGAAAAGCAACTTTAAAAGAAGTTGGGGATTCCGAAGAATCCCCAAAAGGTCAAAGTTCATCAAGAAGTTCATAATTGTATTTTTTAAGAACTTTGGACAAAACACTTGGCAGGGCAAGAAAGACAGGAGGTGAGAAAAGGGTGGCAGAAATAAGAAACGAATACGGTGGATGCAACATTGAAAAAGCATTCAATTTTAAAAGAGAAGAGGAATACACCGAAGCTGTGAAAATTCAAATACAAACAGAGGCGGTATTATCACCGGAACAGGCAAAAGAAATGACAGCGGTTTTGGAAAAAGCGGTTGAGG
>CAYZYS010000119.1:0-6387 GCA_964482605.1 uncultured Bacteroides sp.
TGCCGTGGATTTTTTTTATGTGGATTTTTCACGGCATAAAGTTTATAATGGAAATGTACTGTTTGACAAGGTAACGGTGTGGCTTTTGCGGTGAAAGCCATGGAAAAGGGGATGCTATGGATAAAAGGCGCGGTGGCAGGAAGGTACACAGGATAAGGGCGTTAGCATGCATTCTTGCGGTCATAACGATGGCGATGGTTGTTGAAATGCTCATATTGGGCTTCCTTAATAAGATGGATGCCAACAGCACGTCAGTTGTTCTCCTCGACCAGGTTACCAGCATACTTGAGGAAAATGAATACACGGAAAATGAGCTTGTTGAGACCCTGAAGGAGGATTACGTGGTCAGGGCGAGGACTGTTGCCTACATATTGGATGCAAGGCCGGATGCGACTGGCGATGTCCAGGAGCTGCAGAAGATTGCAAGCCTCATGAAGATTGACGAGATTCACATATTCAATGATGAGGGTGTCATAGTTGGCGGCTCCATACCCAAGTATTATGGCTACAGCTTTGAATCGGGCGACCAGATGGCGTATTTCAAGCCGATGCTCAATGACAAAAGCCTGACGATGTGCCAGGATGTGACCCCCAATACCGCTGAGGCCAAGAACATGATGTATGCCATCACCTGGAATGATGCGGGGGACAGCATGATTCAGGTGGGGATTGAGCCAGTGCGGCTTCTTGAGGAGCTGAGGCGCAATGAGATTCCTGAGGTTGTGTCCAATATGCCTGCGTATGAGGGCTTCAACATATTCGTGGCGGATGTCCAGACGGGTGAGATATACGGTTCGACGGATGCGTCAATGGTGGGTGTCACCATGCAGGATGTTGGGATTCCCAAGACGGCAATGACCGCGGGGACGCTGTATGATGACGAGCTGGTTATTGACGGCTTTAAAGCCTATTGCAAATTCAGGCAGATAGGTGATTATGTTGTTTCGGTGACGTATTCCACCAGGGCTAACATATGGAACTTCACGGTGGCGCTTGTGATAGAGCTTATATACCTGTCCCTTGCGGCGTTCATAATCATTTGCCTGTTCAAGCGCATAATCAGGGCAAATGCCGAGAGGGATGACCAGCTTGCGATACTTACCTCAATGTCGGGGGTGTATTACAGCATGCACCTCATTGACCTTGGGGATGACACCGTGATTGAGTACACGGCTGATGATTATGTTAGGAATGTTGTGGACGGTGAGCATGGGGCGGCATACATGATGCACAGGATTATGGAAAAGAGCGTTGTGGATGCCTGCCGTGAATCGATACTGGAATTTACCGACCTCAGCACCGTGGCTGAGAGGATGAAGGGCAAGAAGATAATTTCTCAGGAATTTCTTGGGAAGACAAAGGGGTGGTTCCGCGCTTCCTTCATTATGATAGAGGAGGATGAAGCCCAGCGCCCCACCAAGGTTTTCTATGTGACGCGGAACATAGACCACGACAAAAAGCGTGAACAGGAGCTTCTTTTTCGCTCCAACACGGACCAGCTCACGGGACTTTACAACAGGCGCGCCTATGAGGATGACCTTGCGGCGTATGATTCGCTTGTCAGGCTGGCAGCGGGTGACGGTGGCAGACAGGCGCATGGCGGGCTGTCCTTCAAGACCAGGGCTGTCGAAAGCGGACTGTTTGAGGAGGGCGTTGTCAACCTGGACGAGCTGCTTCCGGGAAGCAAGTCGATGGATGATCTTGTCTTTGTCTCAATGGATGTGAACGGGCTTAAGACCGTGAATGACCAACTGGGGCATGCGGCAGGTGATGAGCTTTTGCTTGGTGCGGTTGAATGCATGAAAAAATGCCTTGGGAAATATGGAAGGCTGTACCGCATGGGCGGTGATGAATTTGCCGCAGTCATGTTTGCCAATGACAGGAGGCTTGAGAAGGTCAGGAAGGAATTTGAGCTTGTGATGGCAGGGTGGAGCGGAAAGCAGGTGAAGAGCCTTTCCATATCCTGCGGTTATGTTGCGATACGCGAGGACAAAAAGCTCTCAATGCATGAGGTTGCCAAGCTTGCCGACAAGAGGATGTATGAGGCAAAGTCCGAGTATTACAGGAAAAATGGGATTGAGCGCAGGAGATAGGCTGCAAGTGGATGGGCAAACTTCGTGCTTGTGTGCTGTCATTTTTTGTAATATAATTGTAGTGATTGTTTTAATATTTATATAAAATACTTTATAGGAGGCGTCATATAATGGCATTTATTGACACAATCAAGGAAAGAGCTAAGGCAGACAAGAAGACGATAGTTCTTCCTGAATCAATGGACAAAAGGACCTTTGAGGCTGCTGAGAAGATTCTGAAGGAGGGGATTGCAAACCTCATCATCATCGGTACTCCTGAGGAGATTAAGAAGAACAGCGAGGGCTTTGACATCAGCGGCGCAACCATAGTTGATCCTTTCAATGACCCTAACAAGCAGAAGTACATTGACAAGTTTGTTGAGCTCAGGAGCAAGAAGGGTGTTACACCTGAGATGGCCAAGGAGCAGATGGAGAAGGACTACATGTATTACGCATGCCTTATGTGCAAGTGCGGTGATGCAGACGGTGCCGTGTCAGGTGCGTGCCATTCGACAGGCAACACAATCCGTCCGGCCCTTCAGCTTTTGAAGACCAAGCCGGGCATCTCAAGTGTATCAGGCTTCTTCCTCATGGAGGTTCCAAATTGCGAATTTGGTGAAAATGGACTTTTCGTGTTCGCTGACTGTGCAGTAAGCCCTGATTATGATTCAGAGAAGCTTGCCGAGGTTGCAAAACTTTCCGCTGAATCCTTCAAGAGCTTTGTTGGCGCAGAGCCAAAGGTTGCCATGCTCTCCTTCTCATCCTATGGAAGTGCAAAGCATGACAGGGTGACAATGGTTGCCGATGCAGTTAAGATTGCAAAGGAGAAGTATCCTGAGATTTCAGTTGACGGAGAGCTTCAGCTTGACGCTGCCATCGTTCCAGAGGTTGCCGCACTCAAGGCACCTAACAGCCCTGTTGCAGGCAAGGCAAACACACTTGTGTTCCCTAACCTTGAGTCAGGCAACATTGGCTACAAGCTTGTACAGAGGCTTGCCAAGGCAGGTGCCTACGGTCCTGTGCTCCAGGGTCTTTCAATGCCTGTAAATGACCTTTCAAGGGGCTGCTTCGCGGATGACATCGTTGGTGTCGTTGCAATGACGGCAGTACAGGCACAGCAGAACTAAACATAATGATGGAAAGGAATATCTAATAATGAATATCTTGGTATTGAATTGCGGTAGTTCTTCACTGAAGTACCAGCTTATCAACATGGATGACGAGAGCGTCATCGCAAAGGGGCTTGTTGAGAGAATCGGCATTGATGGCTCAGTCCTTACGCACAAGCCTACCGGCAAGGACAAGTTTGTTGTGGAGCAGCCGATGAAGGACCATAACATTGCCGTAAAGCTTGTGCTTGATGCACTTGTTGACCCACAGCATGGCGTAATCTCCAACACGGATGAAATTGCGGCTGTTGGACACAGGGTTCTTCACGCAGGTGAGAAGTACAAGGATTCCGTGATTGTGACGGAGGATGTAAAGGCAGTTGTCCGCGAGTGCTTTGACCTTGGCCCGCTTCACAACCCGGCCAACCTCATCGGAATAGAGGCTGTTGAGGCAGCAATGCCTGGCAAGCCGAATGTTGCCGTATGGGATACCGCATTTGGCGGCACCATGGAGCCTAAGGCATATCTTTATGCAATTCCGCGTGAGTATTATGAGAAGTATCATATAAGAAGATACGGCTTCCACGGCACAAGCCACAGCTTCGTGTCCAAGGAGACCATCAAGTTTGCAGGGCTTGACCCGAAGAATGCAAAGGTGATTGTGTGCCATCTTGGAAATGGTGCGTCAATCTCAGCATCAATCGGTGGAAAGTGCGTGGATACCTCCATGGGACTTACCCCGCTTGAGGGACTCATCATGGGAACCAGAAGCGGTGACCTTGACCCTGCAATCGTTGAGTATCTGTGCAACCATGAGAACATGTCAGTAAGCGAGATGCTCAACATACTTAATAAGAAGTCAGGCGTGCTTGGAATGTCAGGCGGAATCTCCAGTGATTTCCGTGACCTGAATGATGCCATGAACAATGGCAATGAGGTTGCAAAGCAGACTCTTGAGGCATATTCATACCGTGTTGCGAAGTACATAGGCTCATATGTTGCCGCAATGAACGGCGTTGACGCAATCACCTTCACAGCAGGCGTTGGTGAGAACGCAACATGGCTTCGCCCGATGGTTGCAAAGTACCTTGGCTACCTTGGTGTTAAGCTTGATGAGGCGAAGAGCAATGAGGCGGTTGGAAAGAGCGGAATCATCAGCACTGATGACTCCAAGGTTAAGGTATGCGTAATCCCAACCAACGAGGAACTGGCAATTGCGAGGGAGACACTGGCACTTGTGAAGTAATCCGCGGCTAGGCAGTCAACATAAAAAAGTTGTTGACAAAGTCCACACTGATGGTTATAATACTAAAATGTGTGTGAAAAAAGTAATAATCATCATTACATAGTATGATGTTTGTCAAGGAACACTGGTTCCGAGATATTTCCATCGGTGGTAAGGAGGTGTAACAATGTCAATTTGTCCTAAGAATAGAACATCCAAGGCAAGAAGGGATAGCAGAAGGGCTAACTGGAAGATGAGCGTTCCTAACCTTGTGAAGTGCAGCAATTGTGGTGAGCTTATGATGTCACACAGGGTATGCAAGAACTGCGGTTCTTACAACAAGAAGAAGATTGTGGCAGAGTAAGTTGTTCCGCTGTCATATGGCGATTTAAGGGAACCGGCTGTAAGCTTGCTTACGGGCCGGTTCCTTTTTTTGCCGTATTGCCTGCCAAATGCCACTCTTGATTTTACCTATTAAATATTGTATAGTAGAAAAGGTTTTGCCAATGTCGGAAAAGGCATTGCCGATTATGATGAAAAGAGAGAATTGGGCATGTCTGAAATGGTTAAGATAGCTTTGGATGCCATGGGCGGGGACAATGCTCCCATTGAAATCATCAAGGGTGCCGTTGACGCACTTGAAAGGGAGCAGGATGTGTTCATCTACCTGGTGGGGCAGGAAACAATAATCAATGCAGCGTTGAAGGGATATTCCTATGATGAGTCAAGGCTTGCGGTTGTCAATGCAACCGAGGTCATAGACACGGGGGAGCATCCTGTTAATGCAGTACGGAAAAAGAAGGATTCATCCCTTGTGGTTGCAATGAACATGGTGAAGGAAAAGAAGGCGGATGCACTCATATCCGCAGGCAATTCCGGTGCCGTGCTTGTGGGAGGGCAGACAATCGTGGGCAGGATAAAGGGCGTTGAGCGTCCGCCATTTGCCCCGCTGATACCAACAACCAAGGGCGTCAGCATACTTCTGGACAGTGGCGCCAATGTTGATTCAAGGCCGTCACACCTGGTGCAGTGGGCAAGGATGGGCTCAATGTACATGAAGGACGTGATGGGGATTGACAATCCGAGGGTTGCCATAGTCAATGTGGGAATTGAGGAGGACAAGGGCAATGCGCTTGTCAAGGAGACATATCCATTGCTAAAGGGCTGTGATGACATTAACTTCATCGGAAGCATAGAGGCAAGGGAAATCCCCAATGGCGGTGCGGATGTCATTGTGTGTGACGCATTTGTTGGAAATGTGATACTCAAGCTGTATGAGGGCGTTGGCAGTGCGCTGATTGGGAAGGTCAAGGAAAGCCTCATGTCATCACTCAAGACCAAGCTTGGTGCCCTTCTCATAAAGGATTCCCTTAAGAGGACTATGAAGTCCTTTGACTCAGGGGAGTATGGCGGTGCGCCGATGCTGGGACTTAAGGGGCTTGTGGTGAAGACCCATGGCAATTCCAAGGCAAGGGAGATTGCCAATGCGATAGGCCAGTGCCGCAAGTTCAAGGAGGAGGACATCAACTCCAAGATGGCGAAGGTATTTGCGCCTAAGACTTTACAATCAGGTGAAGATGCCGTACAATAAAGGAATTGAAACATTTCAAAAGGAGAATGAAGATGGAATTATCAAAATTGAAGAAAATTATCGCTGAGGTTCTTGACCTGGAGGAGGAGACAATAACACCTGAGAAGTCCTTTCTTGAGGATTTGGGAGCTGATTCACTGGACGTATACCAGATAATCATGGGCATCGAGGATGAGTTTGCAATAGAGATACCACAGGAGGTTGCGGAGAAGATTGTAACTGTTGGTGATGCTTACGAACAGATTAAGAAAGCTTTGGATTAAGTAGGATTTAAGACCGGCCAAGACTTCCTTGGCGGTCTTATTTTTAACAGTGATAAGGGGACGGATGCAGACGGGGTGCATTCAAAGAGGACAAACATATGAGACATAACACTGACATCAGGAAACT
>CAYZYS010000120.1:0-6347 GCA_964482605.1 uncultured Bacteroides sp.
GCCCGTCCCATTTGCCATTCACGGCCAGCCTGGCACAGCCTCATGGACGCCCCGTGGGCAATCCCATGGCATGTCACCCCCACCCCTTACCAATTTGCGCGTGCCAAACCTTTTCCTTCACCAATTTGCGCGTGCCAAACCATGGGATGCCTCCTGTGACTCCTTCCATGCCGGCACGTGGAAGCCTCTTCTGACAACATACATGCGTTTGCCACAAAACGGCGGGGCACAAAAACACGTCATACTATTGTAAAGGATTGCCATTGCCCGCATGCCTGCACATGGATTGAGTGCCTTTTCCAATCCATGATGGCATCGGGGATACGGCACCCATACAGCCCACGGAATGGGGCAGGGCAGCACAAAGCCCCTCCGTGGAGGACAAAGGAAGGATAATGGACATGGACAGGATAATCCCAAAGGCAGCCATGTGCCTCGTGATGATGGGGCTGGTGGTGATTGCGTGCAGGTGGCTCAACCCATGGAACAGGGACGCCACAGAGCCGGTTGTCCCCACCCCCATCCCATGGGCGGCAGGTGAAAGGGAGGACGGGGATGAGACGGACTATGAGCTGGTCATGGAGGAAATAGGCTATGACGGCAGCGACAACGGCTCCCCTGAGAGCATATACATACCACTTGGCGAGGACTTTGACCGTGAACTGGTTGAGACCGCAAATGAATACGGGCTTGACCCGTGGCTTGTCAGGGCGGTCATACAGACGGAAAGCAGGTGGGACCCCTCGGCAACGAACTACAACGGGACGTGCCTGGGGCTCATGCAGATAGACTACCGGTGGTGGTCAGGGGTGCTTGCCGACCTTGGGGGGACGACGCTCTATGACCCGGTGGACAACCTGCATGTCGGGTGTTACATAATCCGGCACAACATGGACGCATACGGTGATGATGAGTGGTATGCCCTCAATGCCTTCAACTCAGGCTCCCCGTTCCACGGGTACGCGGACGAGGTGCTTGCCCTCAGGGACGAGCTGAAGGCAACGCAAAGCAAGAACAGTCCCCCTGGCGGGGATTTGGGCACATGAGGATTTTGAAAAACACACTGACGAAAAGGAACAGGAACACAGACATGTTGGACACGACGCAGGTCCTGTTGAATGGGACAACGATGGGAAACAGCACCCACGGGAAAGGGGAAACCATGGACTTGCCGACAGGGAAGGGCACGGCACAATGACGGAATGAAGGATTGCAAAAACAAAGCCGGCGCACCAATGACACCGGGAAAGAGGACAGCAGGCAGGCGGTAATGGCGTGAATGGCCATTGGCACATCCATCAGGAAACAAGGCTGACGGAAGAGAAACACCTGGAGCAGGGAAAAATGAAAAGGCACTCACCGAGGAACAAAGGAGGCTTGCCACGGAAAACCACGGGCTGGTTTCAGGCTGCCTGAGGCTGCACGGCTTCACGGGGACGGAACATGACGACCTGTACGGGGTGGCGGCACTTGGGCTGTGCAAGGCGGCAAGGGAATGGGACCCATCGAAGGGGAAATTCCAGTCATTTGCCTACACGGTGATGTGGAATGAGATGAAAAATTATTTCAAACACGCGGACACCGACATGATGCGGCACCTCTCCGACTGGGATGACCAGGGGGAAAGGGATGAAAGCCTTGAAGGGGGCATCCCCGACAGGACGCCGCTTGGCAACCCGGAAGGGTGGGTGCTCATGAAGGAGGCACTCAGGGGACTGTATGACGGGCTGACTCCGAAGAAACAGTATGCCTTAAGGATGCTGGTGTCCGGATATACCGAGAAGGAGATACACCATCTCACGGGCATTTCGGAATTCACCATCTCAGCAGTCAGGAAGGAACTGAAGGCGTTCCTTGGCAGGGCACGCTGATGCCCACGGAAGGAGGGAAAACACATGGATGAGGCTGTAATCAAATGGCTTTCCAAGGGGCTTTATGGCAAGGTAAACACAGCAATCAGCCATTGGCCGGACTACAAAAAGAAGGCGTATGACGAAATGTTTGCGTCTGCACATTCCGGCAGGATTGGCACAGGGGGCACCACCGTGGTTCTGCCCCTTGTGAACCCACACGGGAAGACACAGTAACCGGCATGGGACCAACAGGAAAGGAAAGGCCATGGGGAACAGAAAGGATTTCTTCACCGCAATGCTTGCGGCCTTTTTCATTGCCGCGTGCCTTGTGGTGATTTTTGCCCTGCCCGCGTTTGACAACGGCATATGGAGGGTGGAGGCTGACACGGGGGGACTCCGGAAGGAAACAGTGGTGGAATCCGTGACAAACGCAATGTGCCACAACGAGACCACGCTGCACTTCGGGGTCACGTCCATTTCAGACGGTGACATTGAGGAATGGATGAGGTCAATACCCGGCCTTACGGCGGTGTCGGTGGAGACCGAGCGCTCATCAGGCGGGTGGAACGTGGTGGCGACAATACAATACTGGGATTCATACCCCCTCATCTGGGCGGTGGAGAACGGATGTGAGGAAGCCACCCTTGACAAAAGGCAGACACGGCTCCTGGCAAGGTACAGGGAAGTGCTTTCAGGCATCCTGACGGATGGCATGGATGATTCTGAAAAGGAACTGGCCATACACGACTGGCTCACGGCACACATGGAATATGACGAAAGGGTCGTGACCGGACACCCCGGCTGGTCAATGATGACGGAAGGCAGGGGAACGTGCGAGGGGTACGCAGAGGCAATGTATGTCATGTGCCGCCTTGCGGGGCTTGACGTGAGCATAATCACGGGTTATGCGGGCGGGCAGTCGCATGTGTGGCTCCTCATCCGCCTTGACGGCAGCCTGTACCACGTTGACCCGACATGGGATGACAACGGTGAACAGTCACACTGCTGGTACAACCTCCCCGATGAAGAGATGGCACAGGACCATGAATGGGTGCGGGATGATTACCCCACGGCAGACGGCGGCACGCATGAATGGACACAGGAAGCCGTTGCGTCCCAGGTGGCACTCATGAAACTGGTGAGGGAAAGGCTGTCGGATGACGGTGACACGGTGCTTGAGTTCGTGGATGACGGCACCCTTGACGTGGGGCTTGCTGTTGGCCTGCTTGGGGAACAGCGCATGTACAGGGATTCAACACATGAACGGAATGGCATGGTGTACCATGTGGTCACAATACTTGCGGGGGATGTCGGACAGTGATTGCCCAATGAAGAATTTGACATTGGCATGATTATATGTTAATATAATTATAAAAGAGGGCACTACCGATAGACGGTCAGCCCGAAAATATGATTTGACGATTATAGCCGCCTAGTTTTCCGAGCTGGGGCGGCTATTTTCGTGTCTTGTTGCTCTTATCCTTATCAATTGTTAACCGATTGAAAAATTCCCTATGGCAATTTTCACGGAATTCTTATGCCTTACTGGGTTTGCCATACACCATTTCCCCCTACTCCTCCCCATACTGACGATATGGAACTGGGAAACAAATCACATATCAGACAGGGGAGGGATTTTTCACATGGATAAAACAGAAAACCAGTCACGGGAAATACCCGTGTACCATACAAGGGAACAGGCCACGGTACATGTGGCAAAAGGGGCAAGACGGCACACATGGGCACTGGAAAAATCCGTGATGGCATTGCTTGCCCTTGTGACAATGGGGTATGCGGCAATGTTCGGGATGCAGTGGTATGACACTGACGCGGACTGGATGATAGCCACAGGGCGGTACATAATCCAAAACGGGATTCCATATGAAAACCCATTCACCATTGTTGGCGGGATGAAGATTGTCGTGCAGCAGTGGGCTTACTGTGCCACGGTTACGTGGGTGTATGACACCTTCGGCAACGTGGGACCTGCCATCATGGTCTCACTCATGGAAGTTGTGTTCGTACTCCTGGCACACAGGCTGGTGAAGATGCTCTCGGGTGACGGCATTGTTGCCTGGGTGGCCGCCTTCCTCATGGCCGCGTCATTCCCGTACCACAACATAAGGCCGGAACTCGTGACCGCAATCCTGCTCCTTGCCCAGTGCATCCTCCAGGAAAGGCACAGACAGACGGGGCAGACACGGTGGCTGTACGGCATTCCCGTCCTTGTGGTCCTTGAAATGAACCTCCACGCCGCCATGTGGCCAATCCATGCCGCAGTCATGCTCCCATACGTCACGGGACTCCCACGGTTCCTCCTTAAAAAGGCAAGGAGGACCCACGCCATGGGGCACGGGCAGGGGGGAAGGGCAGGCTACATCATCCCGTGCCTCTTGTCGGCAGGGGCACTGTTCCTGAACCCATACGGCACTGACGGCATGGCATACGTGTTCAGGTCATGCCTGTCCGGGATAGGGGAATATGGCATAGCCGAGCTTGAAGGACTGCAGTTTTCCATCTCATACAGGCTGCCATACACCCTTGCATGGCTCTGCGTGCTGGTTGCCGTCACCTGGCTCCTTGCCATCGGGAACATTGGAAAATCACGCCCGCTTGGGTCCGCCACGCTGTACATGTCCATTGGCTTCCTGGTTTTCGCCCTCCCGCACGTGAGAAACACCATGTTCCTGATGTTCCCAATCGCATACCTCATGGGCGAGGCAAGGGGGATGTCCTACGGCGGCAGGGATGGGAGGACCATGACCGCCACGCTGTGCGCGGCGGCAATCATCATCATCTTCCCCATAAAATACACGATGGTTTCCCACACCGTGACCATTGACGACAAGGACGAAAGGTGGGCACCCGTGACGGAATGGCTTGCACGGAACGCAGGGGATGACCCCGTTGTTTACACCCCGTTTTCCTACGGTGCGGTACTCGAAAGGGCAGGATACAAAATATTCACGGACGCAAGGCCGGAACTGTATAACTCAGCGTTCAATGCGGGAAATGACCTGTTCCTGGAATTTGAGAAAAGGGACAACAAGGATGGGGAATGGAACGGTGAGGTCTGGTGGATTAAGGGGTTCATTGAAAAATACGGCTTTGACTACCTTGTGATTGGCACCGGGGACAACGTGAACTTCCATGCGTTCATGGCATATGCCGAGGCATCAGGCGAATGGGAGGCACTTGCGGAAACGACTGACGGCAAGGCCATCCTGTATGGCAGGGCATTGGCTTCCAATTCCCACTAAGCTGACAGCCCCCATTGGACAGGCATGCAGACCCAGCCAAAACCGTGTGGCAGACTTAGGCAGAAAAAACATTTGCCTGACAGATGTTTTGTGGTATAATACCTGCAGGGCAAATTTTTCCAATATGTTTTCCTTGTCTTGGTCAGGCAATCCGACTAATTGCATTGCCTAAGATGTTTCAAAAGGAAAATGGCAGAAAGAAGGCGTCATAGGGATATGATGCCTTTTTTCTTTTTTTTGTATTTCAAGCCATTCCCCCCCCCCACAAAAAAACAAGCTTTTCACATTTGCCATACTAAATACAGTCTTATTGCCTGCTTAATGGAGTGCAAAAAGGCAAATATTTTTTTTAAGGAGGAAAAACATGGAAACAGGACTTGAAGGAATTTTAATGGAACTTGGGGCAAACCAGCCATTTGATGGATGCGGGGACCTGACGCCGGATGGAAGCATGGCATATGAGAAACTTATGAAAATCATTGGCGGGCTGAACCACATCGGTACCATCCAGGAAACCGTTGACACGTGTGAAAAGTACTTCAATGAAATCATCCGTTTGGGATTTTAGGAATGCCCCTGGCAATTTCATTGGACCCCGCACGGACACCAACATGATTAAGGAGGGAAAATATGGCAGCCAAGAAAATGACTGATTCAAGGAACCAAATCCTTGAGATTAACAAACTTGCAGCCGTGTATTTTGCGTGCCAGCTAAAGGGGGATGCGGGGCACACGGCAATGGAATACCTTGGTGAAAGAAAGCTCACGCAGGCAACCATTAACAGCTTTGGGCTTGGTTATTCAGGCATTCATGGGAATGGCCTTTACCTGTACCTCAGGGGGAAGGGCTACAATGATGACATTTTAAAGGAGACGGGGTTATTCACGTATTCGGAAAAGGGGGTCACGGACAAGTTCTGGAATCGTGTCATGTACCCAATAATGGATGCCAATAACCATGTGATTGGCTTTGGCGGAAGGGTCATGGGGGACGGCAAGCCCAAATACCTGAATTCACCGGAGACAAAGGCATTTGACAAAAGCAGGAACCTGTATGGGCTGAACCATGCAGGAAAGTCAGGCAAGCCAAACCTCATAATATGTGAGGGCTACATGGATGTGATTGCAATGCACCAGGCAGGGTTTAACCAGGCGGTGGCATCCCTTGGGACTGCGCTGACGGAGGGACAGGCTTCCCTGATGAAGCGGTATACGGACAATGTGCTGATTACCT
>CAYZYS010000121.1:0-6231 GCA_964482605.1 uncultured Bacteroides sp.
CGAAAGCCCGTGCCACAAAAACAAATAGCCAGACCAACCGAAGGGCTGGCCTGGTTTCCGGCAATGCCAATTGCCCGATGGTGGCACCAATATCAGGTGATGCTGGCACAACAGCCAAGGCCACGGGCATGTGGCAGGTCTTTCAGCCAAGGTCAAGCCCGTCAAGTGAATCCAGGTAATCCGTGTAATCCTGGCCGTCATCCGCAGGGTCGTTTTCCATCTGGTCAAGGGTGTCATCCACGTCCCCGGAGACGGAATCATTTGCGTTCTCAAGCCCCGTGTCAAGGTCATCTGCCGTGCTGGTGTCAGACTGGAAGGTGTCAGTGAACTCATTGGCAACCTGCCATGGCTCATCAAACCCCGTTTCCTGGAATATCCTTTCCGAAAGGTCATCACCAATCAGCCCGTTTTCCATTGACTGGCTGAGCATGTCCGCAAACGAGTCTGCACTGTCAAGGTATCCGTAATCCACGCCATCACTGGTGCCCAAGCCTTCAAGGGTGCCCATGACGTCACGGATTGTGTCATACCCAAGCCCCATGTCATTAAGCGTGTCGGCATAATCAAGGATGTCCTCAACCCTGTCGGATGAGACTTCCGTCACGCCGGAATTCAGCACAATGTCAGAGAGGAAATCCACAAAATCCATGCAATAGTCAACCAATTCCATGTTGGATTCCATTAAGCTGTCGGAATCAAGGGGTTTAATCGTGTATATGTTGTCATTGGCGTCCGTTACCACAATGTCCCTGTTGTTCGCGTAGGCAATGCTGTCTATCTTGTCCTGGATTTCATCAGGCATGCCATCATCCTTCAGCATGTCCGTGCCAATCAGGCCGTCCGTGTACTTGCCTCCATTGACTTCCACGGTCCCAAGGATTGTGTCAGTAAGCCCGCATATTTCGTCAACCATTGCCTGTATGCCCGTCTCAACGGCATCCATCCCCATGCCCTGTCCCAGGGCGTCCATTACCATGTCCCTGAAGGCGTCGCATATGTCATCTATCTTTTCCTTGATGCTTTCCGATTCATCTTCCTTTATCCCGCCCTTGATTTTCTCCGTGTCAACCAGCCTTTCCCCTGGCGTGTTGCCGTCCTGCCCGTCACTTTCCGTGGCATTGGCAAATATGTTGCCCAGCCACTCCCCTACGTCCTCACGGAATGTGCTTTCCTCCTTTTGCGGAGCGTCCACTGTTTCCATGGGGTCCTCACCACCGGCCACGTCACTGTTCCTGGTCTCCTCCGTGAGTATCCCGGAATGGGTTTCAGTGGCAATGGCCTCCCCCGTTTTTTCCTCATGGTCAAGGTCCATTCCCACTTCCCCGCCATTGTCACCCGTGTCGGTCCTTGCCCCTGCCTCACGGGAATCAACGCCACCGTCGCCTGGGCCATTTGCCCCGTCCGTGGCAGCGGCACCCCCGCCGCCTGCCTGGCGGCGCTGTTCCTCGTCATCAATGCCCTGCCCATGGATTTCATTGTAATGGTCCTCAAAGTCCTGCCCGTAATCATCCCCTTCGTCGGCAAGCCCGTCATATGCGGCATAATCAGGCATGAAGCCTTCCGGGAGGGTGTCTTCGTCACGGCTGGCGGTTTCAGGGCTTTCCTGCCCGTCTTCATCCACCCTGCCATCATTTGCCCCGTCTTCGTCCACCCTGTCTTCGTCTGGCCTGTCTTCGTCCGTCCTGTCATCATTTACTTCGTCTTTCCCGTCCCGGGCATCCCTGTCTTCCCCGGAATCCACGCCATCCTGTCCAATGCCGGCTTCATCCCCCTCATCTTCCACGGGGTCATCCCCGCCATTGCCAGGGTCCACGTCGTCCGTGGCAATTGCCTCTTCGTTTTCCCTGTCCACGGGGCTGCCATCAGGGGTGTCATTGGCATCACCGGAGGCCGGGTCATTGCCGGAATCCCGTGCGTCAGCTTCCAGCCCAAACGGGTCATTGATGTCAAGCCCGTCATCAAAGGCGGTATCCGCGTCCACATCCGCAGGCGGGTCCACCGTGTCTGCCAAGGAGGCATCATCCCTGCCATCCACGTCATTGTCACTTGCGTCCTTGCCATTTATGTCATTGCTGCCCATGTCAGGCCTGTCTTCATCCATTGCCTTGTCCACCGCGTCATCCACGGTCCTGTCCATGATGGTTTCATCCACGGCGTCATCCACGGTCTTGTCCCCAGTGCCATCCGCATGGGAATTTCCATCCACGCCGTCATTGTCATTGCCAGTGGCATCAGTGCCATCCACGGGTGTGCCAGTTCCGTCCTCCCTGCCGTCTTCCCTTGTTTCCGTGCCATCCACCGTGGCGTCCGGGATGCCGTCAAGCCTTGCCTCAAAAGGCTCTTCATCATCCTTGTCACGGGTGGTCCTGCCTGCTTCCAGTTCATCAAGGTTGTACAGCCCGTCAAACCCCTTCCCGTCAACCGTGAACAGGTTTGCCCCGTCAATGGCCGTCGGTATCTCCCTGAACGCGTTGATGAAGTCCCTTGCAAGTTCCCTGCCTGCCTGTGCCCTCTCATCCTTGGTCATCTTTTCCTGGTCAAGCGGGGTGCTCAGTTTGTCAAGCACCGTGTAAAGGAGGGTCAGGATGACGGATTCCGGGAGGTTTGAGTTAAGCACCCTCACGCATGCCATCAGGACATCCGCCCCGTTTATCGGCCTTGTCTCGTCCGTTGCCTTCCCCGTGAGGAGGCTCCTGGACTCCCCGATGTGGTCACACGTGTAAATGAGGGTGTTTATTGCGGCAAACGAGTTCCTTTCAGGGGTCATCCTCCTGTAAATGGAGTTCTTCTTGATGTATTCAAGGCGGGTTTCCTTTATCTTGTCACGTTCTTCCTGTGAAAGCCCCTTCCTGGCTGGTGCCCCGCTGCCGTCATTGGTCACGGGGACCGCCGTCCCGCCTGCCGCCGTCCCGTCAGTAGTGGTTGTCCCCGTTGCCACGGCATCCACCTTCACCCGGTCAACTATCTCACCGCTGATTATGAGGTTTATGATGGTTTCCTTGGTGTCTTCGGGGAATGACGACTTCCTGAATGCGTCACAGAAGACTTCCTTCAGCTCCCCCACGGTATGGCTTCCCCTGTTGTCGAGCGCCTCCCTGCACGTGGCAACGGAATCCCCCGTCATCATCTTGCCTGCATCAGCCAGTGTCTGTTCCAGGGCGGGGGCGAAGTTCTCCATGGTTATGTCAATGCGCGGGAAGTTCCTTGCAAGGGTCGATTCCACCTTGTAGGAGCCAAGCACCCCTGAAAACCCCTTGCTCTTGAGTTCCCCAAGCATTACCTTGTTGTCAATGCCGTCAGCCGTCATGTTTGCGATGGTGTAGTCACGTATCGCGCCGTCATACGCCTTGATTATGCGGTCTTCCCTGACGGGGCTTCCCGCCTCCCTCATTGAGCGCCCCATGGGGTCGACGCCGTTCTCATTGTACACGTTCAGGTCGCCTGCGATGTAAAACCGTTCCCCCTTTTCCCCGCCGTCCTCCGCCACGGTGTCATATATGCCATTGTATGTTTCCCTCACCTCGCCCAGTATTGCCCGTGAATCCTCCTTCAGGCTTGCCACGGCATGCCCGTTGGCGACATAGTCCATCCTTGGGCTTAGCTTTGACCTGCCCTCAGGGTCATGCTCCCTTGACGGCATGAACTGCCTGTTGATTTCATAATCCTTCTCGGTCTTGAGGAACACCGCCATTTTTTCCTTGAGGGAATCACTGAGCCTGTCCGGGTGTTCGTTAAGCATCTGGAGTGAGACCACCCTTGCCGACATGCACACGCGTGAGTCCTGCCCGCCCAGTTTGTTTGCCTCAAACTCCCTGTTCACCCCCGCAGTGAGCGTGGCAACCATGTTCCCCCTCTTTGTGCCGATGTCCGCAAGACCTTCCTTCATCCCGCCCGCAACCGCCTCTGCCTTCCCGTAGAATGTTGGCGGCACCTCAAAGTCCCTACGCGCGGACAGTGCATAGGCCTCCTTGAGGTCCCCGTCCAGAAGCACCACCTGTGGGTGTGCCATGTCGTGCATGTGGAATGATGCCATTATGAGGCAGTTGTCGGAATCACCCGTTTCCAGTTTCCCGTCCAGCTCATCCCGTCCCATTCCGGTCAGTGCTCCCAGCCTTGCCGGTGACAGCGACACCGAATCCCCGTCCGCTGACAGCGTGATGGTCTTTACGTTGTCCTCGTCATAAAACTCCTTGTTCACGCCCTGCATCACGTAATTGATAGTGTTTGCCATGGTTGTCATGCGGTGGCATGTGCCACCGCTCCCCCTTTCCCGTATTTGTTCCTTGTGTTGCCCGCCCATGCATGGCCAGCGTGTCCATTGGCAGGTGTCTCCATGTGGCGGGCAGTCCATTGGCAGCCCATTGCCTGTCCCATTGGGATGGCCAGTTACCTTGGGTCAAGCCCGTAATAGTACACCCCGTTCTTGACGTAATATATGACGTCCGTCATGGTTGAGACAGTGCCCGTGTCGGTTGTGGCTCCTTCCGACACAAGCCCGCTTTTCTGCAGCCTGTTCCCTGCCATGTCATAAAGGTTCCCACGCGAATCGACAAACCCCGCCGTGAGGCTTGAGCCGTCAATGCCGTCAATGTCAAGGTAGCCTATGTCCGCCGACGCGGATGATGTCCCATCCTCATCCAGGCTTGTTGTCGAGCTGAAGTTTGACGCCGTGCTGCTGATGTTCTCCTTGAATGCCGACGTGGTGCTCAACAATGAACTGTTGAGCTTTTCATCGTCAATGTTGGCTTCCTCGATTGCCTTTGCCTCATTGGCGGCAAGTGCGGCCGTGACCGAGGAATATGTCGCCGCTGACAATGATGTCCCGTCATAATAGTCCTTTTCCTCAAAAATGCCGTCTGATGCCACAAGCCCGTCCGACTCGTTGTAGGACTGTTCCTTTTCCGCCTGGTCAGATGAATCATTCACGTCTGCCTTGCTTGTGTTGTTGAGTGTCGCCATTGACAGCTTCACGGAATTAAGGAAGCTGTCGGAAGCCATGGAATCCTTTATTGCCTCGAACTTGGCCGCCGCAGTGTCCGCCTGCGACTGGGAAAGTGAGGAATAATTGTCCGCAAGTGCCGACGTGTAGCCGTTTTCCCAGTTCTGCTGGTTCTGGTAGTAGGTTGACAGCGCGGCAAACCCGCCTGCCCCTCCCGTTGCGTCATTCTCAAGTGATGACAGTGTTGAGGCAAGCTCCGCTGTTGACAGCGTGTAAGTCTTGTTTGACAATTCGGCAATCCTTTCCGACACGTTCGCAAGGCTTATGTTCTCCTTCACAAGGTTGTACTCATCAGAATCCATGAACGCGGAATAAGCTGAGTCGATGCTTGAGCTAAAGCTGGACAGTATTGCCCCCGTGTCAAAGTCTGATGGTATGTCATATTCCTTGTAACCTGACCCGAACCCTGATGGGAGGGTTGCCTGCTGCAATGACACGTCACTGCCGTCAAATCCCCACTGGAGGCGGAACTGGTCAGATGCCGTCCCGCTGAACAGGTCAATGCTCTTGTCAGACAGGGTCATTTCAGAGCCAAAGCCCATTGCGTCAAACTCCGTCTGGAGGAGCGCGTACCTGGCATTGAGGTATTCAGCGTCATCCGGCATGTCGACAATCGTGAACTTTGACGTGTCTATCCCGTCCATGTCCACCACCGACAGGGCATCAGCCAGCCAGTCATTGCCACTCAGGGTCAGTGCCTCCAGCTTTGGCATTGACAACTGGGCTGACGTGCCCTCAAGGTTGAGGGATGTGTACAGGCTTGACAGGGACGTGAGGCTGTCACCAAGCGTCGCCGCAAGCATTGAATTATCCACCTGGGCTGACATTGACTTGCCAAGGGTTGCCGCCTGGGTCGTTGCCTGTGCGGCTGCCCGTGTTGTTGCCTGTGTGGTTGTCTGGGTTGTTGCCTTTTGGGATTTTGTGGCTTCCGTCTGTGCCTGTGCCGTGGACGCGGCAAACACGTTTGTAGTGAGCATGAATGACATTCCCATTGCCATCACGCACCGTATTCCATTTCTAAATGCATTCATATGGGTGCCTCCTTACATTGGTGGTTTTGCCTGCCTGTCCCATGTGGGCACGGCAGGCTTTCCTTTAGTATGGGGTCTCCCTGCCAGTTATGAATTTGTGGCACCCCCCTGCTTTAGCTGTCGGGAGTGTCAAGGTCTTGTGGGAATTTCAACAAAAAATAATGACGTGGGAAAGCCAGACGTGAAAAACCATGCGTAAAA
>CAYZYS010000122.1:0-6218 GCA_964482605.1 uncultured Bacteroides sp.
TCACGGATATTGACCGAAAAAAACTTATCACTTTCCGGCATTTTCCTTCTCCTTTGCCTTCATGTTCCGTAAATGGCAGGGCAAAATCATATGGTGACTTGGTTGTAAGGTAAAGGTCAACCCCAGGGCAATCCATGAATTAGACCACATTTACAAATATATCGCAAATGATTATTGTAGTGTATTATCTCTTGCAAGGGCATTCTTAAAATATAACAAATTTTTCTATGTACGCCTACTTACAAATCATCCGTCTTTTTCATTTGGATTCTCTGAATGTGCTGCTCCTTTACCATCTCCGAAACCTGCGTATACGGATACAATTTTTGATATATTTCATCCATCTGTTCCTGGGACAACGTTTTCCCTGTTCTTGCAGCTATTTGTCCAACCGTTTTTTTGAGCATATCGCGTTTTAGCACATAAATATCGGTACTACTCACCTCTACCTTTTTCAACTCACAACGTTCTGAAAAAACTATAACAGAATAGACTGGCACACCTTCCCCTATTTGTTTTTTCAGCCATTTAATATGAAGCTTATTCTGTATGATTGGATTCAAAAAGTGTTCCTTGTGTACTTTTCTTCCACTTGGCAGCGTCTGCGTCCAATTTTTCTGATTTTCCGTTCCAAAAATCCATCCGCTATAATTTTTGCTCTCAAAAACATATATTCCTGACGAATGAATCATCAGGACATCGATTTCCGTGGTTTCTCCATCGTCTTTCGGCAAATAGCAGTTAAAAAGAAATTTTGCGTCCTCCGCCTCATATCCCCGTAAATATTTGTAAGTAAGGAATTCACCCCCCAAAATATTTTTTCCCCATTCAATGCGTTCCATCCATGCTTCTCGCCCTGCTGCAGGTAAAATACACCACCTGGTATTCCTTCGCCACTTCCTCCATAAAATGACGTCCCATCACAACCTTGTCATCATCCAGGTTGGTGAACGGGTCATCCATGATGATTACCGGCTTTTCCCCCTTGTACATGGCATCAACAAGTGACATTCTAAGGCATATCCCCAGCAAATCCTGAAGCCCCGCGCTCTGCGTCTCGGCCTCCCGCTGCTTTCCGTGCTCCTCCAGCGTAACAGTGGTCTTTGCATCCACATGAAAGCCACTTGCCTCCTTCCCCGTGAGCAGCCCATAATAACGCCCAAAGCCCTCAAGAATCGGGTCAGAATACCTCGACATGAGAACATCCCTGGCGCTTGCAAGCTTTTCACGTGCCTTCACGGCACAGTCATATTCACGCTGTTCATCCTCCTGCACTGCCTTAAGATTTGCAAGCCTTGCCTTTTCAGCCTCCCAGTTGTCAAGGTTCTCCTGCTGGTCCTCAAGCCGTTTCCTGTAATCCTCCACGACCCTCCCCGCCATTCCAAGCTCATCAACAAGCCCCGAAAGCCTGTCCCCAAGCTCCTCCGGTGACAAATTTTCCTCCGTGCCGTCATCTGTCACATCCTCAGGGAAGTCAGGTCCCAGCCCGTCACGGTAAGCCTTAAGCTCAGCCTGCGCCCTGTCATATGCCCTGGCAGCCGCAGAATAATCCATTGAAATGCCGAGAAGCTCTGACAGCTCGCCACGCAGGTCTTCACCCGGCGTGATTCCATACCTGCCAAGCAGCCTGCCCATTTCATCCATGCATTTGCCATACTGCTGCTGCGCCCTTGATGCCCTGTCACATCTCTCCTCATACATGCGAAGCCTTTCCGCTGCACCCTTAAGCTCATCCAGATTCCCACGTTTTTTTCCAAAATGCAGGCCAAGCCCAAGGATGACAGCCACGCAGCCAATGATTGCCGCCACACAGCCAAATATCGCGGCATGGAACAATACCACAGCCACAAGCCCCAGCACTGCCAATAAAGCCCCCGCGAACACAAACACATATGCTGCCCTTCCTCCGGCATGTATGCCATCAGCGCCAATTTCGTCCTCATTTGGAGCGCCATCGGGAAACCTGAGCCTCAACTGCTGAAGCCTTTCCTCCTCCTCAGGCGAAAATCCATTGGCATCCACAACAGCCCTCGCCCTCTCCATGTCAGCGCACAATGCCTGCGCCCTCTTAATATCCTCCGTTTCAGGCACGATGCCGCCAACCCTGCCTTCTATCTCCTTAAGCTCAAGCCGTCGGACGTCCACCTGGTTTCCAAGCCTTTCAAGCTCCCTTCGCTTATCCCTGTCCGCCTGCTGCTTAACCGCCTTGTCATAAATTTTCCTTGTCGCCTCCAGGTCAGCCCTTATGCTGTCCTGCCTGTCAAGCGCTTCCTTGAGCCTTCCCTCATATATCCTGATGGATTCGGTTATGCCATTGCCATCCCGAACAATTCTTTCGCTCTGCGCAATCTCATCCCTGCGTTTTCTGATTGAGCCCGTAGCACGTGCAGGATTCAGCCTGTTGACAACTGCCGCAAGCCTTGAGTCGGCATCCTCGTACCTGTCCATGTCGCCAAGTTCATCCTTGAGGTTTCCAACCTTGGCATTAATTCCATCAGTCGGGGATGTCTGGCATGCCCCCTGCCCAATGAACACCGTCTTGGAAAATGAATCCTTGTCTATCCCAAATATTTCCTCTCCAAGCCTTTCCCCGTAATCATCAGACAGCATGTTGGTATCGACATCACGAAGCTCAAATTCATCAGCCCCATCCTTGTCGCCAAATGTCCTGTTGACAACGTAACGCTTCCCCTCCGCCTCAAAGGTAAGGCTCCCGCCAAAGGCGCCGCCCTGCCAGGGCTTGTATCTCTTTCTTTCATTTTCGGCAAGGCTCCTTTTCCTTGCTCCGCAAAGCCCGTAAAACATTGCGGCAAGAAATGCGGCAAAGGTGCTTTTTCCCTTGCCATTGCCATCACACAGCTCATTGAACCCGTCATGAAATTCAAACGAACAATCATGAAGCGTGCCAAAATTTTCAATATGACACTGTATAAGTTTCATTACCTCTCTCCATTCCGGGGCATTATCACAGCATCAATGCCTGCAGCCCGCACCTTACTATCACGGGCTTATCCTCATCAGGTATGGTGTCATCCCCCATCACCTGACGCACGAACTCCCCCTTAAGGGATTGGTCAAGCATGTAATCCCTCTCGTCCATCCCAAGTGTTGTCCTGTCAGAAACCTTCCCATGGTAACAGTGCTGCATGAGGACGGTTGTTATGTAATCAATGTCCTTTTCACACTCAACGTCAAGCTCCCCCACAAGCTCTGCCTTCACAATGTCCCTGTCACGGCAACCTGCCTTTTCAAGACACTCCACAAGCCTTGCCGCCATTTCATGCGACGCCAGGCACCCTGACACGTCAACCTCAAGCACATACACATTTCTTGACGCCCAAGGCACAAATTCATGCGTGTACTTTCCTGAATCCGTGTCTATGTCAAGCAGCACAAAGCCGTGTTCCCCCGCCTCGTCAAAGCCCCTGCCCTCAAGACAGCCCGGATAACAATAGCTTCCCCTTGCATCCAGCTTTTCATGTTTATACGCATGCACATGTCCTAACGCAAGGTAGTCAATCCCCTTATTCTTAAGCTCCTTCAGGGGTATGGCGTCAGCCCTGTCGCCTGACATTCCGGCGTACTCCTGTCCGTGAAGCATGACAATGTTGAAGCATTCAGCCCCAAGCACCAGTGATACGCCTGATGCCCCCGAATTATCACCGTCAAGCTCCATCCCCGTTATGGTTATCCTGCCTTCCTCCTCCGTGTAAGTGGTCCATTCATTTCCAAAGAAATGCAGGTTGGCAGGCTTATCCTCCAATGTGCCAAGGCAGTCCCCATTGTCATGGTTTCCGCGAAGATAATAAAAATTAATGCCGGCATTGGACTGAATACAGTTTTTCACGGCATTTCTCGTGGTTGCCGACACCCTTCCCGTGTCAAACAAATCCCCTGATATCAATATGGCGCCCACCCCCTGCCCTGCGCCATACTGCACCATCCTCTCAAATCCATTGAGAAGCTCCATGTTCCTTTTTCTTGCCTTATCCCTTTCAAGCCCGTTCATCCTTGAATCAAGGTGTATGTCCGCACAATGAATTATCTTCATCACCAGCTCCTCACTCCATTTCAGAATACAGCCCTCCGGCATCTCGGTTCCTGAACTCATGCTTTTCGTAATACCCAATCAGTTCACCCGAATCGTCCCTCAATGCCACCATGTATACATCCTTGTTCTCATTTTCCCTATACAATGTATGTACAATATTATTATCCTTTGATTCAGAAAACCACGCTACCACCTTCGCTATCATTTCCCTTGAATTATCATTGTGGCAATCAAGCAGGCTTCTTCCAAGCAGCGCACTCCCGCCACGCTTGCCAAACTTCTCCACTGCCGCAGGATTCATGTATATTATCTCATGACTCAAATTGCAGATTACCACTGCGGTCCTGTCCTGTTCAATTATGCTCTTAAAATATGCCCCAAGCTCCATCATGACCTCCATTCCATCTACTCAAGATGACTTTCTCCGTTGGCGTAGTCTATCACCACTCCCGGCTGAATGTTATAGGCAAAAACATTAAAGCAAATGCCCTCGCCCTTATCCTCTATTGAATATCCTTCAATGACCACCCCCGATGCAAGGAGGTTGTCTCCGTCAAAAAGCGGCGTCACCCTGTACGCCACATGGTTGCCCGTCTCCTTCACATAATCCGCCACCATGTTCTCAAACGGCAGCATGCCCTCAACATTCAGATACCTTGTTCCCGTTATCAAATTCTGCTTGTTGGCATTTTCCGCCGTGAGCTGGTACCCAATCAGGTGGCACCTATTATAAAGGTACTTCCCATCCACAATGTCATACTTCACCGTATGCCAGCCGGTGGGCTTTACCGAGCTTATCGAGCCACGCGGCTCTGTTGGCATCAAATCCTTTCCCACCCTTGCAAATGCAATGCCGCACCTTCCAAGCGCATCCAGACTGCTGTACGTCTCCACTGAATCAGCCGTAAGCTCCTGCGCCGTGAAATACGGCAGGTTATCCCTTATGGCAACATACGGGCTGTCCGTATATTCGGGAATCTCACTTAACGTGACAGGTGATGAGTCGGTACCCACCCCGCCCGGATTTACGGTATCCTGATTATTTGCCGTGGAATTTTTTTGTTCCACGGATGATACAGAAGCCTTTACGCCTGCGTCTTCCGCACCAGGCGAATTGCCGCTACCACTTCTGCCAACGGCAACCATTCCCAGTAAAATTATTAAAAGCAGGGCAAGCCAAAGCCCATGCCTGTTCTTTTTACGTCTTCCTGCCATTATCGCCTTCCCATCCTGCAAAGCCATACCACCCTTGCATACCTGTCAGCATTTCTTTTGCAAATATATCCTTCTTGTTATCTTCTCATGGGAGTTTCCCTGAAACTCCGTCTCCTGTGCCAATCCATAGGATGATAAATCAACGCTGAACTTGCCATCTGAAGGATACCTCCTGTTCCATGCATAAAGCACAATGCAGTCCCATGAAAAAAGCCCAAGCTGTTCAGGCTTTTCCATAAAATACATGTTTACTCCGGTTTCATCTGTCCCGCATGTCCTGACGCCCTCAAGGTCAAGTCCCTGAAACAACGCAAGAGTGCCTGCATCCATATGCAGGCACCCATCACAGCAAAGCGAAAGCACGTCACGGCAAACTGCCACATCACGGCTTACCCTCCTGCCGTTGAAAACCATGCCCATATTATCATCAACACAGGTCACAAGCACATTTCCATTTAACCCTGCAAAAGCCCCGTCAATCATCCCGTGCCCCATCCTTTTTTTCATCCAGCAGCTTCTCGTACAAAGCCATCTGCTGCGTCAGCTTCCTTATCCGTTCAGAGTTTCTCGAAAGCGCCACCGTCATGACAAACACTATCAGTATGAGAAAACAAAAGCCAAGGAAAAACACCATATTGATTTCGCTGTATATTCCCAGCATGCGCGTAAGCCCGTTAAGAAGCCCAGGAACCAACACAATCAACAGCAGCAGCATATCCACCAAAAGCCATGACAGCGCATATTTCAGCTCAAGGCTTTTCCTCCGTACCATGTCAAGTACCACACAAAAACCGACAATAAGCCCAAATGTTATTATCAGCTTAATTTTCAAGGTCATCATCGCACGCACCATCCCCACCATTGATTCTCATGTTCATGATGGCATACACCAGCCTGTCCGGCAGTGCATCCGCCACCATCACCTTCGCATATCCAAGAAAGGTCTTAAATC
>CAYZYS010000123.1:0-6175 GCA_964482605.1 uncultured Bacteroides sp.
TTGCTGCAAGGCTAGAGGATTTTGCGTCCAATCCGTTGTTTATGTGTAAATTTTACTTTATGAAGATATGTTCAATATGGATTAATCCTTTATTTCAGGGGATAACCATACAAAATGACAGGGAATCGGCAATAGTGCTGTCAGGTTGGGTCAGCTCCCTGATAGATACAAGGGGAACCCTGTATATGATATTGCTTCATGTGATGGATGTGGTGCAGTCCCTTGTGTATGTGGGGGCGTTGTGCTTTATGTGGCTGAGGAGAAGGACGGTTAGTACGCAGCAGCTCATATGGGCAGTGCTGTTCATAGGGGGCTTTCTTTTTGAGCTTATGTGGGAATCCAAGTGCCAGTATACAATATTTTTCTTTTATTTATTGATTCCATATGCAATATATGGCTGGAATGATGTGATTGACAGGGTGGCGGTACTTATCAGGCGGAAGGAAAAATGCAATGGGAAGATATCTTAAAGGACATATGGAGCTTGTCAGAGGATGCGTTGTGACGGCAGTGCTTACCGCACTGGCGGCTCTTTTTGTGCTGATTGCAGGGATGAGTATGAAGGATGGAAGTATAGAGGACATTGTGTATTCCATCCAGCCCCATGATGTATATGGGGATGATGTCATATATTACGAAAGTCTTACCAAGGGTAAGCTCCTGCGCCAGACTGTTGTGGCTGATTCAAGCTTTAACGGCATTGCGCTGGAATTTCATTCGGATGATGCGGGGAAGCTGTCAGGCATGACATATGTGATGGTGCAGGATTCGGACGGCAATGTGCTCCATTATTCTGAATTGGAAAATACGAAGGTGAACAGGGATTCACTGACATTTTTCCTGATGGATGACGGATTGGCTGAACCGGGGACATATGTCATAACCGTTGAGTCAGATGCGGCTGTGCAGGAGCAGGCATTGGACATATATCTGGAAAATGGAAAACTGTATAAAGGTGGGCTTGAGCTTAATGGTGAGGCTTTGGACAACAGGGGGCTGTGTCTTGGTATATATGCTTATACAAAGCTGCCAGAAAGGCTTTATGCGATAATTGTGGTTTTGGGTGTTGCGGCAGTTGCAGCTTCGATTGCTGCCATGTGTGTGTTCAGGAACAGGCTTCATTTTGGCTTTTTGGTGTCGGCGTTGGCGCTTGGGCTTGTGTATATGCTGCTTGTGGCACCGGGCAAGGGCTGCGATTCGGCAGTTCATTACCTGGGGTGCTATGATTATTCCAACAGGCTTTTGCTTCTTGGAAGTGCGGATTCCAATGAGGGAATTTTGATGCGCCGTGGTGACTATGAGGCGTATTTAAGGCTTTTTCTGTCAGATGATTCATACCATAGAATTATGTCCATGGATGGCTTTGTGGATGTAAAGGAAGTCAAGGAATTGTTCATTACGGACGGAGAGATTATTAATACAGGGTTGGGGATGCAACGGCAGAATTTTGTGTCATATGTTCCGTTCATATTGGGCTTGACCCTTGGCAGGCTTCTGCACCTGGGGGCGGTTCCGTGCATGTATCTGGCAAGGGTGATGGGGCTTGTGCTGTATTCCCTGATGATTGCCACTGCAGTCAGGGTCATGCCGATATGTAAGGAAATGCTTGCATTGGTGGGGCTGCTTCCGATGAACCTCCATGAATATTCGGCATTTTCCTATGACGGCATGGGGATAGCGGCAGCGTACCTGTTTGTGGCATGCTGGCTGGATTGCCTGCTTGGAAAAACAGAGGGAAGGCAGAGGAAGGTGAATTTTGCCATCTGGGTTGCTTCGGCGGTGCTTTTGGGGGCATGCAAGCAGGGAAGCTTCATATTCTTCCTGCTTTTGATGGTTGCGGTTACGAAGGCGTATGCCTCCTGGAGGGAAAGGCTGTTGGTTGCAGGGGGAATGGCAGCATCGGCGGTTGTGTTTAATGTGGTGAAGTACCTTGTGGTATTGGCGGAAAGCGTTGGCATGGTGATAATTGCGGGGGACGGAAGCCAGTATATGCCTGGTTCTGCGTATACGCTGGATTACGGTGTGCACCATCCGTGGAAATTCCTGCTGATGTGCGTGGGCTCGGTGCTTGAGAGGTTTGATTATTATCTTGGAAGTACATTTGGAACACACCTTTCTGCTGATACGCAGATGATGCCGTTAGGTGTTGTTGTGCCGTTTCTTGTGGTGATTATACTGGTCAGCTTCAGGACGGAGGGCTGTGGTAAGAATGGGCTGGGGCTGCGCGCCAAGGCGGCACTTGTGCTGGCGGTGCTTGCCAATGTGGGCGTGCTGTTTTTCATGATGCAGGTGTCAACACCTGTTGGCTGGAACATGATTGGGGTGACGGGACGGTATTTTCTCCCGCTTTTGCCGATGGTGTTTTTGCTGTTACACAATTCAGGGGTCACTGTCCATGAGGACACCAAACAGAAGTTAATGATGGGATTTCTGTGGTGGCATATTGTGGAGATATTTTATGCTGCCTGGTTTATACTTACAAGGTAGCCCGGTGACAGATGGAAAATCACCTGCGAAATGGGGATTGGTATGAAAAGACTTATAATAATTCCGGCATATAATGAGGCGGAAAGCATTGAGAAAACTGTAAAAGGGATAATTGAAAAGGCTCCGGACTTTGATTATGTGGTAATTAATGATTGTTCCACCGACGATACAAGGCGAATCTGTGAGGAGAACGGCTTTAACGTGGTGAACCTGTGCATTAATCTGGGAATAGGCGGTGCCGTACAGACCGGATATATCTATGCGCTGGCACATGGTTATGATGTGGCGGTGCAGATGGATGGCGACGGGCAGCATGACGTGGATTTCATATACCACATGGCTGAACATTTGGAGAAAAATCACTTGGACATGGTGATAGGTTCGAGATTTATAGAGCATCAGGGCTTCCAGTCATCATTTTTAAGGCGGATGGGCATTCGTTATTTTACCTGGCTCATCAGGCTATGCAGTGGAAAGACCATAACCGACCCGACCTCAGGCTACAGGATGGCAGGAAAGGGCGCAATTGAGAGCTTTGCGAGGGATTACCCAAGGGATTACCCTGAGCCTGAGACAACCCTGAGGGTGCTGCGCAGTGGATGCCGTGTGGCGGAGATTCCCGTGGTAATGCACGAACGGCAGGGCGGCGTGTCTTCCATATCTCCGCTTAAGTCGGTGTATTACATGGTCAAGGTAACAGGCGGGATATTGGTGGAAATGATGAGGAAACCACGATAATCGAAGGAGGGTGAAGAATGGCTGATATGGATAACCCAAGGGTTTCTGTGGTGGTGCCGGTGTATAATGGTAAAAAATATATTACAAGATGTGTTAGGAGCATTTTCACACAGAGCTTTGGCGACCTGGAGCTGATATGCGTGGATGACGGAAGCACTGACGGTACAAGGGATGTGCTTGCGAGGCTTGAAAAAATGTACCCTGACAGGCTCAGGGTGGTGTTGAATGAGGAAAATATGGGACCCGGCAGGAGCCGTGACATAGGTGTGAGGGAGGCAGCGGGCGAGTACCTCTGCTTTGTGGATGCGGATGATTACCTGCTGCCGGATTACCTGGAGCAGTATATGGCGGCGATTGAAGCGGCGGAGGCTGCTTCCGGGATTGCAGGACAGCAGGGTGAGTCTGGAAAAAAGAATGCCAAGGGACGTCCTGACGTGGTAATCGGCGGTTACAGGGGTGAAACACAGGATGGCAGGCTTGCGATTCACAAGAGGGCGGACAATGTGTGGTCTGCGGTGACTTACGTTGTGTGCTGGTCGAAGCTTTACAGGAGAAGCTTTGTGCTGGATGCGGGGATGGAGTTCGGGGACTTTAAGTGCCTTGAGGACATGCATTTCAACCTGCTGGGGTACATGAACCATATGAAGTATGCCGTCATAGACTATGCGGGGTACATACATTGCGACAATGGCAGCTCCATCACGAAAAACGGGCTTGGCACGGGGGGCAATGAGGTGGCTGCGTGTGTGAAGGCGGTGTATGACAGCCTTGAAAAGAGAAAAGCCTTTAAAAGCCTAAGCCAGACGGCACAGTGGACGCTGCAGTATGCATATGCCGCCAATATGGCGTATTCACTTGTGGTGTATGCTGAAAAGCTGAAGGGCGGAAGGCGGGATGAGCTTGCCGCAAGCTACCGTGACATAAGGGCGGATATGGCGCATAGATTTCCCGGCTGCCGTAGGAATCCATTTTTCAGGGGAATGGGACCCGCAGGGGAAACAGGGAAGATACGCATGGGAGTTGCGGCGTTCATGGGGGCAGGGAAGCTGTGGGGAATATGATGTCCAAGTGTCTTGGCGATATAAGGAAAATATTGAAGAACGGATATGTTCCATATATGGTGTTGTTTTTGGCATTGTTGGCGGTGCATATTCCAATGCAGTTAAACATCAGTGATGATGGTAATTTTGGAACGTACCTGGAAAATATGAGCCTTTGGGAGCTGATGGCGAGAATATACTTCACGGGAAGCGGCAAGGTCCTGCCTGACGCGGCAGGGGCGCTTTTTGCGTATCTGCCATGGTGGATTTGGAAGGTATTGGACAGTGGCATAAGGACAGGAATGGCAGCCTGCATTGTGTATGTGTTCACGGACAGGTCGATGCTTGGACGCTGGATTGGGGTGGTTGCCGTGCTTTTTTATCCCAATTCCCTTCTGTTGTCGGCAGGCTATTGCGTGACAAGTACCAACTACGTATGGACTGCTGCCGCGGTGCTGTTTACCCTGGTCATACTCAGGGATGTGTCTGATGGCGTGAGGGTTAAGCCATGGAAGGAGCTTGCTGCCATTGCGTGCTGTGTGTATGGTGCAAATCAGGAGCAGGGGGCGGCAATATTGATTGCGTCACATATGGTGTTTATTGTGTATGCGGTGATTTCAGGCAGAAAAGTTAATCCCATTGTGTATGTTAATTTGGGTGTGGCCGTGGCAGTGCTGGCGGTATTTGTCACATCTCCTGGCTTTAGGTCAAAGTCGGTGCCTGTGTGCAACACAGTGGCATTGCCATATTTTACCACAATGGGTTTCATGGACAAGGTCTTGCTTGGATTTACCACCACCTGTGCGCATTTTATGTCAGGGTGGAACATTGTGTGGCTGGTTTTTCTGTTGCTGCTTGGGGTGCTGGGATTTGTCGTAATGCTGAGGAATGCCGGGCAGGTATCAAAGGTCAGCAGACTTGTCCCATTGATTTCAGTGCTTCCACTGTGTGCGTACCTTGGGATTCTTTTCCTGTTTCCTAAACTTGGCAGGTATTTTTATAATGTAACTGAGTGGTCATTTGGCATGGGTGATTTCCTGCCGGTGGACACAGCCAATTTCAATGATTGGAAGGCATACGTCCCAGTGGTGGCGGCAATATTAATGCTTGCGGTGTTAATGCTTGGAATGTATTGCATATATGGTGGTTGTGTCAAGACGCTGCTGATGATGGTTGTATTCATGGCAGGGCTCTGTTCACGTATGACCATGGGCTTTTCATATACGGTTTTTGGCTCTGGGAGCAGGACATTTACCTATATGTATTTTTGCCTGATTGTGCTGATTGTGGTGCTGGGGATTGATGTGGTGAGGCTGGCATTTGCCGGCAATAATGCAGCGAGGAAGGCGCCTGCCGTTGTGTCCGTCCGAATTGTGTCCGCAGGCATTGTGGCAGCCATGGCGGCTGCTGTGGCTGTGTCGGCTGCAAGATATGCTTCCAATGTGGTGATTAAGCCATACAACCTGCCGGAGGATGTGGCAATGACGGGCCTGCCTGAACGTTTGGATGATGCCGCCGTAGAAACCAGTGGGGCTTTAAAGGCATACAAATATGAAGGCAAGGTTTCAGACAGCGACATCAAATATTCCGTGGACGTGGCGGATGACGGGACATACACCACGTTGTCCGGCTGGTGCATTCAGGAGGGACAGGACACCGGTTTCTTTGATGTGAAGGTTTTGCTGGTTGATGTTGAATCGGGAAGCTTCTATTCCATCAAGACGGATTACAGGCAGGTATATAACCTCACCATCATGATGGATGATGGCCATGACTATGAAAATGGAGGCTTCACTGCAAGATTTAAGGATTCGGCACTGGAGAAGCTTTTGGGGGATACGGGGCGCTATGGCATTGCGCTTTTGTACCACGGAGGATACCTTGTGGTGGCAGGAAGCGGCATTGCATGA
>CAYZYS010000124.1:0-6031 GCA_964482605.1 uncultured Bacteroides sp.
TGCCGTGTGCATTCTAAGTAGGGTACGGAGTAACGAAAATCCCGGTGGTGCACGCATAAAAGCCTTTATATACGAACCATGCAAAAAAAACAGATGGAAATAATAACAAGGAAACAGTCAGAGGAAGGCAATAAGAGAAAATTAATCATTTATATATAAGGAGAAAAAAATCATGACAAGAAATTATGTGGTAAGGGAAAAGAGGTTCAAGGTGGAACCATTTGGCAGGGTGGAAATATTTGACCCTGGGTATGACGCACCGGGGGGAATCACAAGGAGTGCAAGGGCTGTCAGTGCCTCATGTTCCCTGCCAACATCAAACCGCACGGCAGGTGTCCTGATGCAGGAAATCCACGGGACCTTTGAGAACCATGGGAAAACTGAGGAATGCATGTCCTTCATGGTCAGGTTCTACTCATACAACAATGGCATGGACTGGGCAGAAAAGACCATTGAGGCAATCATTAAGGCTGAATGTGAGGACCAGGAGTTGGATTTTTATGCCATCAGTTCTAAAGAAGATGAGATAAGGTCCAGGAAATGGCATAAAAAAATAAGCGATTTGCTCTCCAGTGAAGGCAATGAGCTTAGCTGTGACACCTCTGAGTTCACCATCCGCATTGACGGTAGGGAACGCAGGATACAGACGCTTGCGGACGGCTCCTACGGAAGGGTAGAAAGATACAAAAAAAAGAACGTCATGTATTTCGATTTTTTCCTTGACTCGGAGGTGACAGGCTGGGAAGAACTTGAGGACAAGGTAAGGTACCTGTTCCGGGTGATGGATGAAGGTGACACTTGGTCTGGCAAAAAGCCACTCAACGGTGAAAAAAGGAAGGTCTTTGGAAAGATGAATCCAACCGGGTGGCACACCGTCAGGTATGACAGCCTTTACGGCTATCCATCAGGAACCTACCTGTACAACAAGTGCCGCCTCATGAGTCCACGGCTGACTGGTGAAAACGATGTGAACAGGCAGGAACTCTTCACCGGCACACACCACCTCAATACCATGATGTCCGAGATGGAGGACACAGTCGCCGAATATGTTGTGAAGACAGGAAAACACGTGCTTTACAGGGTTACTCCGGAGTTCACGGGCAATGAGCTGCTTGCCCGCTCCGTGCTCATTGAGGGCTGGTCAACTGAGGACAACGGGAAAGGCGTATGCTTCAACGTAAGGTTAATGAACATCCAGCCAGGGATTGTGATTGACTATGCCACGGGCGAGAATTCCATTGACCCTGATTTTGACCCTGATGCCATTGGCCCTGATTGTAGCCCTGACGGCACAGTACAGTGAGGCACGTGCACGGGAATGGCATGGAAAGGAAAGGGGAAAATGATTGAATGCTGCGCAAATTGCAAAAATTGTTTGGCTTATCCCAGGAACAACAAGTATGGGGACATAGACTACCTTTGTGTTGTCGACGGATATTTTTATGTGTCCGGCATCCACAAAGACAGGAACAAGGTCAAACGGTTCAGCCCTGGCGGCAGGGAATTGGAATGCAAGTGGCAGCCCAGGGAAATTGCGGACAACCGGAAGAATACTGGTGAAGCTGATGCCGGACATTGACAAGAAACTGAAAGAGGGTGATGCTTAATGGGGCTTAATGAATATGAGCAGGCAATGATTAAGGCCATTGCGGGAAACGACATCCGTGAGGCCAGAAAACAAGCGGTGCTTGCGCTGGATGCCGACACAACCCAGAAAAACAGATGGTTTGTAAGTAAATACAAGTCAATACTTACATCCGAGGGTGCCAATCTGATGGAACTGCCGGGCAACCTGAAGGACATAATGCTTTGCGAGGACGAGTCCGTCTCATTCAGGGAAAACAGGTATTACCTGACGGAAAGGGAGAGTGAGGTGGCAGCCCAGATATTCCGAATGGCAAAAGTCAGCACTAAACTGATGGAAATGCAGATACCATACAGGAACGCCACGTTGTTGTATGGACCACCAGGGACGGGAAAGACAATGTTTGGGAAATACGTGGCCCACAAGATGGGGCTTCCGTTCTGTTACCTTAATTTCTCAAGGGTCGTGGACAGTTACCTGGGTGCCACGTCCAAGAACATATCGCAGGCATTTACATACGCGTCATCAAACCCATGCGTCTTCATGCTGGATGAGGTAGACACGATAAGCTGCAACAGGGCCAGTGGTGGAAACGGAGAAAGGGAAATTTCAAGGGTGACAATTACGCTCCTGCAGGAATTTGACCGGCTTGCGAATGATGTCGTCATAATAGCGGCCACAAACAGGCTGGACCTCCTGGACGAGGCATTTGTAAGCAGGTGTCCGTTAAAGCATGAGATGATGCCGTTCTCAGCCGGGGAAAACAGGGAAATGGTATGCAGGTTCCTTGCGGACATTGGCATGGAAATTCCTGATGATGAGATAGCCGCCATCATAAGGGAAGAAAAAGACCAGCGCACAATCATGGGCAGGCTCATCAGGGAAATTGCGGCAAAACTGGAGGAAGACTGACCAGGGGCAGCCACCAATGCCACACGGGAAAAACAGTGGTGTCCCCGGCAGGGTCATTTGTCCCGTGGCAGGCGGGACGGGAAGGAGAAAAAAGGCATGGGGAAAAACAGGGAAAAGGACACTGAAGGAATAAATGGAGTGGTACCGGCGGACATGGTAAGCCGCTGCGGCCTTTTAAGGGAGCTTGGGCGGCTCGCCGGGGGACACACGTTTGACGGGGAGCCATACGTCCCAATGCGCGCGGTGGCCGGCATGATAAAGGCCGCCCCCGCAATCGGGGACACGAAAAGGGACAGGCTGGACACACCTGACGGCTTTCTTGACCTCGACACCCCATGGGACGGGGACGCAGGGGACATGACGGAAGCGGAGGCTCCCCGTTCCCTGCCCATGCAGGATGATGGTGGAGTGGCAATGCACGGGGATGATGCCACGGGTGACGTGATAATGTTTCCCAGCCAGGATGCAGCCATGGCAAGTCCCTGCGTGCAGGATTCCAGACCAGGCAGAACAGGTTCAGTGAAAACAGTGATGGCAGACACCCAGCCCAATGCCACAACGGCGGCTGACGCTGACGGTGTCGAACCGCTTGACGGACCCGTCCCTGATGACAGGGACATCGGAAGCCTGTTGCCGGCGGGACCGGATGATGATGAACCCATGCAGGAACCGGGTGACGTGAACGAGGCATGGGAAAATGCCGTGCCATCACCCGGGATTGGAAACATGCCGCAGGACACGGAAAGCATTGGGGGACAGGCGGCGGAAACAACAACTGACAATATGGTGAGGACCGCAAAGCCAGTGGAAGCCACAAAACCAATGGAAGCCCCTGAAGCCCCCACATGGGAAGGCGGCACGGCAATAGCCGGCATTGCATACGTTGACGGCTCATACAATGACGTAACGGGGACATATGGCTATGGGGGCTTTGTCGAAGTTGAGGACAGCCGGTTCCCGATAAGCGGCGCGGGAAACAACGAGGGGCTTGTGCCAATGAGGAACGTGGCAGGTGAGATACTCGGCGCGACGGTGGCGGCAGAGACCGCCCTTGAACTTGGCGTCACGCAACTGACGATATACTATGACTACATGGGGATTGAAAACTGGCCAACAGGCAAGTGGCAGGCAAACAAGCCCGGCACGGTTGCGTACCGTGACTTCATGCGCGGGATGATGGCAATGATGGACATTAACTTCGTGCACGTGAAGGGACATTCGGGCATCAGGGGGAACGAGGAGGCAGACAGGATGGCGAGAAAGGCCGTCGGCCTGTGCCAGGAAAGAGCCAAATGATGCGTGAAACATGAACAAAAAAGCCAAAACCCAGGGACATGCAAAATGCATGTCCTTTTTTTGCCATTCCAAACGCCTGCGTTGCCCCCACATGGGTTTGCCACAAGATGAAACGGCAAACTTTGTGGGTGGGGGAAATAACATATTAAGTCCTGGGTGAAAAACCAACCACAAAAGACATTTAAGAAAGGAATGGTGGGAGAAATGCATTTCAACAAGTTATTGAAGGCAAACAAGAAACTTGCGGTAGTTGCCCTGTGCGGGATGCTGCTGCTTGGTGGCACGGCTGGCACCGTGGCCATCACGAACCACAATGCCAGTGGCGTCACCGTGGCAGACCACACGGTGCATTACCTGTCCGAGCAGGAAGTCAATGACATGACGGCCTACATGAAGTCAGAGGTCGGCGTGCTCATAGACCAGTACGAAGGGACAAGGAAGGAAACAACGACGCTGGCGGAGTACCTGTCAGATGATTCACTTGCACTGCTGAGGGAATACCTTGCGACGGCAGGGCTTGGTGACGAGACAGACACAATCCTCTCAAACCCGGTGGACGTGGAATACAAAGTGACCATAAACAAGTCATCCCGTGACTTTGTGGCCTCCGCCGTGTCAGAGAAGATGAAGGACTACATTGCGGCAATGGACGTGGACAACATGGATGAGGAAGCCCTTGCGGCGGCAATCAATTCGGCAATGACCGACGTGCTCACGCAAAACGCAGACATGATACTCTTTGACCTCACGCCTGTCACGGACTTCACGGACGTGCTTTCCCAGTCGGCAAATGGCACGCCACTCACGGCTGACATGGCCAAGTCGGTTGCGGGGGCAATGGGCAGTTCCGTGGCAATCAGGAACAACACGGTCAAGGGACAGGTAATCCTCTCTGAAACCGTCGTGCAGCAGATAGCGGGACAGGTGTCCGGCAAACTGTCAGGCAACGTCGTGACCGTCACCGACAACTACAACTCACAGGTACTCAGCATCACCAACGAGCTTTCCGAACTGAACAGCAGCTACCTTGACCTGTACACCCAGATGGAGGCAACACAGGCGGAAATCGACAACATCACCACCGGCGAGGGCGGCACGGAGGAAAGCGTCACAAGGATAAGGGAGCTTGACACACAGCTTGCGGAACAGAAGGCACAGCTTGAACAGCTTGGCACGCTCATAGACGTGCTCAATGAGCAGAAGTCAGGGCTTACAATGCTGGATTCCGAGCTTTCCAAGACACAGTCGGACTTCAACGGTTCACTCGATGAAGTGAGGATGAACCTTGAAAACCTGATTAACACAGTGAACGAATCATCAGTGGCTTCCGACGGCTCGCTTCAGGAGCAGCTTGACAAGCTGACGGAATACTGTGATGACCTTGACGAGGGAAAGGTCACAAATGACAATTTCGGCGACTACCGTGGGGAAATGGAGGAAACAATCAAGAAGCTGCGGGAAACACTCACGGCCTCAATGGATACTGGAAACACCGAGCTTGACACCAAGATTGATGATACCACGGACACTTTGAACCAGACCATAAGCGACACTGATGACAGGCTCAACTCAAAGATTGATGAGGCCACAGACACATTGAACCAGACCATAAGTGACACGGACGAAAAGCTCAACTCAAAGATTGATGAGGCAAGTGATTCATTAAGCCAGAGCCTCAGTGACGCGTATGCAGAGCTTAACGGGCTGCTTGACGAAAATGTGGAGGCACTCAACAAGTCAATACAGGACACTGACGACAAGCTGGAGAGCTATAATTCCGCAATCCTTGCCAAGATACAGGGCAACAAGGATGAGGCAAACAGCGACCTTGAAAACCTGCAGGAAAGCCTCAGGTCCATGATTGACGAACTCTCCGACAGCACTGATGAGACAAACAAGGAGACACTGGCACAGCTCCAGGAAGTTTATGACAACCTGGACAATGGAAAGGTTGACGAGACCACGTTTGCTGACGCCAAGGCGACACTGGACGACGCAATCTCAAAGCTGTCAGATGACCAGAAGGACAAGGCAAAGGAACTGCAGGACAACATTGACAAGGCGAATGAGTCAATGAGCACACTGCAGGCATCACTCGAAGGACAGATAGCAAGCACCAACGATGCACTGGAAGCAACCAGGCAGGCGCTTGAGGTACAGCTTGGCATTACAAAATCCGGCCTTGAGGATGAGCTTGCAAACACCCAGAGCCTCTTTGAGGGACAGATTAACGCAACA
>CAYZYS010000125.1:0-5989 GCA_964482605.1 uncultured Bacteroides sp.
TGTAAACCATACATGGATGTGTGGAATAAATTCAAGGAGGATAAATACATGATGGATGGCATCAGTGCTTACACCAGGGGTTATGGGTATTCTTCCGGTGCAAGCGAAAAGACAAGTGATGAGACCGAGACAGGGGTGGCAAAGGGCAGCAAGACCACGGACACCGACAAGGTTTCGGTAAGCGGCAGAACCTATGGGGACGCCAAGCTGAGCTCCACGGCGGCGAAGTATTACGAGGAGCTTAAGAAGAAGTATGGCAACATGGATTTCGTGCTGGTTGACTCGGACAAGATTGACGAGGCAAAGCAGAATCTTGCAAGCTTTGGAAGCTCAAGCGGACTGACAGTCCTGATTGACACTGATAAGATTGAGAAGATGGCAACGGATGAGGAATACAGGGAAAAGTATGAAGCAATCCTCACCAATGCACAGAGCCAGATGTCAAGCATTAAGGAGCAGCTTGCAAGCCAGTATGGCGTGTCTGCCAATTCAATCAAGACAATAGGCATGTCGGTGGACGACGGAGGCAACACTTCCTTCTTCGCGGTGGTTGACAAGTCACTCCAGGCACAGAGGGAGCGCATTGAGACCAAGCGTGCCGAGGCAAAGGCGAAAGCCAAGGAGGAGGCAAAGGAGGAACGCGAGGAGAAGCTTGAGGAACAGCGGGAGGCAAGGAAAACCGACAAGAAGGACCAATCGGATGCTTCGGACATCAGCGGTGATTATGACATAATCAAGTCGGACACGCTGGAAGGGTTGTTTGACAAGCTTTCGGAGTACCTGTATTCAAGCCTTGCGGACAGTGTCCAGACCGAGGAGGAGAAGCAGGTTGGACAGTCTGTTGACTATACCGTGTAGAAGGCATGCGGTTATGTGAATATTGACATTTACTGGTTATTTTAATATAATCGTGAATGGCTTTGATAATAAAAGAAGCCCCCGTCCCATGAGGATGTGGGCTTCTTTGTTTGATGGCAGTAAAAGTGCGGAAAACGCCTGTGAAATGGGGATGGATATGACGATTTATGATGAGCTTGTTGCCAGGGGGCTTATAGCCCAGGTAACTGATGAGCAGGAGATTAAGGATTTAATTAACAATGGAAAGGCAACCTTTTACATTGGCTTTGACCCGACTGCGGACAGCCTGCATGTTGGGCATTTTATGGCGCTGTGCCTTATGAAGCGCCTTCAGATGGCGGGCAACAGGCCGATTGCCCTTATCGGAGGGGGAACGGCAATGATTGGCGACCCGTCGGGAAGGACGGACATGCGCCAGATGATGACCAAGGAGACCATTGCACACAACGTGGAATGCTTTAAGAAGCAGATGTCCAGGTTCATTGATTTTTCTGATGACAAGGCACTTCTTGTGAATAATGCCGACTGGCTCATGAACCTGAATTATGTTGAGGTTCTCCGCGAGGTGGGACCGCATTTCAGTGTCAACAGGATGCTCACTGCGGAGTGCTATAAGCAGAGGATGGAGAGGGGGCTTAGCTTCCTTGAGTTCAATTATATGATAATGCAGAGCTATGATTTTTACATGCTGTACCAGAAGTACGGCTGCAACATGCAGTTCGGCGGGGATGACCAGTGGAGCAACATGCTCGGCGGTACTGAGCTCATCCGCAGGAAGCTGGGGAAGGACACCTATGCCATGACCATCAACCTTCTGCTTAATTCCGAGGGCAAGAAGATGGGCAAGACCCAGTCAGGTGCGGTATGGCTTGACGCTGACAAGACATCGCCGTATGAGTTCTACCAGTACTGGAGAAATGTTTCCGATGCGGATGTCATAAAGTGCCTTAAAATGCTTACCTTCCTGCCGCTTGAGGAGATTGGGAAGATGGAGTCCTGGGAGGGCTCACAGCTAAACAGGGCGAAGGAAATACTTGCATTTGAGCTTACCAAGCTTGTTCACGGTGAGGAGGAGGCAGCAAAGGCGGAAGCGTCTGCAAGGGCGCTGTTTGCAGGTGGCGGTGACACCTCCAACATGCCGTCAACAACGCTGGGGGATGAGGATTTTACTGATGGTTCAATTGACATCCTGACGCTTGTTGCAAGGACCGGAATTGTGCCGTCCAAGTCGGAGGCAAGGCGTGCCGTACAGCAGGGCGGCGTGTCTGTGGACGGCGAAAAAGTGTCAGACATTTCACTTAAGCTGGAAAAAAGCAGATTTGAGGGTGATGGTGTTGTGCTCAGGAAGGGGAAAAAGACGTTCCACAAGGTAATTGTATAGTTGTGTGACAATTCAGTGTCATAAATATTAATGTTTTGTTAATTTATTGTAAAGTGATTAAATTGCTGTTGAATAATTGGGCAAAAAGTACTATAATAAAGTCAACAAAACAAAAGGAACATGAATTAGTTGTTTTGGAGATAAGTGCCGGGCAGCAGGGCATGTAAGCAGGACCCAAAAGGATGGTCAGCGATAGATGCCTATGCCCGGTACTTTTTGTATATCAAGTTGCTATTCGCGGATGAATTTTACTGCATGATGCCACGTTGTGCTTGTACAAAAGTGACATCATGCAGTAAAATTCAGACATGAAGGCTGCCCTCACAACAACGAGGAAATGGCAGCGAAGCTGCCGTTGAGCCCGAAGGGCGGATTTCCGAGTTGCTGTGAGGGCGGCCGCGAATGGCAACATGGCAACGCCACATGAACGCAGTCGCGGATGGCAACAACGAGGAAATGGCAGCGAAGCTGCCGATAAGCCCGAAGGGCGGATTTCCGAGTTGCTGTGAGGGAAGCCGCGAATGGCAACATGGCAATGCCATGGGAGGAAATAAGGGGAGGAAATTATGGCAGATGAGAAGATAACGGACTTTTCGGAAGAGCTTGTGGTTGACGGTTATGCCTTTCCCGACAGGGCATCTGCCGGCCTGGCAAGGAATGAGCTGGAGTCAATCCAATATCTTTCAAAAAAGGTTAATTACAATGACAACAGCCAGCTTTTGGCGCTTTATGAAAGGCTGACGGAGGAAGGGCTTTTCAAAACCCAGGTCGGGATTGAATATATGAGGAAGCTTCAGCGCAAGCTAATGAAGGACAAGGACATAATGGAGGCCGGACTGAAGCCGATTCCGGTTCAGAATGGCGGTGATGACTCACCAAGACCCGACAGGGAGCTTGCCACACAGCGCGCAAAGAACAGGCTTGCCGCACGTGAGACAAAGAAGTACAAGTCATATTTTGCAAAGTCACTTCTTTTTAATTTCATACTTGTGGCGGCAATAATAATAATGTTCGTGATTACCGCA
Organism: uncultured Bacteroides sp.; assembly: GCA_964482605.1. Lineage (GTDB taxonomy): Bacteria > Bacillota > Clostridia > Lachnospirales > Lachnospiraceae > Bacteroides_F. The sequence goes on from CAYZYS010000125.1 coordinate 3,265, forward strand.
ACAAGCTCCAATCCCAACATCCTCAACTATGAAAGCAAGCTGCAGGACAGGTATGCTTCGTGGGAGGAGGACCTTAAGACGAGGGAGGCGGAGCTTAACGCAAGGGAGAGGGCGCTCCAGGGTAAATGATTTGGTTATTTTGATTTTTCTGTGTCCTTGGGCGGCTGACACATTTTCGCCATAATTTATGTGTATTATGTGCTTTATGGTGCAAATTGGCAGTTTGATGTGGAAGGCTGCCACATGGAGGAAGATATGGATTCGATAAAGATTATGGTTGTGGATGACGAGAGCCGGATGAGAAAGCTGGTTCATGATTTTCTTGCCAAGAAGGGCTATGATGTCATGGAGGCAAAGGATGGCGAGGAGGCACTGGAGATATTTTACAGGGACAAGGACATTTCCCTCATCATACTGGATGTCATGATGCCGAAGGTTGACGGCTGGGAGGTTGTCAAGGAGGTCAGGAGGGAGTCCAAGGTTCCCATAATGATGCTGACCGCAAAGGATTCAGAGAGGGATGAGCTTCAGGGCTTTGAGCTTGGCGTTGACGAGTATGTGTCCAAGCCGTTCAGCCCGAAAATCCTCACTGCAAGGGTTGAGGCGCTGCTAAGGCGTTCCTGCTCCATGGACCAGGAGAGCCAGGTCCTTGACGTTGCGGGGATTGTAGTCGACAAGTCCGCACATACGGTTCGCATAGACGACCATGAGCTTGAGCTTAGCTTCAAGGAATTTGAACTTCTGGTGTATTTCATGGAGAATGAGGGCATTGCGCTGTCAAGGGAGAAGATTCTCAATAACGTGTGGAATTATGATTATTTTGGCGATGCCAGGACTATTGACACGCACGTGAAGAAGCTCAGAAAGAAGATGGGTGACAAGGGCGACCTTATCAAGACAATATGGGGAATGGGATATAAGTTCAGCGAAGATGAGGAAAAGTGATAAATTGATGCATTCAATGAGGGCAAAGATGACATTGGTCATGATGTCAGTAATATTGGGAATAATGGTTTTGATGTGGGGCGTGTACGGTGTGTTCATGTCCCATTATTATGAGAGGACGAAAAAGAACAGGATACTTGAGGCGTATTCGAGGATTGAGGAGATAATCGGGGAATATGATGATGAGACCATTGATGATGAGACAATGAGCAATGAGATTGCCTTTGCAACCAATCCCGTGGGGGTGTCGGTGTACATCATGGACAGTGCGTGGAACACGGTGTATTCGTCAAGGAGCGAGGGTGACAGCGACAGTGAGAAGGACCGTGTGCTGGAAAGCATGTTCAGGCGGGACAACGGTGATGTTGACATAATAGAGCAGTCCGATACGTACACGGTTCAAAAGGCGTATGACAAGAGGATGAAGGATGAGTACCTCGAGGTAATCGGAAGCTTTTCGGATGGAAAGACGATACTGCTCAGGCTGCCGATAAGGAACATGGAGGATAATGTTGACATTTTCAACCGCTTCATCACGTATGTCGGTTTGACGGCGCTTGTCATCAGTTTTGTGTTTGTTGCGTTTTTCTCCGCACTGATTACGAAGCCTGTGAAGGAGCTTGAAAAGGTTGCCAACAGGATGTCACAGATGGATTTTTCCGCAAGGTACACGGGGAATGACAAGGGGGAGCTTGGCATGCTGGGCAATACCATGAACCAGCTGTCGGAAAAACTTGAGGAGAACATTTCGCAGCTTAAGACGGCAAACCTTGAGCTCCAGAAGGACATTGAGAATAAGATTGAGATTGAGGAGAGGAGAAGGGACTTCCTTTCAAATGTGTCACATGAGCTTAAGACGCCGATAGCGCTGATTGAAGGCTATGCCGAGGGGCTTAAGGAGGGCATTGCGGACAATACGGATGATGTGGAGTATTACTGCGATGTAATCTCTGACGAGGCGAGGCGCATGGATGAAATGGTGAAGAAGCTGCTTACCCTTGACCAGATGGAGTGGGCGGATGACAGCGTGGTGGAACGGTTTAACGTGACAGAGCTTGCAAGGTCAGTGCTTCAGACCAATGAGCTCAGGTTCAGGCAGAAGGACATACGCATTGTGTTTGACTGCGGCGGTGACATCTATGCGTGGGGGGATGAGTACAAGATTGAGGAGGTGCTCACCAATTATGTGAGCAATGCAATCAACCATTGTGACAATGAAAGGATAATCAAGGTCAACCTGCGCCAGTGTGACGGCATGGTGAGGGTGGAGGTGTTCAACACCGGAAGCATCATACCTGAGGAGGATTTGCCGCACATATGGGAGAAATTCTACAAGGTTGATAAGGCAAGGACACGCGAGTATGGCGGCAACGGAATTGGGCTTTCCATAGTAAAGGCGATAATGGAGTCAGGCAACAACCGCTATGGGGTGGTTAATCATTCCAATGGGGTGGAGTTCTGGTTTGAGCTGCAAAATGCGTGATGGCGCATTGCAATGGCTATTTGCCATAGCCATTTTGCCATTTTGGCTATTTGTTTATTGATTTTGCATTTATCGGTGAATTGTGATACAATTGTGGACAGCGTATGTTGATTGCATGTTGTGATAACGGGGGTTTAGCCAATGAGAAAGAGACGTGTTACAGGGTTGCCTGCAGTGGCACTGGTGGCTGCTGCTTCGCTTTTGCTGTCAGGCTGCGGTGATTCAGTCACAGTTGACAATGACCAGAATGACCTTATTGCGGAGTATGTTGCGGGCACTCTCATGAAATATTCTTAT
>CAYZYS010000126.1:0-5951 GCA_964482605.1 uncultured Bacteroides sp.
ACCTCAGACAGCACCTCTTCGTGAGAAGCAGGCTGATGGTTCAAGGCATCCGTTTGACCAGTTTATCTGCGCAAAGACACCAGCCAACAGGTGGCTTAAGCCGGAGGAGCTTGCAGGCCCTGCAGTGTTCCTTGCATCTGAGGCTTCTGACGCAGTGAACGGACACATTCTCTATGTGGATGGCGGTATCCTTGCATACATTGGCAAGCAGCCACAGTAATTGACAGTCAGATAAGAATGCCGGATGTAAAGGCATTGGATACATTTAACATATGATTATTGTATGATTGACGTATAAGGACTGTCTTCATGGAGTTTTGCTTCATTGGGGCAGTCCTTTGTCATTGGAGAACAACGGGGGTAAGGTTATGAAATTACGCGGAAAAATTGTGACACTAGTGCTGGTGCCGTTGGTTATCCTGGGAGGTTCACTTTTTGCGCTGGGCGCATACAAGGTTAATGAGGCAATGAGGGACATGGTTAAGTCCAATCTTGTTGGCATTGCCATAACAGCGGAGGGAAGCCTGACACAGGGCTCCAATGTCACCCTTGAGAATGGGGTGCTTTATGCGGGCGGCAGGAATGTGTCCGAGGAGATGACAGTGCTGGATGAGGTTAAGGCGGAGACGGGTGTTGACGTCACCATATTCTATGGCGACACCAGGTATGCGACAACCGTGGTCGGCAGTGACGGACAGCGTGTGGTAGGTACACAGGCAAACAGCGAGATTGCTGACAAGGTGCTTAAGAAGGGCGAGACTTATTTTGCCGAAAATGTTGACGTGGTTGGAGAGAAGTATTTTGCATATTATTATCCGATGACCAATCCGGGGTCTGACACACCGGTGGGAATGGTGTTTGCGGGGAAGAGCATGGATTCCGTGTCTGATGAGATACAGAAAATTCTGCTTGCACTTGCAGCGGTGGCAGTTCCGTTATTCATAGTGTGTGCGGTGGTTGGAAGCTATGTTGCCGTAAGGATAGCCAACAGCCTCAAGGTTGGGGTAAGGACGCTTGAAAAGGTTGCGGATGGTGATTTGACGGTTAAGATTCCGGCATCCATGCGCAATGCCAAGGATGAGACGGGAGACCTTTCAAGGGCAATCCTAAAGCTCAAGAAGTCGCTGACTGAGATTGTCGGTGACATCGCAGAGAAGAGCCGCACGGTTCATGACTCTTCACAGGAACTTGACGAGAAGGCTGAACAGACCAACCTGACCGTTGAGCAGGTTGAAAGCGCCGTGACTGACATTGCATCAGGGGCAACATCACAGGCTGACGAGACACAGCGTGCAATGGAAAATGTCATGGAGATGGGCAACATGGTTGCCGAGACACATGCCAAGGTTGAAAACCTCACGGAGAATGCAACGGAGATGCACAGGCTTGGCGAAGAGGCAAAGGAGACGCTCGTTGAGCTCAAGGAGATTAATGAGAAGACCCAGGGCGCAATTAAGATAATATCCGACCAGACCAACACAACCAACGAATCCGCAACCAAGATTCGCCAGGCAACAAGCCTCATAGCCTCCATTGCGGAGGAGACTAACCTGCTTTCACTTAATGCCTCGATTGAGGCGGCAAGGGCAGGCGAGCAGGGACGCGGCTTTGCGGTTGTGGCAGGGCAGATTCAGAAGCTTGCTGAGCAGTCCAATACTTCCACGCAGCAGATTGAGCTCATCATAGATGACCTCATCAAGGAGTCTGATAAGTCTGTTGCAACCATGGAGGAAGTGAACGGAATCATGGCTGAGCAGAATGATAAGATTAAGAAGACGGATGAAATCTTCAACAAGGTCATGGATGGAATTGATGAGTCAATCCGTGGTGTCAATGTGATTGCCGAGAGAACCTCAAAGATTGACGAGGCAAGGGTCAATGTGGTTGATGTGGTGCAGAGCCTTACGGCAATTGCACAGCAGAATGCCGCAGGTGCCGAGGAAACCTCCGCCTCCGTCACGGAAGTGACCAACATAGTGGGCGGGGTTGCACAGAGTGCAACGGAGCTCAAGGAGGTTGCGGTCGGGCTTCGCGAGAGCATTTCGGTGTTCACGGTTGACGAGGGTGCCGCTGAGGATTAAGCAGCAGGCGTGCTTGAAATTTTTCCTGAAATGATGTATATTGTTTTCTGGCTGTTTTGACCGATGGTTGAGGTAAGTCAGATGAAATGTGAGTAGTACGGATAATCGCGGCTGCGCATGCAGGTGAGGAAAGTCCGGGCTTCGTAGGGCAGGATGCCGGATAACGTCCGGTGGAGGTGACTCCAAGGCTAGTGCAACAGAAATATACCGCCATGCATTTTGCATGGTAAGGGTGGAAGGGCAGTGTAAGAGACTACCGTTCCCGTGGTAACGCGGGAAGCCATGTAAACCCCATCCGAAGCAAGACCAGACAAAAGCCATACGGTTGCCCGCCGTGCTTTAGGTAGGTCGCTTGAGCATTCCGGTGACGGAATGACTAGATAGATGATTATCCCGCACCAACCTTGGTGTATGACATAACCCGGCTTACAGTTCTGCTCACATTTTAATTAGTAATGATAAGAAGGCGAAGCCCTTGCGGCTCCGCCTTTTTGTACATATTTTTATATATGAAAATATATTTATCTGGTATACTTTTCTTCGCAGTATTTGCAACGGTAAACCTGTCTTTTTTCGTCCGTGAGAATGAACACATGGTCAAGCTCCTGCTCAATTGATGTTATGCAGCGTGGATTCTTGCACTTGATTATGTTAGTGACCATTCCCGGAAGCGAGAGCTTCTTTTTCTCGACCTTGACGCCATCCTTGATTATGTTGACGGTGATGTTGTGGTCTATGAAGCCAAGGACGTCCAAATCCACAAGGTCAAGGGCACCCTCAATCTTGATGATGTCCTTTTTGCCCATCTTCTTGCTTCTTGCATTCTTGATGATGGCAACACAGCAGTCAAGCTTGTCCAGGCCAAGGTAATTGTATATCTGCATGCTTTTTCCCGCTTCGATGTGGTCGAGTACGAACCCGTCCTGAAGCTGTCCCACATTCAGGTGTCCGTCATTAGAGTATTTGCTATTATTGTCCATGGTAATTCTCCATTCTGCTTATTAAGGTTTTTGGTGATGTCCTGCGTTGTGTCACAGGTTGGAGGTGTCGATTCCGAGAAGCGTGAGAATCAATGCCATTCTCACGTACACACCGTTCTGCGCCTGCGTGAAGTAGGCTGCCCGTGGGTCGTCATCAACCTCCACTGATATTTCGTTGACCCTTGGAAGTGGATGCAGCACATACATGTCAGGCTTTGCAAGGCTCATTTTTTCTTCGTCCAGTATGTAGAAGTCCTTCATGCGAAGGTATTCATCCTCACTGAAGAAGCGCTCACGCTGTACCCTTGTCATGTACAGTATGTCAAGCTCAGGCATTACATCCTCAAGGCGCTCAACCTCTTTGTATTCGATGTTGTTGGCCTCAAGCACATCTTCGCGGATGTAATCAGGCACACGCAGCTCCCCTGGGGAAATCAGCACGAATTTCACGTTGTTGTAGCGAATCAGTGAGTTAATCAGCGAGTGTACGGTACGTCCAAACTTAAGGTCGCCACACAATCCGATTGTAAGGTTGTCAAGGCTTTTCCTCAGTGAACGGATGGTCATGAGGTCGGTAAGTGTCTGGGTCGGGTGCTGGTGTCCGCCGTCACCTGCGTTAATCACCGGAATGCGTGACTTGCCTGCGGCAACCATTGGCGCACCCTCCTTTGGGTGGCGGATGGCGCATATGTCTGCATAGCAGGAGATTACCCTGATGGTGTCTGACACGCTTTCACCCTTTGAAGCCGAGCTTGAATCGGCTGAAGAAAAGCCAAGGACGGAACCGCCGAGGTTAATCATGGCAGCCTCAAAGCTTAGGCGGGTTCTTGTACTTGGCTCATAAAACAATGTCGCAATTTTCTTGCCATCACAACAATGGCTATATTTTCCAGGGTTGGCGGCAATCTCATCCGCCAGTGTAAGCAGCTTGTCTGTCTCTTCAACGGAAAGGTCCAAGGGACTAAGTAAATGTTTCATTAGGCATCCTCCTGTAAGTTCAATCTCATACATTTTACATCATATTGGTTAAATACACAATGGCAAAATCCCACTTGTTTGATGTCGGAAAAAATGGTATAATACCATTTAATTGCGTAGATAAAATATATGAATGTGGCGACTGCCACGTTATTGGGGTATACATTATGAAGAAATATTTCGTAGGGTCACTTCTTTTTGTTATGCTTATCGTTATACCATTGGCGGCATTTCTTCAGTACACAAGTGAGAAGGCTGTCAACACCAGGATGCCGAATGAAACGGCAGAGGTGTGGAGCCTTTCTTTTGACAAGGTGGAGGATTATTATGAAACCAGCGTTGAGCTTCCATCGGGAACCCTTTCGGGGCGGTATGTGTCCATGCAGTCAACCCATTACGGGCTTGAGATGTACATAGGTGATGAGTTGGTGTACAGCCTTCATACCAATGGCAGGGGCATCAACAGGTCAACGGGCTACAGGTGGGTGTTCGTGGCATTGAGTGACGAGGATGCGGGCAAGACGCTTACAATCAGGTGCATTCCGGCGCATTGGGACGTGACGCCGAAGACATCGCTTTATTATGGTAGCAGGTCTGCAATCAGCAGGATGCTTCTCTCAGGGTATGGGCTTAGGTTTGCCATATCATTATTCATACTTGTTGCAGGATTTTTCCTGATGCTTTACGGATTTTTCATCTCAGGCAACAAGGCAGTGGACTCGGACATTTTTCCGTTTTCCCTTTTTGCAATGCTTTTTGCCTGTTGGAGCATAACGGAATCACCGATATGCGACATGCTGACAAAGTGGCCGGTGTTTGACATGGTTGTGGACAATTATGCACTTATGCTAATGCCGACTGCATTTTGCATGTTCACAAGGAAGGTGTTCACAAGCCGTCACCCAAGGTGGTGGGTGAGGTACCTGTATTTCAACAACGGAATCACGGTTCTTAGGACCTTGCTTTGCGTGACATCATTAATGGACATTAAAAGCACACTTTGGATGACACAGTTTTCCATAGTGGTCTTTGTCGTGGTTGGGATTTACTATGGGATAGGTGAGATAAAAAATGCAGCCAACACCACAAGGTACCTGAAGCTTAACTGCATCTGCATATCACTTGTGCTTTTGTCAACCTTCATTGAGCTGCTGTGCTTCAGGATTATCCACCATTCAACCGTGATGGGGATGGTTGCGGGGCTGATATACATGATAGTCATATCCTTTGAGACCATAATAGGTGCAAGGCAGCAGATGCAGCAGGCGCAGGCGGCTGAGTTGTACAAGAAGCTTGCCTACACTGATGAGCTTACGGGCATATACAACCGCATGGCGTTCCGCAATGACCTTGAGGTGAAAAAGACCGATGCCGCACAGGATGGTGACGGTGATGATGCGGCTGGTGGTGAGGAGGTTTCGCAGCGCAATGATACCAATGTCATCTTCATGATGGATTTGAATGATTTAAAGCTGTGCAATGACAATTATGGGCATGAATATGGCGACAGGTACATTAAGATGGTGTCGGATGCCATTGCCAAAGTGTTCGAGAACAGCGGAAGGTGTTACAGGATTGGCGGTGACGAATTCTGCGCCACAATGCAGTCAGCCAGTGTTGGTGCCGCAAGGCAGAGATTCATGGAGCTGAACAAAAGCTTTGAGAAGCTTAATGAGCAGGAGTTTGTTGTGCCTGTGAAGGTTGCCGTGGGTTACGCCGTATTTGACCCGGAGGTTGACAAGAGCCTGAATGACACCATGAAGAGGGCGGATGACCTCATGTATGAGAACAAGGCGCTGCTCAAGGGCAGATAAAAATGCCCCTGGGTCAGTCAGCCCAGGAGCATGTAATAGAATTTTTCGAGTTCGTAGGAATCCATCAAAACCGGAACCGGATATAAAGGATTTGCCTC
>CAYZYS010000127.1:0-5920 GCA_964482605.1 uncultured Bacteroides sp.
ATGAGGATTTGAGGGCTGACAGACAGCCTGAGTTCACGCAGATAGACATGGAGCTTTCGTTTGTGGACATCGATGATGTCATTGATGTGAATGAGCGTTTGATTGCATATCTCTTTAAGGAGATACTTGATGTGGACGTGCAGCTTCCGATACAGAGGATGACCTGGAATGAGGCAATGAACCGCTTTGGCTCTGACAAGCCGGATGTGAGGTTTGGGATGGAGCTCAAGGACATATCGGGGATAGTGGCAGGCTGCGGCTTTGGCGTGTTCACACAGGCATTGGAAAATGGCGGCTCCGTAAGGGGCATTAACGCCACGGGACAGGGCAGCATGCCGCGAAAGAAGATTGATGCACTGGTTGATTTTGCCAAGGGATACGGGGCAAAGGGACTTGCATATATTGCCATTAATGAGGATGGCAGCCTGAAATCGTCATTTGCAAAGTTCATGACGCAGGAGGAGATGGATGCGATTATTTCCGCACTTGATGGAAAGCCGGGCGACCTGCTTTTGTTTGCGGCTGACCGCAACAAGATTGTGTGGAATGTGCTTGGTGCCCTGAGGCTTGAGCTTGCAGGACAGATGGGGCTTCTTGACAAGAATGAGTACAGGTTTTTGTGGATTACGGAGTTTCCTCAGTTTGAGTGGTCTGACGAGGAGAACAGGTATGTTGCCATGCACCATCCGTTTACAATGCCGATGGAGGAGGACCTTGACAAGCTTGACACAGACCTTGGGGCTGTAAGGGCAAAGGCGTATGACATTGTACTCAATGGCACTGAGATTGGCGGGGGAAGTGTAAGAATCCACCAGGGTGACGTTCAGGAGAAGATGTTTGAGGCGCTTGGCTTTACAAGTGAGGAAGCCCATGACAAGTTTGGTTTTCTTCTTGACGCCTTCAAGTATGGCGTTCCGCCGCACGCGGGACTTGCGTACGGACTCGACAGGCTTGTCATGTTGATGGCGCAGTGTGACAGCATAAGGGATGTAATTGCATTTCCGAAGGTCAAGGATGCGTCATGCCTCATGACGGAGGCTCCCAACAAGGTTGATGCAAAGCAGCTTCAGGAGCTGGGGCTTGACATTGTGACCGGGGAAGAATGATTTTATTAATGGGGAAATAGTACGGAACTTCCAAATAGGGTGTTGCTTTACGTGTCATGTTTAATGCTAAAAGGAGGCTCTTTTGAAAACTAGGACTGCGATTAATCAAAAAAAATCACACGAAGGACAAAAGACCAAGGATAACGCAAAGAAAACACACAGGATAAATATCAACGGACTATTTAATTTCAACAGTATCAGGGGCAGGCTGGTGATAGGCTTCATGGTTCCGGTGCTTCTGATGATTTCACTGGGGCTTTTGTCATATTCCATGGCCTCAAGTGCAATTGTGTCCAGCTTTGAGATGTCAGCAGGCTCAACCATCAAGAAGACGGCGGAATATTATGACCTTTTGTTTGCCAATGTGAAGTCGGCGGCGGACAATCTGGCGGGGGATTCAACCCTGCAGCAGTATTATTCGGGGTCATATTCCAATGACCTTGTGGCTGATGGTGAGGCATACAGCGAGGTGAAGAAGAAGGTATCCTCCGTGACCGCCTCCAACAGCCAGATTAAGGCAATATTCATGTTTGGCAAGGGTGGCAATGACATTTATTCGGTGTCAACGTCCATGACGGGCAATGAATATGACAGCATCAAGGACACGGACGAGGCAAAGACGGTAGATGCCAATAGGACGGCATGGTTTACGAGCCATGAGTACCTTGACAAAAGGGGTGCATCGGATTATGGCGTGTGCTATGCAAGGCAGATTATCGGTACCTCAAGCAGGGGCGTGGGGTATATGTTCTTTGACATCAGGAAGGATTACCTCACCAGCACGCTTTCCAACATGGATTTGGGGGAGAGCAGCATAATCGGCATAGTTGCCGCTGACGGCGGTGAGAGTGTCGTGGTGGACGGACAGGCTGCGGACGAGGGCACGGTGTATTTTGCCAACCAGGACTTTTACCAGGGTGTTGTGGAGTCTGACGAGGACAGCGGATATTCCTATGTCAATTACCAGGGGAAAAAGCAGCTTTTCATATATGCCAAGACAAGCGAGGGCTTCACGGTGTGTGCGCTCATACCAAGAAATGTGATTGTGGCACAGGCATCCCGCATCAAGGTCATAACCGTGAGCTCCGTGGTTATTGCCATAATACTTGCGGTAATAATCGGCGGTGCCATATCGGCCAACATGAGTGATGCCATAAGCGGCATAATGAAGAAGCTCAATGTTGCCGCACAGGGTGACCTGACCGTGAGGATTCATTCCAGGCGCAAGGATGAGTTCAGGCTTCTTGCTGATGGAATCAATGACATGATTGAGAGGATGCAGGAGCTTATACATAAAACCAAGGAGGTTTCCGACAAGGTTGACGCCTCGGCGGGGATTGTCACTGAAAGTGCCAGGACGCTCCTTGGGGCAACGGGTGAGATTCATGACGCAATCGACGGTATCGAGACAGGAATCGTGCAGCAGGCTGAGGATTCGGAGAGCTGCATGAGGCAGATGGATGTCCTTGCGGACAAGATTAATGTTGTATCTGACAATTCCGAGAAAATGTCCGACATAGCAGAGGGCACAAGAAGGACCGTACAGGAGGGACTTGAAACGATTGACGTGCTTAGCGGCAACGTCAAGGATACGGTTGACATCACCAATGAGGTAATTGTTGGGATACAGGAGATGGAGGAGTCAACAAGGGCGATTGAGACGATTGTGAGCGTAATCAATGACATTGCCGCACAGACCAACCTGCTTTCACTCAATGCGTCGATAGAGGCTGCAAGGGCAGGTGATGCGGGCAAGGGCTTCTCGGTTGTCGCTGACGAAATCAGGAAGCTTGCGGACCAGTCCGTTGAATCTGTGAACCAGATAAGGGACATTGTACAGGCGATAGGAATGAAGACAGACCATACCGTCACTGTTGCCAGAAGGGCAGAGGATGTGGTATCATTACAGGAAAAGTCGCTTGAGGATGCCGTTGGTGCATTTAAGGACATTGAGGACCAGGTTGGCGTGCTGATTGGAAGCATTGACAACATATCCGGTGGCGTTGAGAACATCATGGGTTCCAAGACGGAAAGCATTAATTCGATACAGGATATTTCCGCTGTGTCACAGGAGACGGCTGCGACCACCGAGGAGGTTACCAACATAGCACGCCGGCAGATGGAGGCAGTACAGGCACTTAATGATGCCGCAACCAACCTTGAGAACAATGCCAAGGAGCTTGAGAAGGCAATCGGGCTGTTCAGGGTATGACAGGTTAATTGACGGCTCCCAGATGGGCCGTGATTATATAATAATTATGTGGAGGTTATGCAATGTATTCATTTGATGAAGTATCAGGGTACGATCCGGAGCTTGCCAAGGCAATGGATGATGAGCTTGCCCGCCAGAGGAGCCACATTGAGCTCATTGCTTCCGAGAATCTTGTGAGCAAGGCAGTCATGGCTGCGATGGGAAGCCCGCTTACCAACAAGTACGCCGAAGGGTATCCTGGAAGGCGTTACTATGGAGGCTGCGAGTATGTTGACGTGGTTGAGACACTTGCAATTGAAAGGGCAAAGAAGCTTTTTGGCTGTGAGTATGCCAATGTTCAGCCACATTCAGGTGCGCAGGCAAACCTTGCTGCATTTTTCGCACTGGTGTCCCCTGGGGACACTGTCATGGGGATGAGCCTTGATGCAGGCGGACATTTGTCACATGGCTCACCGGTTAACATTTCAGGTAAATATTTTAATATCGTTCCTTATGGTGTCAATGACGAGGGCTTCATTGATTATGATGAGGCACTCAGGATTGCGAAGGAATGCAAGCCTAAGCTCATTGTGTGTGGTGCAAGTGCGTACGCCAGGACGATTGATTTCAAGAAATTCAGGGAGATTGCGGATGAGGTCGGCGCATATCTCATGGTGGACATGGCGCACATTGCGGGGCTTGTTGCAGGTGGACAGCACCCAAGCCCAATTCCGTATGCTGACGTTGTGACAACCACGACCCACAAGACCCTGAGGGGGCCAAGGGGCGGAATGATTCTTTGCAAGAGCGCTGATTTTGCAAAGGAGATTAACTTCAATAAGGCAGTGTTCCCTGGAATCCAGGGCGGCCCGCTGATGCATGTGATTGCAGGCAAGGCGGTTTGCCTCAAGGAAGCCCTTGATGACAGCTTCAAGGATTATGCAAAGGGAATTGTTGACAATGCACAGGCACTTGCCAAGGGACTTATGGACAGGGGCTTTGACCTGGTTTCAGGGGGAACTGACAACCACCTTATGCTTGTTGACTTAAGGAGCAAGAACGTGACGGGCAAGGAGGTTGAGAAGCTTCTTGACGCTGCCAACATAACCTGCAACAAGAATGCAATCCCAAGGGACCCTGCAAAGCCTAATGTGACAAGCGGCATCCGCCTTGGTACGGCTGCAGTCACCACAAGGGGCTTCAATACACAGGACATGGATGTTGTTGCACAGGCGATATCGCTTCTTGTTGATGATGTGGAGAAGAACCGTGATGAGGCAATGGCACTTGTCAAGACACTTACTGACAAGTATCCGCTGTATGAGTAGTGTCATGGCTGTCTTTTGATTTCATGAGCCCGCACCTGGGGAAATCCGGGTGTGGGCTTTTTATGCACGATTAGTGCTGCCAAAGGAGGAACATGTCTGAATATATCCCGATAGCCCACATATACAATGGTTTTACCGCCAAATTCGGAATACCGCGCCAGAGTGGGCTGGTAAATGACATAATTTCAAAAATCGTGATGGAGAAGGAATACCGTGACATTCATGCCTTTCGCGGCCTGGAGGGGTATTCCCACATATGGCTCATATGGGAATTTTCCGGGTCGGTCAGGGATGGCTGGTCGCCAACCGTGCTGCCGCCTAGGCTTGGGGGAAAGACAAGGATGGGTGTGTTTGCCACAAGGTCGCCCTTCAGGCCCAATCCGATAGGGCTGTCGCTTGTACGGCTTGAAAGAATAGACTATGAGGACAGGGAAGGGCCGGTGCTGTACGTGAACGGTGCGGACATGCTTGACAAAACGCCGATTCTTGACATCAAGCCGTATCTGCCGTACGTGGAAAGCAAGCCGGATGCAGTGGGGGGCTTTGCGGAGGGCGTGAAGGATTACGCACTTGAGGTCAGGGCTTTGCCCGAACTGGGACCAAATGTGCCGGAGGACACCATAAAACAGGCGGTGGCGTTATTGTCACAGGACCCAAGACCCGCATACCAGGATGATGAGGAACGTGTGTATGGCATGGAATACGCCGGCTTTGATTTCAGGTTTAGGGTGAAGGGAAATGTGCTCACCATTGTGGAGATAGTGGAAATGAATCATTGAAATAAATGGAGCCGGGGATGAATAATTACAAGCTTGTGATACAATATGACGGAAGCCGCTACAATGGCTGGCAAAGGCAGAATGACACGCCCAATACCATACAGCAGATAATCAATGACCGAATCAACGGGCTGGTGGGGAGTGAGGTTAAGCTCATAGGGGCGGGAAGGACTGACGCTGGTGTGCATGCATGGGGGCAGTGCGCTAATTTCAGGATTGACAAAAGGCTTGATTGTGGTGCGTTCCGTGATGAGCTGAACCTTGGTTTGCCGGAGGACATCAGGGTTCGGGACATGGGGCAGGTTGGGATGGATTTTCACGCAAGGCACAGTGCAAGGGAAAAATGCTATGCATATACCCTTGACCTTGGATTTCATCCCAATCCGTTTTTGAGAAAATACGCATGGAGGCCTGACGGGGTGTGGGATTACATGAAAAATGAACCATTTGGCCCCGCAATGGACTTAAGGCAGATGGAGGCGGCAGCGTCCATCCTTTTGGGAACACATGATTTTG
>CAYZYS010000128.1:0-5906 GCA_964482605.1 uncultured Bacteroides sp.
TTACAAAATGATGTGTAGCCTCTGATGACAGCTAATCCTTAAATACATGTAGTTGAGATATGGCGCATATCGAAATTATTGATAAATATGCGGTAAATACATTAAAAACAGGCATCAAAAAATGCATTCAAAATTTATCATTAAAACTCTTGACCTAATGGAGCTGTAACAATATAACCCATCCGCCATAAGATGTAGTAAATGATGAGTGGGTGTTCATGTTGTGGGCGTGGGTGTTGCTGTGCTGGATACGGGGATATACCCCCATGTTGATTTTGGTGACAGGATTGTGGCATTTCGGGATTTCACGGTGAAAGGTGCCGGCAAGGCCGGCCATGATGTTCCATATGATGACAATTCCCATGGAACCCATGTGGCGGGGATTATTGCGGGGGATGGCAGTGCCAGCAGGGGCAGGTATGTTGGCGTTGCGCCGAAAAGCCGAATCATTGCCCTGAAGGTGCTGGAGGGGAATGGGGACGGTGATTCGCAGGCTGTTGTTGAGGGCCTGCAGTGGATTCTTGATAATGAACGGCAATACGGCATAAGGGTTGTGAACCTCTCCTTTGCCGCAAAGCTCAAGGATGATGAGGGTGGTATGGCAAGGCTTCTTGCCAAGGTTGGTGAGGTGTGGGAGGCAGGCATTGTGGTTGTCACGGTTGCGGGAAATCTTGGGCCTGGGAAATCCAGCGTGGCAATACCGGGGATTAGCCGTCACGCCATAACCGTCGGGGTTTATGATGATGATTACTATGTGGATTCCATGGGCAGGAAGCACCACGGGTATTCAGGAAGGGGACCGGGACCTGGCGGTATTGTGAAGCCGGAGATTGTCACCAGGGGAACGGGTATAATATCCTGTACCAATAAAAGGGCTGCATATGCAAGAAAGTCAGGCACCTCGATGGCTGCCCCAAGGGTGTCGGGCGCCGTGGCACTGCTCCTTGAAAAAAAGCCCGTCCTGACACCTGATGAGGTGAAGGAAAGGCTTATCGAAAGCGCCGTGCCAATGAAGCTTCCAAGGGAGCACCAGGGATATGGAAGGCTGGATGTCGGGAGGCTTCTGGCGACGGATGTGAACAATATGTAAACGGCGGTGTTTGCTTAATTGAGCTCCTCCGGCAGCCGCCATTTTGAAAGCTCGTCTTCGTATAATTTTTTTTGCTGCTTATATGCCTCAAGCAGCTTGTCATCCTTTTGGGAGTCTGTCTTAATCAGTGCGTCATAGCATTCCACAAGTCCCTTAAGGCACAAATCCCCTGATGTGTGGATGTCAAGTATGCTGCCTGTTTCATGCCAGGCATTGTAAAACCATATGATTGCCTCATCATAGTCCTTTTGCTCCCTGAAATGCTCACCAAGCTCGTAGCAGACCTCAGATGAAGGCTCCTGCATCATGTCCCTCAGTGAGAATTTCATGAGCCGAGTGGCATCCCCCTCAAGCCTTGCCAGCCTTGCAAGGACGGCTGCGGCTTCCTTTCCTGCGTCGTCCAATGGGTTTTCAAGCCATTGCTTCATGAATATGCAGCTTGCTTCTCGCAAATCCTCGACTGTGCCGACCTTGAGGAGCTCCTTTGCAAGCATGGAGCGTATCTTGTCTGACAGGCTGCCGTATCTCCTCCAGGTTTTAAGGAAAATGGAAAAATCACGTTTTCCGTGGGAGCCCGTTGGCATATGGAGAATCTCAATGTCGCTTTCGTACACGATGGGGTCGAGCCTGACCGTCTCATGGATTGGGTCAACCCAGGTAAATGTGCGCAGGCGCTTGAAGAGCTTTGCCCGGTATTCCTTTCTGGCGTTGAGTATCGCATCATTTTCATTGACGGTGACGTACTTCATCTGGACTATCTCAATCTCAGGTGTCAGGCACGCCTTGAGGTTCATAAAGCGGTCATGGTTGACCTTGTCAATCACCTCGTCCGCGTCCGGCGCATATATGTAATCGCAGTTTGCCTTGGAAAATGAATAATTTCTTGCATCGCTGAAGTTGTCCCTCCAGGCATAATCATAAATCCTGTCGGTGTATTTTGCGGCAATTGCCTTGGTGTCATCGGTGGAGCCCGTGTCCACGATTATTATCTCGTCCATCAGGTCTGCAATTCCCGACAGGCAGCGGTCAAGCGTTGCAGCTTCATTTTTGACTATCATGCAAAGGCTGAATGTTGGCATGTGTCTACCTCGTTTCCGGTGTTATTCCCTTGTGGCAGGGGTTAAATGACTTTATGATTAGTTAAGTGTAACATATTTTTGCGGTATATTCACCATGATATGTGGATTTAATTAAAACTTGACGTGTGCATGCATTGATGTTATCATACGCTATGCAAAATAACCAAAAGCGTGGTGCGGCATGGGCGTTCTCGTCTGGTGCCGATAATAGGGAACTCCGGTGTGAATCCGGGACAACCGCCATTACTGTGATGGATGTTTTTCGTCAGGCTGCCATGTGCCATTGAGGTTAATTCCTTGAGAAGGCGGCAGGCTGTACCGTGGGACTTAAGTACCGCGGGCATCCTAAGCCAGGAGACCTGCCATGTGATTTGCCTTCATGGCAAAGTGGTTGGGACTTTGGTCCTTGCATTCTTGGGCAATGGAAGGGTGCGGTCATAACGGAGGTTTAGTCTGGCAGGGCTCAGGCTTTATTTGTGTGTTGATGGCTGCATATTCCTGTTATTTGGGGGTATGCAGCCGTTATTCTTTTATTGTCACTATTCCAATAAGGACGGTTTATTATGAGGATGAAGAGGTTTTTGGCACTTTTGCTGGCTGCCGCAATGACAATGTCACTGGCTGCATGCGGTTCGGCGCAGTCAGGCAGTGAGGCGTGGCAGGGGCAGTCGGAGGATGCGGGCAGCTATGATGGACAGCTTGTTTTTGACCATTCAATGGAGCTGAAATATGCTGCCAATTTTTCAGTCGATTATTACAAGGGCGGCTACAAGCTGCTCAAGTCAGAGGGCAATGATGACATGCTTGTTGTGCCGGAGGGCATGAGCGTGCCGTCAGGGCTTGCTGAAGGCACATATGTGGTTCAGCAGCCATTGAGCAACATACTGGTTTCATCAACGCCAGTCACGTCACTGTTTACTTCATTTGGCATGCTTGATGCCATCACAATGACAACGACACAGCTTGACACCTGGTATGTTGACACAATCAAGGAGCAGATGAACCAGGGTAAGATGAAGTACATAGGTGAGTACAAGGCACCTGATTATGAGGCGATAATTGCATCAGGCTGCAGCTTTTCCATATTTTCGGGAATGCTGACGGATGATGTGAAGGAGCAGCTTGGCCAGATTGGCGTGCATACGATGGTTGACGGCTCCTCCAATGAGTCACATCCGCTTGGCAGGGTTGAATGGATGAAGTTCTATGCGGCATTGTTTGACAAGGAAGCCGAGGCGGAGAGTGCATTTGCGCAGCAGGAGGCAATTGTGGAAACCCTTAGTGCAAAGGAGAACACAGGAAAATCCGTTGCCGTCTTTTACATAACAACCAGCGGTGCGCTGTATGCGAGAAATTCTGATGATTACATGGCAAAGATGGTGAGCCTTGCGGGCGGCAGCTATGTCCTTGACGGCAAGGTGGGCGTTGGCAAGAGCGGAACCGCAAAGATGGAGATGGAGGCATTTTTTGAGGGAGCCAAGGATGCGGACGTGATTATCTACATCTGGTCTACCGGGGGAAAGCCTGCAACACTTGAGGAGCTGGTTGCCAAGAGTGAAATCCTTGCCGACATGAAGGCGGTGAAGGAGGGCAATGTGTGGTGTACGACACCGGACTTTTTCCAGGTTTCCAACACGCTCGGCAATATGATGGAGGACATTAACAAGGCATTAAATGCTGATGAATCACAGGATTCGTTTACATATTTATTTAAGCTAAAATGATTACAGGATTGGGGATTGGCGTGAAAAAGGCTGGAAATGTAAGGTATGCGGTGGTGTTTGCTGTGCTGGCGGCATTGTTTTGCGCTGTGGCGGTGGCAAGCATCAACACGGGTACAATCAACATAAGCATCAGGGAGATTGTGGGGATACTGCTGCACGGGAAGAACACTGCGGGAAGCATGGAGGCGGCAGTGATATGGAAGCTGAGGCTTCCAAGGCTTCTGAGTGCGGCATTGCTTGGCGGGGCTCTTTCGTTGTCCGGCTTTCTCCTTCAGACATTTTTCCGCAATCCGATAGCAGGCCCATTTGTTCTTGGCATCTCATCAGGTGCCAAGATGGTGCTTGCCATTGTCACAATCACAATGTCGGGGTGGGTTACCTCGATTCCAATGGGTGTCACGGTGGTGACTTCGTTTGTCGGCTCGCTGCTGTCCATGGTGCTTGTGCTTTTTTTTGCAAGGCGGATAAAGAGCATGTCGGCACTTCTTGTGGTTGGGATAATGATAAGCAACATATGTGCGGCAATAACAGATTTCATGATTAATTTTGCAAATGAGGCGCAGATAGTGAACCTGACGCATTGGTCGCTGGGCAGCTTTTCAGGCGCTTCCTGGAAGGATTTGTCGGTTGCGGCGCCAATCGTGCTTGTGACACTGGCGCTGACAATGTGCATGGCAAAGCCCATTGGGGCATACCAGCTTGGTGAGGGCTATGCCAGGAGCATGGGGGTCAATGTGAGGGCGTTCCGTGTGATACTGGTGCTGCTGTCAGGAATGCTGTCAGCCTGCGTGACCGCATTTGCGGGGCCGATTGCGTTTGTGGGGATAGCCGTACCGCACATCACGAAGCTCATGCTTGGTACTGCAAAGCCCGTTGTGGTAATACCCGCGGTTTTCATGTGCGGCGGGATATTCTGCATGGCATGTGATTTGGTGGCAAGGGTGGCTCTGGCACCGACGGAGCTTTCAATCGGGACGGTGACGTCGCTGGTTGGGGCTCCTGTTGTGATATGGCTCATGGGGCACAGGGCAAAGGAGATGGAGTGATGCTTGACATTAAGGGACTCTCTGTGGGGTATGACGACATTTTGATTGACTCGCTGGATTTTCAGGTGAAAAGGGGTGAGATTGTAACCCTGATAGGACCCAACGGCGCGGGTAAATCCACGATACTAAAGACAATCAGCCGTCATCTGCCGGCAAAGGCGGGTGTGGTGATGATTGACGGCAGGCAATGGGACAGGCTTTCGGCAGCGGAGCTTGCCAAAAAGCTGGCTGTAGTGCTGACCGACAGGATTCACCCGGAGCTGATGACCTGCGGTGACCTGGTTGCAATGGGGAGGTATCCATATACCAATCATTTTGGCAGGCTTACGCCGGAGGACAGGCGTGAGGTGGATAATGCACTGGAAATGGTGTATGCGCTTGACCTGAAGGACGTGGGCTTCAACCGTTTAAGTGACGGGCAGAAACAGCGGGTGCTGCTTGCAAGGGCAATATGCCAGAAGCCTGATGTGCTTGTCCTTGACGAGCCCACCTCGTACCTTGACGTAAGGCACAAGCTTGAGCTTTTGATGATACTGCAAAGGCTGGCAAGGGATGAGAAAATCACCGTGATAATGTCCCTGCATGAGATAGACCTTGCCGCCAAGGTGTCGGATAAAATCCTGTGTGTCAACAGGGGGGAGCTCCAGTGGTTTGGGACACCGGAGGAAATGTTCCAAAAGGACAGGATAAGGCAGCTTTATTCCATTGGGGATGGTGATTATGACCCATTGTACGGAAGCGTTGAGCTTGGGAGGCCGGGCGGAAGTGCAAGGCTTCTTGTTGTTGGCGGTGCAGGCAGTGGGATTATGTGGTACAGGCGGCTTCAAAGGGCCAACATACCGTTTGTGGCGGGTGTGCTGTATGAGAATGACCTTGATTATCCCGTGGCGGAAATGCTTGCGGAGAGGGTGGTTTCCCAGAAACCATTTGTGCCAATGGAGCCAATGCGGGATGAGATATATGGGGT
>CAYZYS010000129.1:0-5885 GCA_964482605.1 uncultured Bacteroides sp.
TGAGGCAGCGGAGATGGCACTCATCGATACCGATGTAAGGCGTACATTTGCAACGGGAATCGCAGGCTTCTCACATGTGGTTGACTCACTTTCCGCAATCAAGTATGCAAAGGTAAAATGCATCCGCAACGATGCAGGTCTTGTTGTAAACTATGAGGTTGAGGGTGACTTCCCAAGATACGGTAATGATGATGACAGGGCTGATGACATCGCGGTATATGTATTGAAGTCCTTCCTTGACAAGATTAAGAAGAGACACACATATAGGGATTCAGAGCCTACAACGTCAATCCTTACCATCACCTCAAATGTTGTGTATGGCAAGTACACAGCGGCAATGCCTGACGGACGTGAGGCGTGGACACCGCTTTCACCTGGTGCCAACCCATCCTACGGTGCAGAGAAGAATGGCCTTCTTGCATCACTCAACTCAGTTGCAAAGCTGCCATATGAGTGGGCACTGGATGGAATTTCCAACACACAGACGATTAATCCTGGTGCCTTGGGGCATAATGAGGATGAGCAGACAGATAAGCTTGTACAGGTGCTTGACGGTTACTTTGACCAGGGCGCACACCACCTGAATGTGAATGTGTTCGGCGTGGAGAAGCTGAAGGACGCAATGGAGCATCCGGAGAAGCCGGAGTATGCTAACTTTACAATCCGTGTATCAGGCTACGCTGTCAAGTTCATTGATTTGACTAGGGAGCAGCAGTTGGATGTCATTTCAAGAACATGCCATGACAGGATTTAGTCAGCATTTTGATTGTCTTGCATAAATATTATTGGGGCGGGTGAGAAGCTGTGTTTGCGGGTTCTCGCCCGCAAGTCATATTGCCAATTCCCACGGAATGGATGAGGAGGTAAGCATGGAAAATGTTTTGGGAAGGATTCACTCGACGGAAAGCTTTGGCTCCGTGGATGGGCCGGGCATACGGTATGTGATATTTCTTCAGGGATGCCGCATGCGGTGTCAGTTCTGCCATAATCCCGATACATGGGAGCTGGCGGGGGGCGAGTCAAGGTCTGCCGAGGAGCTGGTTAATGCCGCAATTCGTTACAAATCCTATTGGAAGAAGGAGGGGGGAATCACCGTCAGCGGCGGCGAGCCGCTTCTTCAGATGGATTTCCTGCTTGACCTTTTCACAAAGGCGAAGGCGAAGGGCATTCACACGACCCTTGACACGGCAGGCAACCCATTTACAAGGGAGGAGCCGTTTTTCGGCAAGTTCAACGAGCTGATGAAGGTGACAGACCTTGTCATGCTTGACATTAAGCAGATTGACGGGCAGGAGCATAAAAAACTCACGGGCTGGTCAAACGATAACATCCTTGACATGGCAGAGTACCTGTCGGAGCTTGGAAAGCCTGTGTGGATAAGGCATGTACTTGTTCCGGGCGGAAGCGATGAGGACGGACAGCTCACACGCCTTGACGCATTTATCAAAACCCTGAAAAATGTGGAGAAGGTGGAGGTGCTTCCGTATCATTCACTGGGGGAATTCAAGTGGCAGGAGCTTGGGATTGACTATCCGCTTAAGGGCGTGGAGCCGCCTACGAAGGAGAGGATTGACAATGCCAACAGGCTTCTTCACACGGCTGAATATAAGTGAGTAAGGTTGTGACAGCTTTTGCTTGCAATAAATGTGGACATGGGTTAGACTTATGTTAGTTTTTTGAAAATGGAAAAAGCGGGCGGGAACGTCTGCGGAATGGAGAGAGTAAGGATATGGCAAAGATAACGAAGGATACTACAATTGGTGAGGCGCTGATGATTAACCAGGGCATCATCCCGATTCTCATGGGAGCAGGCATGCACTGCGTGGGATGTCCATCCTCACAGGGTGAGACGATTGAGGAGGCAGCCATGGTTCACGGGCTTGACCTTGATTCACTCATGGAGGAGATTGAAACCCTCAACGCATAATTTGCAGATGGGCAGACCCTTGCGGGGCTGCCTTTTTTGTTTGCATAAAATTTTTGACACAAAGGAAACCTTAGTGGTTTCCTTACGAATCAATTGCCTTTTCTTTCATGTACCTTTCCCTCGTTGCCATTCCGCCGCGGATGTGGCGCTGTGACTTGTTCACATCCAAAACCTTGCGAACCCTTGCGGCAAGCTCAGGGTTGATGGCTTCGAGCCGTTCGGTGCAATCCTTGTGAATGGTGCTCTTGCTAATTCCAAAGTGCCTTGCGGCATGCCTTACTGTGGTGTTGCTCTCGATTATGTACAACGCAATTTCAATTGCCCTTTCCTCAATATAACTTTTCACGAAAACCCCTGGATGGTGTGCTTTTTACACAATGTATGCGGTAGGGGAGTGAAATATGCGTTGATGGCACAATGCTTTTAGGGGATAATTTGATGCATGCGAATGAAAAAAGCCCACCCGTGCTTGTACGGATGGGCTTTGCGTGTTTTTGATTGTGGGATGAATTAAAGTATCATCTCAATGGTCAAATCCGCCCTCTTTGACAGGTCGATGAAATCCCCGTTCTTGCAGAGGATTGACGGCCTTGAGAGCCTGTTGGTGTTGATGAGGATTACCTCGCCCTCCTGTCCGTTGGACAGGCGCACATTGTTGTGCAGGTAGGAGGATACCACATTGTTGAGGAACGGTATCAGTATGTTAGGGTCGTACTTGGTGAAGGAATCCTCCTCCATGATTCTTATTACGTCAAATGGGCACATGGAGCCGCGGTATACCCTTGCCGCCGTCATTGCGTCATATACATCCGCAATGGTGATTATCTTTGCAAATAGTGGGATGTTGTCACCCTTGAGCTGGAATGGGTAGCCTGTTCCATCGCATTTTTCGTGGTGGAGAAGGCAAGCCTCCTTGATTCTTGTGTCAAGGTTCTGGTCCTTGATTTTGTCATAGCCTAAGTTTACATGGGTCTTCATCGTGGCAAATTCCTCATCCGTCAACTTGCCCGGCTTGAGGAGGATTTCATCGGGGATAAGCAGCTTGCCAACATCATGCAGCAGCCCTGCAACCATGAGCACGTGCAAATCCTCATCGCTCATCTTAAGCCATCTGCCGATGATTGAGGCTATCAATGACACATTGACACAATGTACAAATGTCAGGTCATCATTTTTCCTCAAGCAGTGCAGCATATCGAAAACCTGCAGGTTGGTGCGGCTTCCGGACAGTATGGTTTCCGTGTCATGGGTGATTGCGTTGGCATCCACTTCCTTGTTCTTGGTAACAACGTCATTCAGGCTGCCCTTCAGGTTGGAAACGGTCTTGTTGTACTCCACACTGAACTTCTTGAATTCAGGGCTTGCCTGTATTTTCTCAAAATAATTGGGTTCACTGGCCTTTGCGGGTGCCGCTGCACTGGAGGATGGGGCAGCGGGTGCTGCCGCAGGAGCAGCCTTTGCCGGGGCTGCATCACCGTCATCCTTGTATACCGATATCTCCAGTATGTGGTTGTCGGCTATTGTATTGATTGTTTCCTGGGTAAGCTTGGTACCTGATTGAATGAGGAGGTGTCCGTCCGGTCCGATGGCATCCTTGGCGAGTGTCATTCCCTCCTCTGCCTCAAAGATAAATAGTGTCGTTTCTTTCCCCTGCATTATTATACCTCACAATTCTGCGTACATTTTGCGTAATTTCACCCTATTGATAAAGAACATATTAGCTTAATTATAAGTAATGTGTGAAATAAAGTCAAATAAAAATGTGAACCATGCATTTTGCATTTTATCATAAAGTATCATGAAAAATGCTTGACGTTACATGCATTAGGGTGTAGTATGTCAACGTAACTGAATATGAATTTGATTTGTCCCTTATTAAGAGTGGCGGAGATACATAGGATCTATGAAGCCCGGCAACCCCTGACCGGTGTTGCGGACATCTGATTTAAGGACATTTGCACGTGATTGCCTTGGTTGCATCCGTTGGATGCGGTGGGAGCGGTTGGTGCATTTGGAAAACGGCTGTTGTTACGGCGGTTTAAAGTGTCCTTTGAGATGGCGCAATAACAAGGTATGGAAGGTGCCAACCTGAGCGGACAGTCTGCGGTATGACCGGATACCGTGTGCTGTGACGAACAATAAGAGGATTTCTGATGTGGTGAATGTAGCGGAAGTCCTTGGAACCAAGGATTTCCTTTTTTTTCGCTGTGTGCGGGGAAGCCTGCAGGAAGTTTGGCTTACTGCGGTGGTGTGTACCATGCATGCATCAAGATGGGGAGAATCAAAGGAAAAGATTCAAGAAAATTTTTCAAGGAACATTTAGGAGGATGAAATGGAGAGAAGATTATTTACTTCCGAATCAGTAACAGAGGGGCATCCTGACAAAATCTGCGACCAGATTTCAGATGCCGTGCTTGACGCAATGATGGCGCAGGACCCTAACAGCCGTGTTGCCTGCGAGACTCTTACCAACACGGGCTTCGTTGTGGTAATGGGCGAGATTACAACCAAGGCAAATGTTGACATTTCCAAGATTGTGCGTGACACAGTTGTGGAGATTGGATATGACAGCTCAGATAAGGGCTTCGACGGCAATACATGTGCAGTCATGGTGGCACTTGACAAGCAATCGCCTGACATTGCCATGGGAGTTGACAAGGCGCTTGAGGCAAAGGAAGGCCAGATGTCCGACGCTGACATTGAGGCGATTGGCGCAGGCGACCAGGGTATGATGTTTGGTTATGCAACCAATGAGACCGACAGCTACATGCCATATCCTATCGCACTTGCACAGAAGCTTTCCAAGAGACTTACGGATGTGCGCAAGGATGGCACGCTTCCTTACCTTCGTCCGGATGGCAAGACACAGGTGACCGTTGAGTATGACGAGAATGACAAGCCTGTAAGGCTTGATGCAATTGTCGTATCCTCACAGCATTCACCTGATGTCACACAGGAGCAGATTCACAAGGACATCCGCAAATATGTGATTGATGCAATTGTTGACCCTGCAATGGTAGATGACAACACCAAGATTTACATCAATCCTACGGGAAGATTTGTAATCGGTGGCCCACAGGGTGATTCAGGACTTACGGGACGTAAAATCATCGTTGATACCTACGGCGGATATGCACGCCACGGTGGCGGAGCATTTTCGGGTAAGGACTGCACCAAGGTTGACCGTTCCGCAGCCTATGCCGCAAGGTACGTTGCCAAGAACATCGTGGCAGCAGGTCTTGCTGACAGGTGCGAGATTCAGTTGTCCTATGCAATCGGCGTTGCACGTCCTACGTCAATCATGATTGACACCTTCGGAACGGGCAAGCTTGGGGATGAGAAGCTCGTTGAGATAATCAGGGAGAACTTCGACCTGCGTCCTGCCGGAATCATCAAGATGCTTGACTTAAGGCGTCCAATCTACAAGCAGACAGCAGCTTACGGACACTTTGGCAGGAACGACCTGAATCTTCCTTGGGAGTTAACGGATAAGGCTGAGGCACTTAAGAAGTATCTGTAATCGCACAGCCCGTCATTAAGATGAATCTGGAATAAATTTTTTTGATTTTGCACCCGCCGGCGCTTGAGGCAAGTATTATTGTGTGTCCGCTGCGGGTGCATTTTAGATTGAACGGTTCTGCAACCAAACCTCTGCAATTAAATTTCCCCAACCCCGTTAATTTATCACCACATCCTGCCGATAAACAAATTATGTTGTAAGTATGCCTAAAAATACAATATACCCCCTTTTAAATCCTTGACATTTTGTATATAATGTAAGGTACGGTGTAAAAGGAAAGGTTAAAAGGGTATTGAAAATGTTGACTACTGACATTGGAATTGATTTGGGTACTGCCAGTATTTTGGTTTATATAAGAGGCAAGGGCGTTGTGCTGAAG
Organism: uncultured Bacteroides sp.; assembly: GCA_964482605.1. Lineage (GTDB taxonomy): Bacteria > Bacillota > Clostridia > Lachnospirales > Lachnospiraceae > Bacteroides_F. The sequence goes on from CAYZYS010000129.1 coordinate 5,827, forward strand.
GAGCCTTCAGTTGTCGCTTTTGACAAGGATACCAACAAGATTAAGGCAATCGGTGAGGA
>CAYZYS010000130.1:0-5860 GCA_964482605.1 uncultured Bacteroides sp.
TAACCGCATACACACCGCCTGCCTCGTTTAAGTCCTCCATGTATGTAGGACCTGCCGGTGCCAGATGGCAAAGGTTCGGTGTCTTTTCACTTATTCCATTGGCAAATGATATGTCAAAGTCGAAGCCCACCTCATGCGCAATGGCAGGAAGGTGAAGCATGCTGTTGGTTGAGCAGCCAAGCGCCATGTCAACGGTAAGGGCGTTGAGTATTGCCTCACGGGTGATGATGTCCCTCGGCCTTATGTTGCGGCGGTACAGCTCCATCACCTGCATACCCGCATGCTTTGCGAGCTTGATTCTCTCTGAATATACCGCAGGGATTGTGCCGTTGCCCCTGAGCCCCATTCCAAGCGCCTCTGTGAGGCAGTTCATGCTGTTGGCGGTATACATTCCTGAACATGAGCCACAGGTAGGACATGTCTTTTCCTCATATTCCTTGAGCTCATCCTCCGTTATCTTTCATGCGGCACGTGCGCCGACAGCCTCAAACATGCTGGAGAGGCTGGTCTTGCAGCCCTTCACATGCCCTGCAAGCATTGGGCCGCCGCTGACAAATACAGTCGGCACATTCACCCTTGCCGCAGCCATGAGAAGCCCCGGAACATTTTTATCGCAGTTCGGAACCATGACGAGGGCATCAAACTGGTGGGCGGTTGCCATGCACTCAGTTGAATCCGCAATCAGGTCACGGGTGACAAGCGAATACTTCATTCCAATATGCCCCATGGCGATACCGTCACAGACTGCAATCGCCGGGAACACAACAGGTGTTCCGCCTGCCATTGCAACGCCCAGCTTTACTGCCTCAACAATCTTGTCAATGTTCATATGCCCAGGCACAATCTCATTGTAGGAGCTCACGATTCCAACCAATGGCTTCTTCATCTCCTCCTCTGTCATTCCCAGCGCATTAAACAGGGAACGGTGAGGTGCCTGCTGTTCACCAACTCTTACTGCATCACTCTTCATTTTAATCCTCCATACATAAATGCTTTTTAAGCCTGATTAATTTCCATTTAACAAAATCAGATACGCTCCGCAATCAAATCTCCCATGCGGGTTGTTGACACCTGGTTCATCCCGTCATCCATTATGTCAACCGTGCGGTAGCCATCCTTCAATACCTTCCTGACCGCTGCCTCCACGGCATCGGCTTCCGCATCAAGGTCAAGGGAATACCTAAGCAGCATTGCCGCGGAAAGTATGGTTGCTATCGGATTGGCAATGTCCTTTCCCGCAATGTCAGGTGCAGAGCCATGGCTTGGCTCGTAAAGTCCGAGCTTTGTGGCACCAAGGCTTGCAGACGACAGCATTCCGATTGAGCCCGTAATCATGCTTGCCTCGTCGGAGAGGATGTCACCAAACATGTTCTCCGTGAGAATCACGTCAAACTGCCCAGGATTCATCACAAGCTGCATCGCACAATTGTCAACCAGCATGTCAGTCACCGTAACCTCAGGGAAGTCCTTGCCGACCTCCTTGACCACGCTTCTCCAGAGCCTTGAGGAATCAAGCACATTTGCCTTGTCCACGCTGATAATCCTCTTGCCGCGCTTCATTGCAATCTCGTATGCCTTGACGGCAATTCTTCTAATCTCTTCCTCGCTGTATGTAAGGGTGTCCACTGCAACCCTTTTGCCATCCACGACATCAGTGTGCCTCTCCCCAAAGTAAAGGCCTCCGGTAAGCTCCCTCATGATTACCATGTCAAAGCCCTCACCGATTATGTCCTCCTTCAGTGGACATGCACCCTTCAACTCATCAAAGAGGTACGCCGGCCTTATGTTGGCAAAAAGCCCCAGTTCCTTGCGTATTTTAAGAAGCCCTGCCTCCGGACGCAGGTTCGGCTCAACGTCATACCACCTCGAATTGCCCACATTGCCGCCAACCGCACCGAGCAGCACCGCATCTGAAGCCCTTGCAATCGCCAGCGCCTCATCCGTCAGCGGCACGCCGTACTCGTCTATTGAGCAGCCGCCCATCAGAATTTCGGTAAAGTTAAATTCGTGCCCGAATTTTTCCGCCACCCTGTCGAGTATCTTCCTTGCCTCCCTCACAATTTCAGGGCCAATCCCGTCCCCAGGGATTAATGTAATGTCATACGCCATATCCCAATCTCCATTCCACCTCAAGCTTATATTGATAAAATCGCACTTGTCTTTTATAATAATCCAATGTAAAATTATTTTCAACATAATATTTATATATAATACCATAGCCAAAGGAGACACCATATGGAGGAACGCATCAAGAACTACCGCAAATACCTTGAGGACATGGTGGAGGCAGATGACCTTGAAGCCATGAAGAAGGCTTATCCTGACATTTTGACCCAGATTGGATTTTTCCAGCACGAAAGATTCGTACACCTGCTTGTGACTGTCACATTTGCGCTGCTGGCAATGCTTGGGCTCATGTTCTTCATCTCAACAGAGCTTTTTGCAGCACTCATACTTTTCCTGCTGTACATGGGGCTTCTCATCCCCTACATCAGGCATTACTACATACTTGAAAATTACACCCAAAGGCTTTACTCGCTGTATGACGCCATAAGGGAACGGTTAGGCAATGCCTGACCGTCCCCTTTTTCAATATGTGTCATCCATTTTCACCATTACCGCATTTCGGGCAAACATTTCCGATTCCATACACATGACCGCAGCGCAGGCAGCATTTGATTTCATGCTTTTCGCGTATAAGATATTCCGCATTTCTTGATATTGGTTTTTCCTTGAGATACCCTATGAAGCGGTTAAGCCGCCCCACATAGCCCTCAAGTGCGGCCTTATCCTTAAGACGGCTCGCAATTCGGTATGCCCCGCCCTGCGTCCTTGCGTATATGCCCTTGCCAAACAGCCCTCCCTGCACGTAGAGCTGCTCAATGTCACCAACCTTGATTCTCCCCACTTCGCCACCGCCGCCATAATACACTGCATCCGGCGTCAGCAGAAAGCCCTTCCTTCCATCATTGCCCTTGGTCATGTCATAAACCATCAGCGGATATTCAAATGCATCCAATGGCGCAAAGCAGTAGTTGGCGTTGTGGAATATTATGGCATCGGCATCATCACATTCCCTCTTCCACATCCTTGCGACATCATACATGTACACGCCCGGGATGTCGCCCTCATTAAATCCCGTGTCCCTTATGAGCTTTCCAACCAGGCTGCGGCATTCATCCCTTTTGATTCCCTCAAGGCGCCTGATGATTCTCCCAAGTGCATCCTCCTTGATGTCAGGCAGGAAATCACCCTTGAATATGTCATGGTACGCATCAAGGCTGTCATCATAATCGCAGTCCATGAGCTTGTCGCATATTGCGTCCACCTTCGCCTCGTCCAGCTTGCGCACCGTCTTGAGAAGCTCATCCGCCGCCGCCTTTTTGTTCCTCTCAAGGTAATCCAGCTTGCCGACTGCATCAGCCAGCGCGACAAGCGCCTTCCTGTCCTTGGGACGCTTGTTGTTTTTGCGTATGTACTCCCCAAGCTCCCTTAGCTCAACCGCATCCCTCCTGCCATCAAGCTCGGCAAGATAATCAGCGTTGTCCATGCCCGAATATTCCATAAGCTTCGACTTAAATGAATTGTACTCCTGCAGTGAAGGCTCATTGGGAAGGGACAGCATGAGCCCCTCCATCTCCCTCCTTCCTGTAATGTCCATGAGGTTCTTCAGGGACTTCGCCGCTGCCCTCCTTGCATCATCAGGGTAAATGCCGAGCTTTACCTTTTCATATGCAGCCGCCACGTCCTTGTAGCTTCCGCCTGATACGCCTGACAATATGCCCTTAAGCTCCAGAAGCCTTAACTGGTTTAACTGCTTTCCAACCGCAGCCCCAATGCCCTTTAGCTGTCTTAACTGCTCAAACCCTTCGTCACCATTGCCATCGGAATTGTCAGTCTCCCTGACACGCCTTGCTATGTCCTGCTCAGCCTCCTCAAGCTCCTCCTTGGTCATTCTGCTGATTTTACCAAGGAACTCCTGGTCATACACCCTGTTGGCAGCATTACCGCCTGCTTTATCCGCATTTCTGCCAGACACATCATTCTTACCTGAAATTCCAGTTTTCTCTGATGTGCTGTTTTTTTCTAATATACCAGCTTTTCCTGACGGGGCAGTTTTTTCTGACTTGCCAGTTTTTTCTGAAATGTTGGATTTTTCTGATATGCCGTTTTTTTCCGGTTTGGCATTTTTCTTTGCCGAAAGCCATTTATTTCCAAGGCCACGCCTCTTAACCTCACCGTGAAGCTGCTTCTCAGCCTGTCTTGCGACATCCTCCGGGAACATGGCCGAATCACTTTTCTCCCATGCAGCCATGAGCTCCTCATCAGATGCCTCTGCCACATTGGCAAACAAGCTTTTCAGCCTGGCAAGCTCATCATCCGCATTCTGCGGTTCATCAGGACTTGACAGATAGCGGTTGAGGTTGCTGTTGCATGTCCTGTCCCCATTCTTGCTTATCATTTCAAGGTAATCATCATACGCCACGGAATCCTCCTCGAAGTCCATGACATACACCTCATAATCCATGAGAACCCTGTCCGGACGTGGCGTATAAAATACCATACACTTAGGGCATGTATAAACCCTTGACGCAAGTACCTTTCCCTCATCAGTGTCTATAATTTCCTCAGCACCGTCAGGATACACGGTCATATGGAGTTTTTCACCGCAGGCAGGACATTTGTACCCTGTGCAGTAAAAATGCTTTCCCATCCTGGAATGCTTCCGCTGCTCCAGCGTGGTCACTTCCTTGGCAAAGGCAATGTCAGCGCTTTTCCACACAATCTTGTGCCAGAGCCCGATTTTTTGCCTGTCCTCAAGTGACACATCGGCTCCCTGCCCTTCCGCGGCATCAGCCTCACCCTCCGCCACGTCAGCGTGAAGATATTCCAAAATTAGGCCGATTACCTCCTCATATGTAATCCTTATTCCATCCTTGTAGAAGCGGCAGTTTTCCCCCGTTGCCTCCACACTGGCGCCAACTTCCTGCAGCACCCCGTTGAATATGGAATTAATCTGTGAATAATCCTGCTGAACCTTAAGCCCCTTTATCAGGTTCCACTTGCCAAACACATAGAGCACCATGTTCACGGAATTTTCCATAATCCTGTCAGAAGGCTGCACCAGCTCATCACCGTCAAGCTCTTCCTCTATCACGGTTCCGATTATCTTACGGTTATCAAAGCTGAAAAGCAGGGATTTCAGTGCCCCCGGAAGTATCAATGTATTATTGTTGAACACCAGCCTTCCATCCCATGCCACATTTTGCCCCATGACCTTGATGGTCTTGCGGAACACCGCATCCATGGTGGCATTCGCCCTCATTATCAGCATATCCCCTCACCAGTCCCACATCACATTACACGTTAATCTCAGCCGTAACCCCAAGCAGCTCCTTGTTTGCCTCAAGCAGCGGATTGACAACCTCATTGAGGTAATCCACAACCTGCTGTTCGGAACGCCCCGTATACCTTGACGGTTCCATCTTCTCCTTCAGCTCATCAAGCGTCACGCCAAACATTGGCTCCGCAGCAATGAGTTCAAGAAGGTTATTGTCCAGCCCCTCCTGCTTCACGCGCTTTCCAGCCTCCATTGAAAGCTCACGAATCCTCTCATGAAGCACCTGGCGGTCTCCACCCGCCTTGACGGCATCCATCATGATGTTTTCCGTTGCCATGAATGGAAGCTCCGCCATAAGATGTCTGTTAATGACCTTGTCATATACCACAAGGCCGTCAACAACATTGAGGAAAAGGTCAAGTATGCCATCAACCGCAAGGAAGCCCTCCGGAATGGACATTCTCTTGTTGGCTGAGTCATCAAGGGTTCTCTCAAACCACTGTGTCGAGGACACAATTG
>CAYZYS010000131.1:0-5806 GCA_964482605.1 uncultured Bacteroides sp.
TGCTTGAGTTTGGCTCGGACAAGTCGGATTTGAGGAATCCGCTTAGAATCATTGACGTGACTGAATTTTTCCAGAGGTGTACCTTCAAGCCGTTCCACGGCAAGACTGTGCGTGCCATCAAGGTAAGCCGCAAGCTTTCAAAGGGACAGCATGAGAAAATGCTTAAGTTTGCTGAATCCATTGGAATGAAGGGGCTTGGTTACCTTGAGGTGAAGGAGGACATGTCTTACAAGGGACCTATTGACAAGTTCATTCCTGACGAGATGAAGTCAGAGCTTGCGTCAATTGCGGGGCTTGCAGTTGATGACACGATTTTCTTCATCGCCGACGCTGAGCTTACCGCCTCCAGGTTTGCAGGCCAGATTAGGAACCAGCTTGGTGAGAGCCTTGAGCTTAATGAGAAGAATGCTTACCGCTTCTGCTACGTAAATGATTTCCCGATGTTTGAGCTTGACGAGGAGACGAAGCAGATTGGCTTTACGCATAATCCGTTTTCAATGCCGCAGGGAGGCCTTGAGGCGCTGAACAATCAGGATCCCCTGACCATCCTTGCATACCAGTATGACATTGTGTGCAACGGAATAGAGCTTTCGTCAGGTGCGGTGAGAAACCATGACATAGAGATAATGAAGAAGGCATTCCGGATTGCGGGATATGACGAGCAGACCCTCAAGGATAAGTTCGGCGCCCTGTACAATGCGTTCCAGTTTGGTGCGCCGCCGCATGCAGGCATGGCACCTGGGATTGACAGGATGATAATGCTTCTTCGCAATGAGGAGAACATCAGGGAGGTAATTGCGTTCCCTATGAACAGCACGGCACAGGATTTGATGTGCGGAGCCCCTAATGAGGTGACTGAGAAGCAGCTCCGTGAGGCACACATAAAGGTAAGGGATTAGGAAATTGAGCAGGAGGCAGGCGCTTTGCCTCCTGCTTTTTTGTGTGCTTTTTGCGGTACAATGGGACAATTAGGGTTGAAATTATCGCCACATTGTTATAAGATACATTTAATGGCGTGAAATTCGCCCATTTGTATGACATATGTAACCTATGTTTTATATAGTTAAGCTAAGAGTGGGGTTGATTACATTATGAAAAATTTTTCAGCGAGAAAGTTAAGAAGGCTGGTAAGGAAGAACAGGGCAGCGGTTCTGGTTACCGTGGCGGTTCTTGCAGTGGGGCTGGGATTATTTGTGTCCAAGGTGCTTGGTGCAACCATGACCATAGACACTACGGGACTTGGAAGCGTGGGCGGTGCCTACAGGCTGTCAGGCACCCTTGGTGACACAAAGACCCTTCATTCCATCTATAATGGTACCGTTGGCAATACGTCGACACCGAACATTTCATGGCAAAGTGATAGTCCGCAGGTGGTCAGTGTCGTTCAGGATCCTAATGACGTGTATTCGGCGACACTTACCTCCAGTTCGGCAGGGCATGCCAAGATTACCGTGGCGGCAGGCGCCAATTCAACGGGTGATACAGTTACGCCGGATACCATTCATGTGTTTGTGCCGCTCCTCACAACCTGTACTGCAAGCAACAATTCGACGGTTACGGCAACCAACAAGCTGGATGTTGCATCGTCAAATATTTTCCCTGCCGGAACCACATTTACGATAACCGGTTCCAATGTGACAAGCGCCAATCAGCTTAATTATAAGATATACCGCAGTGACGGCACAGAGGTGACAAGCAGTACAGGACTTGCGGATGACGTGATAGTAAGCAACCAGGCGACCAATTCGTTTAGCTTTACGGTTAATTCTGGCGGTGTGTACAAGGTGGAGGCATATACGCAGGATTATGAGAAGGATTCTGATGCCGCCAAGATAGATGAGCTTAAGAATACATATTATATATTGGTTGAAACGGAATTTACCCTTGGCAATCCAACCACCGCGCTGAGTGTGGACTATGTGACGATTGACAGTAAGCTTGGCTCAGATGGTACAACCAAGAAGTATGCGGTATTGAATGACGTGACGAAGCCTTATGCGCTTCTCACAAACCTGTCAACACATGGAAGCCCGAGCAGCTATGGCGTGACATGGAAATCCAGTGATACTGATGTTGCCACCGTCCAGGAGGCAACCGGAAGCAGTGTGTACAATATGGTGCAGGGTGTGCATGCAGGCGTTTCCAAGATTACCATGGGGATCACCGGAACTGATGTAGCTGGCAATTCATTTATGAGCTCTGCCTCAACTGATGAATGTTACATTGTTGTTCCGTTCATCTGGTCCATGACGGGTATAACGACAACCAATAACTGGGCTGATTCTGAGGTTAAGATGAATGTGGATGACAGCTACCAGCTTTCAACCTCGGGTAAGAGCGTTGCCTGGGCCGTTACCTCTGATAACAATGGTTCGTATGACATTACTGCAGATGGTGTGTTCACGCCTCATGAGAAGGGTGTCTACACCGTAAGTGCAATACTCAACACACAGAACATGACTACTGACCCTGACTGGGCAAGTCTTTTGGGTGGTGACAGGATATACATCAAGATTAATGTAATTGATTCATTTGGTTTAAGTGAAGATACACATACGCTGAAGGTTGATGATGAATTTGACCTTCAGGCGCTTGTGACTGATTCAACCGTTGACGTTACATTTACATGGAGTGAGGAGCTTGCACCTGGTGTGACTTCAACAGGTGAAAGCCTTGTGCAGCTCACTCCGTATGCACCAGTGGACGGTGGTGCCAAGACGGCCGTGAAGGTCAAGGGACTTAAGCAGGGCTATGCAAGGATTACTGCAACGCAGACGGTAGATGGTGTGACCAAGACCGCAAGCTGTCTTGTGACGGTGGTGGAAAGCGTGCACAGTCTGTCCATTGACCCTGACACCCTTGAGCTTACATGCGGCGAGGGTGCGCTTTTGACGGTGGTGTTCAACAATAGTGATTCATGGCCTGAGAACCAGACCGTGCTTTGGACATCATCTGATGAGAGCATACTTAAGGTTGAGGCTAATGGCAACGGCAATACTGCCACTGTAACGGCAGACGCCAACAAGGGTGGTGACGTGTCTGTCATGGTTGTGAGCCAGGACGGACTTAAGTCCAATGTCTGCAACATACATGTCCGCAAGCCTGTAACAGGTGTGACACTCAACAAAACTGAGGTAACGGGTGCGTTAAAGGATGGGCAGGTTCAGCTTGTCGCAACGGTTTCCCCTAGTGGAAGCGGTGTGAACCAGAATGTAAAATGGTCATCGACCAATACTTCCGTTATTACGGTTGATGAAAACGGACTTGTTTCATATGTGGGTACCGGATATGCCTCAATCATATGTGAGACTGAGGATAAGGGCGAAGACGGGGATGGCTTCAAGACATTCTGTAACTTTTACATCAATGTCCCGGTTGAGTCGCTTAAGCTTGACTGCGGACAGGAAGTCATAATGTCAATTAATGATGAAAAGAGGATAACCGCTGAGGTTCTTCCGATTACTGCAAGCCAGAGGACGATAGAGTGGTCCAGCACCAATACCTCCGTCTGCACCGTTGATTCCAATGGTCTTGTGACTGCCATTGGACACGGCAATGCAACCATAATAGCGAGAACCATAGATGGTTCTGAGCTTTTTGCAACAACCAACATATATGTAAAGCAGCCTGTTGAGCAGGTTGTGATGAATACCAATGCAATCACGGTGCGAAAGGGTGCGGAGTTCTGGCTTAATGCAACCTGCCTGCCTGAGAGTGCTGACAACAAGATATGCACATGGACCTCAAGCAATGAGGAGGTCTGCACGGTTGAGCAGGATGGAAAGGTTACGGCAGTTGGAAGCGGTACCTGTAACATTGTTGTCACTAATGATGACACGGGAATTGCAGACTATTGCGTTGTTACCGTTACGCAGCCTGTGACGGGGCTCACGCTCAATTCCGATTACCAGCTCATGTGGGTTGGCGCCAAGTATGCGATAATACCGAATGTGCTTCCTACGGATGCAGACAATAAGAAGTGTACATTTGAGTCAAGTGATGAGACGGTTGCAACCGTTGATGAGGACGGAATCGTCACTGCGCTGAAGGGCGGCAACTGTGTAATTATCGTGACGACTGATGAGCTGCACCTTAAGGCAAGTGTGACGATTGACGTAAAGGAATATGTTTCCTCAGTTAAGCTCAGTGAGAATGACAAGTACATGAATGTTGGCTCCACGGGGAAGCTGACCGTGTCTGTGGGCTCTGATACGGCGACCAACAAGGCAGTGGTTTGGTCATCCTCCGATAACAGTGTGGTTGGGGTGGTTGATGGCAATCTGTACGCATATTCAGTGGGCAATGCGGTTGTAACTGCAACGGCAGCGGATGGAAGTGGTGTTTCGGATACCTGCGTCGTGAAGGTCGTAAAGCCTGTTGAGTCCATATCGATTGAGCCGTCCGAGGTAAAGATTCTTGTGGGTGATTACTACAAGCTGAAGGCAAACATCACGCCTGCTGATGCAACCGTGCAGGATTTGAGGTGGGAATCCTCGAATGATGCCATAGCAACCGTTGATTCAGACGGTGAGGTTGTTGGTGTTGCAGTCGGTAAGGTCAAGATTACGGCATATTCGACTGATGGCAATGAGGTGAAGGGCTCATGCTCCGTATATGTGTCACCTGTTGTGAAGATAACGTCACTTAAGATTAACTCAAGTGAGATAACCATGCTGGTAGGCAAGACAAGGCAGCTTCAGGCATTTGTCACACCGACGAACCACACGGAGTCGGTCAACTGGTACTCAACGGATACATCCATAGTTGCTGTTGACCAGAATGGTAACATAACAACCGTGGGACCTGGTATTGCGGATGTAGTTGTACAGGGCGGAACGTCCAACATACAGACAACCTGCCGTGTACATGCACTGGCACTCAGCAAGAACACGATTAATCTTGGGCAGTATGACTGGTTTGACCTGGCTGTTGATGGTTCATCAGGCTTTACGGTTTCATGGCGTACCTCCAACCCAAGGGTTGCCACTGTTGATTCAACGGGACATGTGGTTGCAAGGATGCGTGGAACCACCACAATCACGGCAACCGTGGACAACAAGACGCTGACATGCGTTGTCAATGTGGGGGATTTGTATTAAGTAAGACAGGGCTTTATGCTTTATGTGCCTGGGAAGGCTGGATGCCTTCCCGGGCATTTTTGTTTAGATAATATTCACGCTTAATTAACAAATTTAACACAGAATGGTCACTAATTAATTATATACTAAACCTCGATAGCAAAGATATTTTGCTGACGCAGATATTTTACTATCTCCCCCTCATATTTTATTGGCGGCACATACAACGTGAATGCGTTGTGTGTGCCGTTCGTGTGTCTGACATACTTTCATTTGCTTAATTTTGTTAAGTGTGATAATATTATACTGTTATTTTTTATTCAGAGGTTTTGACGATGGGGAATCAAAGGTTTGATGATGCGGATGATTTGGATAAGGCAATTGCAGAATCCGTGGAAAAGCTTGTTGATGAGGAAACGAGTGTCGCCAAGGCATTTGTTGAGAGAAGCAGTGAGGAAGGTGACAGCCGGCAATCGGCTGTTCCTGGCAAGACACAGGATTTGTCTGATGTGACAAGGAAGGTGTCGTCAGCAAGGGCCGGCTCAATTCACATATATGCAGGAGAGCAGACGCAGCGTGCGGATGCAGGGCAGTATGCGGACACGAGGCAGGATGCGGCACAGCATGGGGATGTGGGGCAGCATGCAGTTACGAGGCAGGATGCGGCACAGCGTGGGGATGTGAGGCAGTATGCGGATACGAGGCAGGGTGCGGCACAGCATGCGGAC
>CAYZYS010000132.1:0-5799 GCA_964482605.1 uncultured Bacteroides sp.
TTATAAAAAAAATTATTGGAGTAGTAACAACTAGTAAGATTATTGAAGGTAAAGCATCCATGAACCCTTGGATACGACAATATGAATAATCCACATTGGCAACCGGCTGTTCCAGTGCCTTTGTGCCTGATAGTTGAGCATCTGCTTGCATTTTCATTAGTTCTCCCTCATATGTTTAATCCCCACTACACTAATTTGAAATTATAACTTAAATTACTGTCGAATACAAGTATAATTTATATTTTATTGTAAAAAAATATTGTAAACTTACAACTATAAATTATATCCAACACCCTTGCACGTGAAATTAAAAAAAGATTTCAGAACCTTATAATCCATCCACCACTCAATACATTGCATCCGTGTACAATATTACAACAATTTAGGATATTAATCAGAATTGTGTTCACCATTAATGCATATGATAAAATATATTCGTGACTTATAATTTATATAAAGGTGAATAATCATTAAGGAGAAAAAAATGCCACATTATCCAAACAGAATCAAGGAACTACGGACAAGCAGGGGCATCACACAGCTTCAGCTAAGCATGGAGCTTGAGTGTACCCAGGAGAGCATAAGCGCCTATGAGAACGGACGCACACTTCCAAGCGTGACAATCCTCATAAAGATGAGCGAGATTTTCAATACAAGTATGGATTATATCATGAAAAGGAGTGATGTACCAAGCCTTGTTGACACCCAGAACATCAGCAAGGATGAAAAGCGACTGCTCTCCTACTACCGCATACTTGGGCAGACCCAGAAGGAACGGTCAATTGCCTATATGCAGGGTATGATAGACACCCAGCTCAAATACTAATCAAGCCTGCCGTAGTGCTGTGAAAGCCAGTCCATGAGCCAATCAACATACGAACCATGACAGTCTTCATACAGCATTCCGGCACTACTGTCGACCATCTCCTGCTCCTCAGGCGTCATCATCCCATACACATACACCTCGTCAACCTCGGAATTACCAAACCCGTCAAGCCACCTGCCTATTGTCCTGCTGGACATTCCCGTCTTTGCGGCTATCTGGTCAATGTCATCCCCCTCCATATGATGAAGCAGGACATTGTCAAGCTTTCCCCTGACAAAACCCGTCCTGTACACAAGCTCCTTTTCACTTCGTTCCCTAATGTACTCTCCGTACAGCTCATCCGCATCATTCTCCACAAATATGCATTGTAAAATACTCTTTAGCCCCTGGTAATCCATTTCAACCAATCTCCTTCCCTCCCCCTGCAAAAAAGCCATCGGTCCTGACAGCACAATGGCTTCCACCGCAGGCGGCAGGCACCAGTATTTTGCCCGCTTAGGCATTATATGCCCGTCATTCCCCTCACTGCAACAATCCTTTTCACACCCGAAGAAAAAAGGCTTCCCACGCAGCGTGGAAAGCCTTCGTTCCCGAAACCAGCCATTTGGTGAGAACCTAGTACCTCTTATTACTTTGAAAGAACAGACTTTCCTGCGCATGCTGCGGCACCTGCAAGGAAAATCACTGCCATGATCATTGCCATTGACATTGGCATGGCATCAGCCGTCTTTGGGGACTTTTCAGCCTCTGCAGAAGAATCTGCCGTAACTGTTGCAGCGGTGGTTGAAGCCGTGGCTGCAGCCGGAGCCGTTCCCTTGACAATGATAACCGGTGAGAATGATGATGTTGTGATTACCACAACGCCATTGTCAACAACCTGTGCAGGGATAATCTCCGCAGCACCATTCTTGATGTGGATGGCGTATACGGATTCACCCTTCTTTACATTGTCAACACTCAGTGGCACGGTGGCAGAACCGCTTGAAAAGCCTGAAACATCAAGGTCAATTGCTGCCGCAATGTCAGCAGCCTTGACTGCCACTTCCTGTCCGCCAACGCTGATGCTTGACGTAACTGTGCTAATTACACTTGTGGAAGCAGCCTTAACCGTGATGCTTACGTTCTCAATCTTCTTGCCTGATGCATCAGTGAATGCAAGAACGGCATTGCTCCCAGTTGCTATTGTTGCAGAAGTAGGAACAGACACACCGTCAACAACATCTGTTGTCTTGGTTGTTGATGCATTAACCGTCACGGTTGTGCCAAGAGCGCTCTCAACAGTCTTGGTCGTTGTTCCGTCAGCATTCACAACACTTGATACCTCCTGTGTTGCAGTTGCGCTGTCACTTCCTGCAGCCAATGCCGTCATGCCCATTGTAAGCGTGAACATGACGCTCATAACTACTGCAAATCTCTTTTTCATTTACATTATCCTCCTGTTTTGTCTCATATTTGATTGGTTTCGTATATAGTAAATGCATTGCTGCAATTGCTATCAGCCCACACCCTCAACCTCCTCGTAGAACAGGTCAATCACAAGGCGCTTAAGGCTATCCTCATCAGGATAAAACTCCTCATAGTACACACCCTGCACAGTCTCGCCGTCAAGGGTGATGATGTTGTCCATGTCGAAATCGTATCCAAGCACCGTTGTGGCAAGATAAGCCGCCTCGTCAATGCCAACATCCGTGGTCATATACGGTGCAAGCGAATTATACAGGTTAATCACATATGACGGCTTTTTCTTTATTGTAGTCTTTGCCGCCCCGATGAAGGCATTGAGGTACTGCTTCTGCCTCTGTAGCCTGCTGCCGTTGCTGTCAAACTCCTTCGTGCTGCGGTATTTCACATACCAGAAGGCACCCTTCCCCTTGAGGGTTGTGGTTTTTCCCTTCGTGAAGTAATAACCGTTTTTTGAGAATGTCCCAAGGCTTTCAAGCGTAACGCCGCCAACCGAATCGTTGATGTCAGCTATCGCCGCCATGTTAATCGCACAATAACCGTGAATCGGAATCCCGTAGAAAAGATTCGTCACCGCCTTGACGGAATTGCCTGCATTTTCCTGAGGGCTGTTGCCATATGCATGGGCAAGGCAAAGCTGCGCCTTGGTAGTGGCATCCTTCTGCCCATACATGTTGGTTGTGTCTATGGTTGTCATGCAATCCCTGTTGATGCACACAATCCGCACCGTTTCAAGGTCCGGATTCACAACCACAAGGAAATTGGCATCCGCCTGTCCTCCCGACACTCCCCCTGTGTTCTCCTGCACCTCGGAATCCTTGTCTATCCCCAATATGAGAAATGAGAGCACATCCTCATTGTATTGGTAAACCTTTCCATCATACCGAATCCAGTTCTCCTGCCAGCCAACATCAACGGAAACCGAATCCACATCCGTAAGCTGCGCCATCAGCTCCTGGTTCACCGAGCTGGATTTATAAAGGCTCATCCTGCCAACCATCACGAATATCTGCCATGCAAGCACCAACGCAAACACAATGCACGCAAGCACAATCAGCACATTGCGCAGGACCTTGGATTTTCGCTTTTTCCTTTTTCCCTTGGCTTTTTCCTCAACCATTGACCAGAACCCCCTGCACAAGAAACCTCTTGCTGTCATCCCCCGTACAGGTTGACAGCGTGATTATCCTGTCCTCATATGTCACCGTCACATCCTCCGCCAGGTTGTCACCCATCGTCCTTGATTCATATATGGAATCAAGATAGTCCTGAAACTTTTCATCAGAGGTTATGTCAATCCCCTTTAGAAGGTGCGTGTCCGAATACGTATGTGCTGCAAATATCCTGTATACCAGTGTCCTTCCATCCCTTGTGTATATGAAAATGTACTTGTTTTCATTAAAAAATGTGCTGTCTGCATACCTGTGCAGCGTTGCGAACATCGTGCCATTCTTCATATTGTGCCCATAAAGCACCGTGTTCCTGTCATTAAAGGACGTCCCGTTGAGAAGCTCCGAATATATGCAGCCGGGAAGCCCACTGCTGCCATCAATGTTATGCTCAAGGTAATAGGAGTCATCCGACGGATGCTGGAGCACAGGATAGTCAATCTCCGTCCCCGGCACCGTAATCCACGCATATATGTCCTTGTTGGTCTTGGCTAGCTCATTGAAATCAAGGTTCTTCTCCGGTATGTCAATACCCAGCTCTTCCGCAACTGATGATATTTCCTGCACGGACTGCTGTGTCTCCTGTGTTGCCGTTTCCTGAAGCCTTTGCATCGAATCCGCCCTTGTTGCCTTGCCAACCTGCCCCGCGATGACGATTCCCGCACACACAAGAAAACCTGCAAGGCACACCACCATCACCAGTCTGGTTACAACTCCCGACTTCCTTTTTTTATTCTTTTTCCCATCATCCCTTGCTTCATTTTTCATACTGTTCTTCACACCTTTTTCCTTGTATGGCGCTACTGCTGTACATGCAGCGTGAAAGGCCTTAGCTGTGACAGGTTTCCGTCACTGTCACGGCAATATATGTATATCAGGTAATCCCCCGGGGTTTTAGTGTCATAATCACCCCTGATGAGAACCCTCCTGTACAGCTCTGACCTTGAATCCTTGTCATCGGCTATCTGGCTTATGTATGATGTCACGTTAAACGCTGTCCCCGCCTTGATGGTTGCGTTGTCCGAGCTTAGCGTTATCTCCGGCGCCCCCTGTGCCGTGGCTATCGTGGCAAATGTAGTATATTCAGTGGTGGCTGTTGTGTACCCCGTGCCCGTCACTGCCATACTGCCCTGCCCCGAAGTCTCCTCACCCATGGTTGAGCCTTCTGTTTCCTGCTCATATTCATAAGTACCATTGATGACATTCATTATCCTTGATACCCTGGCTATATTATTGTTGGAATCCCTTGCAACATATATCACATTGACCTGTGTACCAGATATGGCTGTTATGCTCTCCACAATCAGCGAGCTGCTCACGTCACCGTCCTGCCTGTCCCACGCCGTGACACCTGACAAAAGCTGTGACTGGTCAAGCAAGGCATCATATACCATACCCGCTTCCCCAAAACCAATCTCAGGGGCATCCATGTCCCTCATCACAAAGGCAGCAAGCACAGCCAGAACCACGACTGCACATACGCCCACAGGCAATATCAACTTAATGTTTTTTCTCCAGTCCCTCATACAAACCACCATCATCCGGCAACACAACCTGCCGTTGCTGCCCTAATCAGGCATGATTGCCGTAATCCCCGTAATTACCGTAATACTTTCCATAGTATTTGCCGTAATACTTTCCGTAATATCCATTCTCACTCAAGTCAACCTTGTTGAGCACCGTTCCTATTATCCTGCAGTTCGTCTTGCGAAGCTGCTCCATGATTGTCTGTGCAAACTTGTAACTCACCGAATTGGTTGAAATCACCATAACCGCCGCATCACAGCACTGCGCCACAATTGCCGCATCTATGACATTGCCCAGCGGCGGCGTGTCAACAATCACGTAATCATACTGCTGCCTAAGCACCGCTATGAACATCTTGAAGGTGCTTGAATCCAGAAGCTCCGCCGGATTAGGCGGAACCGGCCCTGAGAACACCGTATACAGGTTGTCAACATTGGTTGAGCATATCACATCCCCCGCCTGGTCCTGCCCTGACAGAAAATGCGTCAGCCCCCTTATGTTCTTGTGTATCTTGTACCTTCCAACCAGCACTGACTTCCTTAAATCCGCATCCACGAATATGACCTTTTTCCCGGTCTCCGCAAGGGATATGGCAAGGTTAAAGGATACCGTTGACTTTCCCTCATTGGGGCTGCAGCTTGTGAGCATTATAACCTTGTTCTCCTTACCGCTTAGCTGTATGTTGGTCCTCAGGTTCTTGTAGCTCTCCTTGAGCCTGTAGTTTTTCTGCTGCATTGTCTCTATGTTGACCGATATCATTGTGTGTCCCCTTTAATCATCCCTTTTTCTTCTTTTTCTTTTCTTTCTTCTTTTTCC